>NZ_JSEH01000001.1 GCF_000801335.2 Desulfovibrio sp. TomC
ATGATCCCCCCGGACCCCTCAACGGGAGAAGTTTTTAAGGGGTGCTTGGGGCGGGCTGCTCAGTTCAATCGGCTCGCCACAACGTCTGCACCGGGGTAAAGGCCGCATCCAGCTCCGGGCTTATTTCCACAGCCACTTCGCCGTCCTGGCGAGAAATCCGCACATGGCTCTCTCCGTCCAACCCAGCCTCCCGGGCGGCCTCATGCCAGCGGTCCACGTCGGCCGCCACGATGGCCTCGAAATCCGCTTCCGTCTGGAGCGGCGCGATAAAGCTTGAAACCGTCACCCACGCACTGGTCACAATACTTCTCCTTGCTGTTTCTTCCAGCCCGGTCTGAGCCGGCGTGGACTCCCAGGCAGGGGGGGCACGCCCGGCAGCCCCAGGACATGTTTATTGGGCTCTGTTAAAGGGCAGGCCCGGCGGCGGCAGAAGCCGGCAACCGCCTGTCGTGTCGTCAGCTTGCTTCTTCGGCAGGTGGTGCAGGACACCTCATTGCGGATTCCTGTCGCCAAGGATGCAGGCCATGGCGAAATCGTTCCAGGCCGGAGTATGGGGCTCAAGCCGGCCGTCGCCCCGGATATGCACCACCCTGGCTCCTCGGGCAAGCAACTCTGGTGCGATGCGCCCGGCCCGGTGGCAGCGTCTGGGGTCTTCCTCGGCGCACAGCAGAACCAGCCGCCAGGCTTGACGCCAGCAGTCCATGACCCGGTCGATACCCCGGGAAAACGAGACGGCGGCGGCAATGGGCTCCCCCCGGCCCAGCCCGCCAAGCTCCCGCCCCAGATACAGGTAGGAAACGCCCCACAACCCGAGGGATGCAGCCAGCGCGTCCTTGGAAAACTGCGGCATATAGCGGGAAACCGGGTGGGAGCGCACGTCGATGACCATATTGACGCCTTGGCGGGCCAGCAGGCTTAAAAACGTGGCCCGTTCATGGCCGCTGTGCCCGATGGTATAGATGGGCGGCCGGGAAAGTGGCCCCGACTGCATCAGGCCTCTCCGGCCAGCTCCCGGAACCGGAAGCAGTCGCGCAGGTGGTCGTTGACGAGTCCGGCGGCCTGCAGGAAGGCGTACACGATGGTGGGGCCGACAAAGCCGAAGCCCCGGGCCTTGAGGTCGCGGCTGACGGTTTCGGCCAGCGGCGTGACCGCCGGAACCTGCCCGATGGCGTCCCAGCCGCCGACCACGGGCGTTCCGTCCACAAAGCGCCACAGATAGGCGTCAAAGGAGCCAAAGGCGTCTTTGACGGCCAGAAAGGCCTGGGCATTTTTGACCGAGGCCGCAACTTTGGCCCGGTTGCGGATAATGCGGGCGTCAGCGACCAGTTCGGCCATTTTGGCGTCGTCATAGGCGGCCACGCAGGCCGGATCAAAGCCGTCGTAGGCAAGGCGGTAGCCCTCGCGGCGCTTGAGCACTGTGAGCCACGACAATCCGGCCTGCGCCCCTTCAAGGAGGAGCAGTTCAAAAAGCGCCCGGTCGTCATGGAGCGGTACGCCCCATTCCTCATCATGATAGCGCATATAGAGCGGCAACTCGCCGCACCACGGACACCGAGGCTTTTCACTCTCCATGCCCATCCCCATCTCCCCCTGTCAGGAGTATCCGGGAGAGGGTCCCCCCTCCCGGACGTCAAAGTATTGATGGCTCCCGTCAAGCGTGAGCACCCACTGTCAGGGCCTCGGTCCCTTTCCGTCTTTTTTTGCGTAACTTCCGCCCGTCGACTTGGCAGTGTCCCCGGTTCAATCAGACGAAACTCCAGGTGGGTTTCCAAAGGGCACTGCCCTTTGGCCGCCGGAGGCATTCTTAACAAATACAATTACACCTACAACCCCAACTCGCCCCACAGAGCGTCGATGCGGGCCTTGGTGGTCTCGTCCATGGCGAGCGAATCCGGCCAGCCGCGCATGTGGCCTTCCTCCGGCCCCTTCTTGGTGGCGTCGATGCCCATCTTGCCGCCGAAGCAGGGCATGGGCGCGGCATGGTCCAGGGCGTCGAGCGGTCCGTCCACGATGATGACGTCGCGCCGGGGGTCGACGTTATTGCCGACGCGCCACAGCACCTCGGCCGTGTTTTGCACGTTGACCCCGGCATCCACCACCACGATGATCTTGGTGAACATCATCTGGCCCAGGCCCCAGATAGCGTACATGATCTTGCGCGTCTGGCCCGGGTAGCGCTTGTCAATGGAGACAAAACAGAAGTTGTGGAACACGCCTTCGACCGGCAGGCTCAGGTCCACGATTTCCGGCAACTGCTTTTTGATAAGCGGCAAAAACAGGCGTTCAGTGGCCTTGCCCATGTAGGTGTCTTCCATGGGCGGCGGGCCGACCAGGGTGGCCGGATAGACGGCGTCCTTGCGGTGGGTGATGGCGGTCACGTGAAAGACCGGGTAATCGTCGGCCAGGGAATAATAGCCGGTGTGGTCGCCAAAGGGGCCTTCGCGGCGGCGCTCGCCCGGCTCGACATACCCTTCCAGGACGAACTGGCTGTTAGCCGGCACCTGTAAATCCACGGTCTTGCACTGCACCAGCTCCACGGCCTTCTGGCGCAGGAACCCGGCGAACAGAAATTCATCGATGTCGTCGGGCAGCGGGGCGGTGGCGGCATAGGTGCAGGCCGGGTCAGGGCCGATGGCCACGGCCACGGGCAGGCGTTCGCCACGCTTTTCGGCCAGATAGTAGTGGGCGGCGCTGCCTTTGTGGCGATGCCAGTGCATGCCGGTGGTGTTTTTATCAAAGACCTGCATCCGGTACATGCCGACGTTGCGTTTGCCGGACTCCGGGTCTTTGGTCACCACCACGGGGAAGGTGATAAACGGTCCGGCGTCGCCGGGCCAGGTGGTCAGCACCGGCAGGATGGACAGATCCACGTCGTCGCCGGTCAGGACCACATCCTGGCAAGGGGCGCTGTCCACTGTTTTGGGAAAAATACCGGCCATCTTGGCCAGTTTCGGCAACAGCTTGAGCTTTTCGATGAGCCCGTGGGGCTTTTCCATCTCCAGGATGTCGTCGATGCGTTGGCCCAGGGCGTCCAGGTCGGCGCACTCCAGGGCCAGATGGATGCGGTCAAAGGACCCGAAGGCGTTGGTCACTACCGGAAACCGCGATCCTTTGGGATTTTCAAAGAAAAGGGCCGGTCCCACGGCCTTGGAGACGCGGTCGGTGACCTCGGCGATCTCCAGATACGGGTCAAGCGTCGGCTTGATGCGTTTGAGTTCGCCTTTCTTCTCCAGAAGCCGCAAAAATTCCTGCAAATCCTTGTACGCCATGAGGGAACGCTCCGGGTGTGGTCGATCCGGCCAAGAGCGCCGGTCCCCATATTTATACCCGAAGCCGCAGCCCCGTAAAGGGCCGGGCCGCGCCGGCCAAAATCCTGGCCCAGAATCCCGAGGCCGCCTCGGCCGGGAGCCCGCCGGCAAAGAGGCAGACCGGGGCCAGCTCCCGTCGGCCAAATCGCACCTGGGCAAGCGTAGCGATAACGGCATCGGCCATGCCTGGATTTTCCAGCATGAGGCGATAGCCGGCTTTGGAGCCGTCCAGGGTCAGCACTGCGGCAATGCGCCCGGCGTTTGGCAACCGGCCAAATAGGCGAAGGGACCAAGTTTTGCTGCCGGTGCGCAGGGTCAGGACTTCAGACTGGCTAAGGCCCGGATACATCCAGGGCGTGTACAGTGGCCGGCCCTGGGTCCGGGGAATGACCAGTCCGGCGAGGCGGACCAGCTCCCGGACCCGGGCCAGAGCCTGCCCGGCCTCGGCGTCGTTCTGGCAAAAGGCTGTAAAGCGCGTCCGGGCCAGGGTCAGGTCCAGGACCGGGCCGGAGGCAGGGCCGGCAAGGGGGCCGGCTGACGCGCCGGCAGGTGCGGCGGGAGTTGTCCCGTCAGGGACGCCGGCCGGCTGACAGGTAAATGCCGCATCAGACACGCCGGCAACCTGTCCGGAAGAAAGGTTGGGAGAAGCCTCGGGTTGAAAGACGAAGAGGGGCGCATCGGCTGGCGGCAAGCGATGGAGCAGGGCTTCGAATTTTGACCGGGCCTCGGTCAGGGCGGCCAGCAACAACACCGGATCGTCGGCCGCCGACGGCGGCGGGGTGATGTCGCGCAGGATGAGATCTGGGTCCAGGCCTTCGATGCGAAAGACCAGTTCCCGGCCCGGGACAGGCTCGTGGTCCAAGGCGGCCAGCAGTTTGTGCCCGGCCACCACCACCCAAAACAGTCCGCGCGGCCCTGGCGAGACGAGCCGGCCGCGAACGATTTGCCCCACCCGCCGGCCGCGCCGGAAAGCCTGGGGATCGGAGCGGTCCTTGCCGCCGTCTGAAGGCTGGCCGCTGCCGCCGTATCCGCCTGTGACCCGCATAAGGCCTCCCTTGCCGGCGACGACGCTCGCGTTGCATTTGGGACTGCCGGACAGGGTAAGCCCTGCAGCAGCGAGGGGTATCGTAACGCGGAACGGGCTATTTTAACAATTTAAACAAAAAAGTGGACGGCCACACTCCATGGCTTCTTCTTGTTTTTTGGCGCTCCTTGCGCTTGTCGCTGCGGTAACGCACCCTGTCAAATCCAACCTCCCATAGATGGGATTCCAAAGGGTGTCAGTCTCTTTGGCCGCCGGAGCATCTTCACGCTATTTTCGCCCTACCATCTACCGGCCGGTCAGCTCGAAATAGTCGGTGAGGTCGATGCCGGGAAAGACGTGGACCACGGGCGTACAGGTTCCCTGGCGGATGATGTGGAGTTGGCAGGGCACGACGTTGCCTGGAGCGATGCCGTATTTGGCGATGAATTTCGGCCCGGGCGGCATACTGTTGATCAGGGTCAGGGTAAAAAGCTTGTCGGGCGTATAGAGTGGTTCGCCGACGATGGGGGCATCGGGGGTGAACCGGTAGGTGACGGTCAGGGGCGGATAGGGGGTGGGAATGCCTTCGGTCGGCGAGGCCGGCTGCCAGGGGGCCACGGAAATGATGGCGGCGGCGCCGGGAAAGACGTCGTAGCGGCAGGGTCCGCCGCGCAGCGGGGATTCGGCAGCAATCCCCAAGGTTGGCAACAGGCAGGCGGCCAAGGCGCAGACCAGTATGATGCGGATGGCAATGGAGCACATGGGGAGCCTCCTTGGAGTGGTGGTGACGGCTATTTGGCCAGGAGGCGCAGGTACAAATCCCCGCGCATGGGGCCGATACGCCGGCCCATGCCTTTGAGCCGGATGGGGCGTCCCACGACGAAATCCGGGGGCAGGGTCACTTCCACCATGGTAGGTTTGGCGTTGCCCAGGCCATGGCGGATGCCCACGCGGATGCGCGTTCCTGGGAGCAGGCTGCTGCTTGGCAGGCGGACGGTCTGTTCATCGTCGAGCTGTTTTCTAAAGTAGTCCTTGAGAGATCCAATGAATCCCTTGGACATATCGAGAGATACAGCTTTATCGCCCCAGCTGAACGAGACGTTGCGCGCCCCTTTGGCCGCCACCTTCTGCTGTCGCTTCGGACCATTTTTCACCTGCCGGTAGATGTCTTCGAAGACCTGCCGGGCAAAGGGGTCCTTGAGCAGATCCTGGAGCACCTCCTCGCGGCGGAAATAGAACCCGGCGTCGGCATTATCCTTGGAGGCCTTGTTATAGGCCTGCTTGGCTTTTTGCTGGGTGTGGGCCGCGCCGGGTTCGGGACCCGGAGGAGGTGGCGGCGGGCCGGGGCGGCTGGTCCGGGCCTTGGCCTGCTCGTCAGGACCCTGGGGCTGCCTGGGGCCGGTGGTCCGGGATTGCTCTCCCTCCGCCGGACCGGGGCCGCGGTCGTCCCGGTCGGCAAGATAATGGCGCAGGAGGAGATAGGCTTCGTTTAACCGCTGGAACTTGCGTTTGGCGGCGGGATCATCAGGATGCAGGTCCGGGTGGAGCTTGAAGGCGAGCTTACGATAGGCGGATTTGACGGCCTCAATGCCGTCGCCGGGAGAGACCCCGAGCAGCGAGCGCGCCTGGTCAAGACGCATCGAATCCGGGCCGGCCATGCTCCGCTTCCTCTGGGGTGTCCGGAATACAGTCGATCACCAGGGCCTCGGGCACGTCCTCGCCCCGGGAGCGGCACAATTTATGGGCCATGAGGTAGTCCCGGCCCTGGCGGGCAAATTCGGCGTGCGAGGCCTGCTGATTGATGCCGGGACAATCTTCGGCTGCCATGGCGTGGCTGTCGGCGTCAATAATATTGCCGCGAAAATACGGCCAAGCCCGACAGACGTCGGGGCGGGCCTGATGCACCATGCAGCCAGCAGCGTAAAAGATGCAGGAGTCGTCCGTGCCGGTCACCAGTCGATGCCGGCCGCCGACATGCTCGGTAAAGCGTTCGAGCAGCGCGTTGCGGTCAAGTTTCAGATGGCTGCCCAGGCGTTCGAGATCAAAAGCGGACAGAACAATGCCGCCCACTCCTTCACAGCAGTGGCCGCAGCGTTGACAGGTAAAAGCAATGACAGACGGCATTTCCACACCCTATCCCCAAAGACGACGGTATTCAACCATGATGCAACGATCTTCCACCACGCAGACTCCGGCCGGGGCCAGGACTTGACGGGCCTCGGGACTGGCAATGCCGGACTGCATCCAAAAGCAGGCCGGCAGTCGGGGAAGGGCCAGCACTTCAGCGGCATGGGCCGGGCAGCTGGCCGGGGCGCGAAACAGGTTGACGATGTCGATGGGTTCGTCAATATCCGCCAGGGTCTTGCGGGCGGCAATGCCCCAGACCGTGGTCCGGGCCGGATGCACGGGCAGGACGCGGAAACCGGCGTCGATCATGAAACGGCCAACCATGTCGACCTCGGTGCCGGGGCGGTCTTTGGCCCCGACCAGGGCAATGGTTTTGCCTGGGACAAGCAGTTCTTTCAGCGTGGCGTCAGCGTAGAGCATAGTTCCCGGGTGGTTTTCGTTTGCGGCAAAAAAGTGTATCGCCGTGGCGGCATCCCTGCCTGGAGGTCAATAGCACAATGCCAGATCGCGCCATACGCCGTTTGCGGGTGGATGAGGCCCGCGCCCTGTGGGAGGTCGAGGACGTTTTTTCCCTGGGGAAAAAGGCCCACGCCGCCCGACTCGCCCTGCATCCCGAACCGGTGGTCACCTATATCGTTGACCGCAATATCAATTATACCAATGTCTGCGCCTGCGGCTGTCGGTTCTGCGCCTTTTTCAAGGCCCCGGGACAGCCCGGCGGCTATGTGCTCGCCCCGCAGGAACTGGCCGCCAAGGTGGCCGAGACCGTGGAGCTCGGCGGTTATCAGATCCTGCTCCAGGGCGGGATGCACCCGGATCTGCATCTCGATTTTTATACCGGGATGCTCTCGACGCTGCGGGCCGGCTTTCCGGGCGTGGCCGTACACGGGTTTTCCCCGCCGGAGATTGTCTTCCTGGCCAAAATGGAAGGGCTGTCCATAGCCGAGGTCCTGACCGAACTCAAGGCTTCCGGACTGGCCTCGTTGCCCGGCGGCGGCGCGGAAATTCTGTCCGACCCCATCCGCAGCCATGTCTCGCCCAACAAGTGCCCGGCCGACGAGTGGATCGAGGTCATGGCCACGGCCCACGCCTTGGGGCTTCGCAGCACGGCCACCATGGTCATCGGCCTGGGGGAGACCATCGAACACCGCCTGGAGCATCTCTCCCGATTGCGCGATCTCCAGGATAAGACCGGGGGATTTACTGCCTTCATTCCCTGGACTTTTCAACCCGGCAATACGGCGCTTCGCGTGCCCGAGGCCTCGTCCTGGGAGTATCTGCGGATGCTGGCCCTGTCGCGGCTGTTTCTGGACAATATTCCCAATATCCAGGCCTCCTGGGTCACCCAGGGGCCGATGGTGGGGCAGATGGCGCTTTATTTTGGGGCCAACGACTTCGGCTCGACCATGATCGAAGAAAACGTGGTGGCCGCTGCCGGCGTGCGTTTTTCCATGGAAGAGGACGAATTGCGTCGGCTGGTGGTCAAAGCCGGATTTGAGCCGGTCCGGCGCAATATGGACTATTCCCGGCGCGAGGCCTGAACCCGTTTGGCCGGCCGGGCGCTTAGGGCCACGCCGACAAGGGTTGTCGCGCCTCCGAGCCATTGCCCCGGGGTCAGGGTCTCGTCGAGGAGAACGCGCGACAGCAGGCAGGTGACCACCGGGATGAGATTGATAAAGGCAGCCGCCTTGGCTGCCGGGGCGCGGCTGACGCCATAGTTGTACAGCCCGTAGGCCACGAAGGTGACCCCGAGTCCCAGAAAGACGATGGCCAGAACCGGCCCGAGGGTCAGGCGTTCAGGGAACGGCGCAATGACCAGGGCCGGCGAGAAAAAAAGCATGCCCATAAAGCTCTGGGCCGCCGTAAGGTAGAGCGGCTTGTGGCGCACGGCCAGACGCTTGCAGGTGATGATGTACCCAACAGCACAGCACATGGCCACAAACTCCAGGAAATTCCCCAGGATGGGGCGCGGTGCGGCCGGGGTGTCCTCGCCCGTGACACTCATGACGGCCACGCCGGCCACGGCCAGGAGCAGGCCGGCCATGGTCCGTTGTTCAAGTTTTTCTTTAAGAAACAGGGCAGCGGCCACGGCCGTCATCACCGGCAACAGGGCCGTGATCATTCCCGCCTGGGAGGCCTGCGTATAGGTCAGAGCCTGGGATTCGAAAATGAAATACAGGCATGGCTCGCAAAAAGCCATGAAGGCGATCCATTTCCAGTCGCCCCGACCGGCGGCCAGCCCGCCCATGCGCCGCCACAGCAGTCCGAAGACCACCGAGGCCACGGCCATGCGGGAAAAAACAACCAGCAGCGGCGAGACTTCGCGCATGGCGATCTTCATGGCGATAAACGAGCTGCCCCATAAAATGGTCGCCCCGACAAGGGCGAAAAAGGCTGCCCAGGACATCTCGCGGCTGCTGCTTGGCATGGTCGAATTTCCTTTCCGGAGGACGGGTTGGCTCGGCTTTGGCACTGTCGGCAAAGTCGGCCGTGCCGCCCTTGGACGGCCGCTATGCCTGCCGCGGCCAGAGAAAGCAACCTCAACCGGAGTACCCCATGTTTGAAGCTCTCGAACGTCTGCCCGAGTCGGAAATGCGCAGTCGCCAGGAATCCGTACGCGCCCTGTTGGCCAAGACTGCCCCCGAAGCCGGCGGATTGCTCGTCTTTTCACGGCTGGCGCTCTATTATCTGACCGGTTCCTGGGCCAACGGCATCCTGTGGCTGCCGCTTACCGGCGAACCGGTGCTGTTGTGCCGCAAGGGGCGGGAGCGGGCGGCCCTGGAATCGCCCTTGCCGACCATTGTGGGTTTTCGTTCCTTTAGCGATATTGTCCCCCTTTGCCGCGAGGCCGGCAGTGCGCTCACGCCCACCTGCGCCGCCGAGCAGGCCGGGTTGCCCTGGAATCTGGCCTCGCTGCTTACATCCCGGCTGCCGGACACCGTCTTTACGTCCGGCGACGCCGCCCTGGCCATGGCCCAGGCCTATAAGTCGGAGTGGGAACTGGCCAAGATGCGGTTGTGTGGCGCGCGCCATGCCCGGGGGCTGGCCGAGCTTGTGCCGCAGCGTATCCGGCCGGGCCTGACCGAGCGGGAGATCGCCCGGCAGTGCTGGGACGCCTTTTTCGAGCTTGGGCATCAGGGCCAGTTGCGCATGGGCAGTTATGGAGAGGAAATCTTCCTCGGCCACATCGCGGTCGGGGATTCGGCCAACTACCCAAGTGTGTTCAACGGCCCGGTCGGCCTTCGCGGCGAACATCCGGCCCTGCCGTTTTCCGGCTACGCCGGCACGGTCTGGAAAAAGGGGCAGGTGCTGACCATCGACAACGGTTTCTCTCTGGAAGGCTACAGCACGGACAAGACGCAGGTCTATTTCGCCGGCAAGGCAGCCGATTTGCCCGATGCCGCCAGACGCGGCCATGAGCTGTGCGTGGCCGTGCAGCAGGCCGTGGCCACGCGGTTGGTTCCCGGCGCAATTCCCTCCGAACTCTACGCCCTGGCCCTGTCCATGGCCGAAGCGGCCGGCCTGTCCGAAGGCTTCATGGGGCTGGGCGACAATCAGGTCCGCTTTCTGGGCCACGGCATCGGACTGGCCATCGACGGTTGGCCGGTCCTGGCCAAGGGCTTTGACGTCCCGCTGGCCGCCGGCATGACGCTGGCCCTGGAGCCCAAGTACGGCATCCCGGAGGTCGGCATGGTGGGCGTGGAAAACACCTTTGAGGTGACGGCCGAGGGTGGCAGGTGTCTGACAGGTCAGGACTACGACATTATCTGTATTGAATAGGGGATGCGTTTAGTCGGCCGGCTCGCCGGCCTCGTCGAGCAAGACGGCCCGGACTGGCGAGGCTTCGGCGTCGGCCATGGCCAGGGGCAGACAGACCAGCCGGTAGCGTCCTGGCCGGGCCGTGGCGAGGGTAAGTCCCTCCAGGATGAGAATGCCGGCGGCCAGCAGCAGCTGATGGACCGGGTAGGCTGGATCGTCGAGGGGTTCGATGCTCATGGCGTCGATGCCAACGAGTCCGATGTTGCGGGCTACGAGTTCTCGGGCCAGTTCCGGGGTGGCGGCGGCGAAGTCGCCAGGGAAATCCGGGCCGGCAAAGCAGCGCAAGCGGGAATTGACGGTTTTAAACAGCACGGCCTCGCCCGCAGCGACGGCCGCGCCGGCCAGCACGTCCGGGCCAAGGCGCATGGTCTCGCCGCAGTCGATGACCACGGCCGGCAGGAAAAAGGCGGCAACCGGGTAGTCGCCGACCCGTTTGCCGCCGGGCAGGAAATGGGCCGGAAAATCGATGTGGGCGGCGCTGTGGGCGCTGAAGCGCAAAGCCGCCGCCTCGCACCCGTCGGTTGCCTGGGACAAAAACAGACGGCGGACAAAAGGCGGGTCCCCGGGCACGGCCGGCGTTTCCGGAGACAGGGGCAGGGAAA
This sequence comes from Desulfovibrio sp. TomC, assembly GCF_000801335.2. Classification (NCBI taxonomy): domain Bacteria; kingdom Pseudomonadati; phylum Thermodesulfobacteriota; class Desulfovibrionia; order Desulfovibrionales; family Desulfovibrionaceae; genus Desulfovibrio; species Desulfovibrio sp. TomC. The sequence continues at coordinate 10,881 of NZ_JSEH01000001.1, forward strand.
TGTCGATGACCGGGGAGGGCTTCTTCATGGGGCGCTCCGTGGGCAGGGGGCCGGGTGCGCCGGGCTCCTGTTTCGGCTGGTGGTCCGTCCTTCGGCGTCGCCCATAAAAAAACGCCCCCGCACAGGGCGGGGGCGTTTTCAAAGGCGGCGTCCTGCGTACCCGTGGTTATTTCGCGGCCACGTGGCAGCCATTGTTGGAGCAGGGGGCCACGGAAAGGGGCTTCTGGCCCTTTTCCTTGCGGACCACATTGGCCTTCATGTGGCAGCCCAGGCAGCTGTTCTCGGCATTCTTGTCGTGGAAGGCGCGGAAGTAAGACGTCGCTTCCTGGCGATCCTTCAGATTGTCGTGGCAGCCTTCTTCGGCGCAGCCCTGAACTTCACCCTTGCCGTCCCACATGTGGTGGCAGGTGACGCAGGCTACGGACGCATGTTGCCCATGGGAAAACTTGACCGGGGCAAAACTGGTTTTGAGCACCCCGGACGGGCGCTTGAACGTGAGTTCGAGGGGGTAGCACAGCGTGGACTTGGCTTCCACGATTTTGCTAAACTTGCCGCCCTCGCAAAAAGCCGCCGTGGCCATGGCCAAGCTGCATACCATAACAATCAACCCGGAAAGCATGACCTTGGAACGCATCCAACTCCCTCCTTGAGCTCCAGAAAACGGTGAAAGTGACCTTGCCGCTGCGAATCCACAGGCGGCTCCTCAGGCTACTGCCCCGCCGCCGTAATTCAGTAGAAAAGCGTAAAATTTCACAAGCCGGAAGTCAATAGTCTTTTGACAAAAAGCGTTGTCGCTCAAAAGACGGGCAGCCAGCCTGTGTGCGCCTTTCCAAGTGCATCAGGCGGTTATTCGTCTTCGTCGGCGCAGTCGAGACGCTCGGAAGCTTCCAGGGCGTCCATAAGTTCAAGGCTCAGGCGAATAAAGTCGGAGGCCGTGAGAATGCCGACCAATTTGCCGCACTCGACCACGGGCAGGCAGCCGTATTTCTGGGTGAGCAGCACTTCGGCCGCCTGGCGCAGGGGCAACTCCGGGGTGGCCATGGCCACGTCGGAGCGCATGACCTCGCTTAAAGGAATGCCGGCATAGATGTCTTCCTGGGTCTGGGCGTCAATGTCGGCCAGGCGGGACACGGAAGCGGCCAGCAGGTCGCGATGGGTGAGCAGGCCCACAAACGCGCCGGCAGCGTCGACAATGGGCAGATGGCGGATGCGGGCGTCTTCCATGGTCTGCTTGGCGACAAGCAGGCTGTCGTCAAGGCGAAGCGCAATGAGGTCTTCGGTCATCAGGTCGCGGGTGGTCAGCATGGGAGCCTCCTTTTGTCCCCCAAAGTTCCCATTGGGCCGGTTGACCTGTCAAGGCGCAAGGCGTTGACTTGAAGCGAAAATTCTGTTTTCCAGGTAGGATCGAGCAAGCGTGCAGGACTTTTTGAGAACTTGCCGCAAAGGGCGCAGATGAACGGATCGGGGCAGAAGACGGATTTGCGGCGCAGTCGCGAACGCATGGTCCGCGACCAGATCGAGGCCCGGGGAGTAAGCCATCCCGACGTACTGCGGGCCATGCGCAAGGTGCCCCGGCATCTGTTCGTGGAAGAGGCGCTCATTCCCCAGGCCTACGAGGACCATCCGCTGCCCATCGGCCATGGCCAGACTATTTCCCAGCCGTATGTCGTAGCCTGGATGACGGAGCTGCTTGGAGTGGCCCCGGGGCACAAGGTCCTGGAGATCGGGACTGGTTCCGGCTATCAGGCCGCTGTGCTGGCCGAACTCGGGGCGGACGTGTTCACGGTTGAGCGGGTCAAACCGCTCTACGAACTGGCCCGGGCCCGATTGGATGCCTTGCGCTACCGCCGGGTGCGCCTTAAACTCGACGACGGGACACTGGGCTGGCCAGAGGAGGCCCCTTTTGACCGCATCCTGGTTGCGGCCGGCGGTCCCAGGATTCCTGCTCCGCTGGTGGGACAGTTGTCCGAAACAGGGCGTATGGTCATCCCCGTGGGCGCCTCCCGGCGCAGCCAGACGCTGTGTCTGGTCCGTCGGGAAAACGGTCGCGTCATTGTGCGCGAACTCGGCGGGGTCATGTTTGTTGACCTTGTCGGCGCCCATGGCTGGTAGGCCCAAAGGAACAGGCTTTTATTATGGCGCAATCCGATTCCTGCCGCACCTGTCCAGGCCGGGGAGCGACTCCCGAAGCGGCCCGCAAACCCGATGTTCGCGATGCGCGCATCGGGGAGACGCTTGAGCGCATTCGCTACAAACTTGTGGTCATGAGCGGCAAAGGCGGGGTGGGAAAAAGCTCGGTGGCCGTCAATGTGGCCTGTGCGCTGGCCGCTGACGGAGCCAGGGTTGGGCTGCTTGACGTCGATCTGCATGGCCCGAGCGTGCCGCGCATGCTGGGGCTGACCGGGGCTATGGGAGCCGGGGCCGAGGCGGCCATCGCGCCGAAGCGGTTTGGCGACAACCTGCTTGTGGTCTCCATGCAATCGCTTCTTTCCGACCCGGATTCGGCCGTCCTGTGGCGCGGACCCATGAAAACCACCGCCATTCGCCAGTTCATCGCCGATGTGGACTGGGGCGAACTCGACTACCTGGTCATCGATTCGCCGCCGGGCACCGGGGACGAACACCTGACGGTCCTTAAAACCGTACCCGACGCCCTGTGCCTGCTCGTCACCACGCCCCAGGAAATATCCCTGGCCGATGTGCGCAAGACCATCAATTTCCTGCAATACGCCAATGCCAATATTCTCGGCGTGGTGGAAAACATGAGTGGCCTGGCCTGTCCGTACTGTCATAAAGAGATCGCGTTGTTTAAAAAGGGCGGCGGCGAAGCCATGGCCCGGGACTACGGCCTGGATTTCCTGGGCGCGGTGCCGCTTGATCCGGCCACCGTGGTGGCTGGCGATCTGGGCCGACCGGTGGTGCTTCTTGAAGGCGAAAGTCCGGCCCGCAAGGCCTTCTTGGCTTTGGCCAAGGCCGTGGCCCTGGCCTGCAGCACAAGCCTTGAGGCCGCGGCCTATCCTCGGCCCTAACCCGGCCTGCCGGTTGCCGTGATCTGGGGATAAGGCTTTGACGCCAGCCCGGTATTGCTTTAATTGCCTGCCTGCGCCAGGAAACCTCCGAAAGGCTTAGCCACGCATGTTCAATCTCGCCAACAACCTGACCCTCGCCCGTATCGGGGCTGTGCCGATCCTCGTGATCCTGCTCTATTTTCCGGGAAGGGGGGCTTGTTTTGCCGCCATGTTGGTCTTCATGGCCGCTGCAGTGACCGACATTGTGGACGGCGTGGTGGCCAGACGCCAGAACCTTGTCACCACATTGGGCAAATTCCTTGACCCCCTGGCCGACAAGCTGCTTATCAGCGCAGCCCTGATTATGCTCACGCATTTGGGTTGGGTGGAAGCCTGGGTGGCGGTCGTCATTATCTGCCGGGAAATCGCCGTGACCGGGCTCCGGGCCGTGGCTATTGATTACGGCGTGGTGATTGCGGCCGACCGTTTCGGCAAGCTCAAGACCATTTTGCAGATGATGGCCCTTTGCCCGCTTTTGCTGCACTACCCCATTCAGGGCTTTGATCCCGCGCCGCTTGGCAGCGCGCTTTTGTACCTGGCCCTGGTTTTGACCCTTGTATCCGGCGTCAATTACTTTTATGGATTCGGCAAGAAAGTGATGTGGTCGGACAAAGCGGCCCGGTAACCGGGGACATGCTGCGACCGACTCCAGGTAACCTCTTTTACGACAAGGCGATATGAAAGCCAAAAACATCTCAAAGCTGGCCAGACGCCGGGTACGCCCCGCCCGACCGGGACTGGGCAAGGGCGCGTGGGCCGGTCAACGACTCGACGACAACCTCGCCGCCCGCATAGAGAACTGCCTGCACACCATTTTGGAACTGGAACCGGATCTGGAGCGACTCCAGTTCGGACACTATCTGTTGCGCGATTTCAAAGTCCTCAAGATGTTCCTGTCCCATGTCGAAGACATTGAGGTGGAGGAGCAAGACGTGCTGCGAATCGAGGCCGCTACGGAGAATTTCCTCCGGGAATTGCGGGAGCCTCTGGCTCAGTCCGATTCCAAACGCCCGAAGAAATACGTCGTGCAATGACATGATATGGCGACGGTTCCTGCTGACGGCACTTATTTTTTTCAATGTTTTTCTGCTCTATAACCTGATATGGAGCGATAACGGAATCTTTGCCTATCTCGAACTCAAATCCCGCCACGAGCAGCTCAAGCAGCGTCTGGAATCTGTCAACGACCGTTCTCTGGACCTCAGCCAGGAGATCCGCTGGCTTAAAACGGATCAGGCCTTTACCGAAAAGATGGCCCGGGCCCAGATGAACTATCTCAAGGAAAACGAGATTCTCTACCAGTTTCCAAAAGACCCTCCAGCCGCCAAGGAGCCGGACCGGGACAAGGAAGGGAAGCGGGCCGATGCTCAGTAAAATCGAAGTATACCGGGAAGTCCTGGAGATCGAACCGAATTCCAAGGCCTTTTTCCCGCTCGCCCGCCAGCTTGCGACTGAGGGGCGTCATGACGAAGCTGTTGCCGTCCTGTGCCGGGGCATTGGGTTTCACCCCGACCATCTGGAAGCCAAATTTCTGCTTATCGAACTGCTCACCCGCCAGGGCAGGGAGGAGCAGGCCGGGGAGATCTTTGCCGATGTCGGGTCCATGCTCGCCCGGTATCCTTCGGTGTGGCTTCTGTGGTCAAAAACCGCTGCGACCCGTTCCAAAGACCCTGCGTTGGCCATGCTCTTTTTGTCCCATTATTTCCAGGACCAGACCCTGACCTGGGCCGACGTCATGGAACGGGGGCTCAAAAGCCTTAGCCAGACCGAGAGCCCGTCTGAATGCAACGAGGCAGACGAAGCGCTTGCGGATGCGCCGGCAGCGCCAGCTGCTCCGGCGGCGATGCCCGTAGAACACGTTGAAAGACCGATTCTGGCTGCGCCTGTCGTTCCCCTGGCTGCGCCGGGAGTTCCGTCAGAAGAGCCGGAAGAACCCGAGACGCCCATTCCCGCCCGAAGCGAACACAGGGAACCGGCCGACGGGCCTGAATTGCGCGGCGCCAGGGAAATACTGGCCCTAGCCGACATCCTCGACGCAGCGGAAGCGCCGGGAGAACGCAATCGCAGCCGGCCGGCCAAATCCCGGGAACAGGCTGTTCGAACCAAAACCATGGCTGCCGTGCTGGCCGGGCAGGGTGATACCGCCGGAGCCCTGGAAATCTATGAAGATCTCCTGGCCGTTGCCCCGAACGGTCCCGAACGCGAGGAATTGGTCGAATTGAAGGCAGCTTTGTCGCCTGACGCAGCCCCCGACCCGCAAGCAACAACCGCCGCGCATAACACACCCCTGGCGCATGGGGCCGTCGCTCCCGGACCCAAGGGATCCGCCAAGCTGGCAAGCTTTCTCGAAGCCCTGGCCGGACGCCTGGAAGCCCGGGCCGGATCGTGACCTCCCAGACGGCGACGTCTGGAAGATTTCTCCCACCAATCAGGAACAGCAAGAGGATACGGCCTTGAAACGTACTGCCATCGCGGCCATGACCGCCTTATTGTGCCTTGTTACGCTCACCGGCTGCGGCACCATGAAAACCAAGTGGCGCGAAACCCGCAAGCTCTACCGCGAATACATCAACACCGACCCCACCATCGACTTCAGCGACCAGGGCATTACCGACAAGGGGCTGCAACGCCTGGCGGCCTTGTTCATGCCCGTGGATGAGCGTCTGCTGGCCATGTTGCGGGTCCTTGGCAGCCAGGACACCCCCCCGGAGCAGGAATGGGCACAGCAACTGCTGACCAATCACAACTGGCTCTCCGGCGTGGTCGTGGTGGATACCACAGGCGTCACTGTGGGACAGGTGCCGGCGGTGCCCATGCGTCCCCTGGATGTCGCCCCTCTGCTTGAGCAGTCGGAGCGCTACAAGGTGCGCAAGATGGGCGCCCGGGTCGTGACCGACGAAATGGGCACCGTGGTCCTGGTGGCAGCACCCTTTTTCAAGGAAAACGAGTGGGCCGGCCTTGTGGTTGCCTACTTTGATCCGCGAAATCTCGTCCGCTTTTCCTCCGATCCCGGGGCGCTGGTCGTTGTCTCCACCGATGGGTTGGTGTGGCCCGGCGCCAGTGGACAAGGAGAAGCGTTGGCTGCGCTCAAGTGGTCGGATATGCTCAAGGAATCTGTCCAGGGCGACATCAATGCCGCTGGCGGCCAGTATGTCTGGCAGGCGCGCTACCTCGGCCAGCTTGAATTGGTTTACCTGACTGATGCCCGGGAAGTGCGGACCCAGAAGCCGGAACCCAAAAAAGAAGCCGCTCCTGGGCCCAAATCCGATGTCAAGATTCCGTCCACTGAGCCGCTTCCGATGCCGGCTGACCCGACGGCCAATCCCTGAGTATGCGATGATCCCATGGCCGGCGGTTTCGGCCGCCGGCTTTTTTTGTTTCCAACCCCGGAAAATCTTGTGGGAATTTGTTGCTGATTGTACGATAGTCCAAGGCCGCAGGCCTAGGAGCCGCACGCCCGGCGTGCCCACGCCTTGACGGCGGGAGGAGAAACGCTATGCCGCAGATTACCGTCATCGAACACCTGCTGTTGCACCAGAAAGAGTCCCCCATGGCCACCGGCCGGTTCACCCGGCTGCTCAATGATCTCATCTTGGCCGCCAAGATCATCTCCCGGGAGGTCCGCAAGGCCGGTCTGGTCGATGTCCTGGGTTTTACCGGCGAGATCAATGTCCAGGGTGAAGAGGTGCAAAAGCTTGATGAGTACGCCAACAAGGTGCTCATCCACCGAATGGAGCGGTCCGGGGTCCTGTGCGCCATCGCTTCCGAAGAAAACGCCGACCTCGTAACCATCCCCGATCAGTTCCCCAAAGGCGACTACTTCCTTATTTTCGACCCCCTGGACGGGTCGTCGAACATCGACGCCAACGTCAATGTCGGCACCATATTTTCCATTTACCGCGTCCCTGACGGCTGTTCCGGCGACAACCTGTGCGAGCTGCTCATGGCCGGAGCCAAGCAGGTGGCAGCCGGCTATTTCCTCTACGGCACTTCCACCATGATGGTGTATACCACCGGCAAGGGCGTGCACGGTTTCACCTTGGACCCGAGTGTCGGGGAATTCCTGCTGTCCCACCCGGACATCCGCACTCCGGACACCGGTAAAATCTATTCGGTCAACGAAGCCTATTGGTCCTACTGGGATGCGCCGACCCGGGAAATCGTCAATGCCTTCAAGGGCACGGACAACCCCCGCGGCAAGCCCTATGGCGGCCGTTATATCGGTTCGCTGGTGGCGGACTTTCACCGCAACCTGCTTTACGGCGGCATCTTCCTCTATCCGGCCGACCGGCGCGACCCCACCAAACCCACGGGCAAGCTGCGGCTTTTGTGCGAAGCCAATCCCCTGGCCTTTGTCATCACCCAGGCCGGCGGCGCGGCCACGGACGGCGAACGCGACATCCTGTCCATCGAACCGACGGAACTGCATCAGCGGGTGCCGCTTTTTATCGGCAGCAAAAATGATGTGGCCAAGGTGATGGAAGTCTACGGCCGCGCACACAAGTCCTGATCCGGCATGTTGTGTCTTGGCATTGAGACGTCGTGCGACGAGACGGCTGTCGCCCTTTGCGACGACGGCCGTCCGATCCTGGAAAAGCTGGCTTCCCAGGCCGGGCTGCACGCGGTGTACGGCGGCGTTGTGCCGGAGTTGGCCTCGCGTGAGCATCTGCGCCGCATGGGACCGCTGTTGCAGGCGCTTTGGGCTGAATCCGGACGGTCTATAGCCGACGTGGACGCCGTGGCCGTGGCCCGGGGGCCGGGGCTGCTCGGCAGCTTGCTCGTGGGCCTGGCTGCGGCCAAGGGCCTGTGTCTGGGGGCGGGCAAGCCGCTTATTGGCGTGGATCATCTCCATGCCCACCTCATGGCCGCCACTCTGGGCCGCGAAGTCGCGTATCCGGCTCTGGGGTTGTTGGTTTCCGGGGGGCACACGCAGATCGTGCGCCTGGACTCCCCCTTGGAAATGACCGTCCTTGGCCGAACCATTGACGACGCGGCTGGCGAGGCCTTTGACAAAGCTGCCAAGTCGCTCAATCTTCCCTATCCGGGCGGCGTCTTTATCGACGTGCTCGGCCAGGGCGTCACACCGGACCGCAGTTTGTTTCCCCGTCCTTATCTGGAAAACGACCACCTTGATTTCAGCTTCAGCGGCCTCAAGACCGCCGTGGCCACCTATGTCGCCGCCCACCCCGAACTGCGCGTGACGGCCATGCCCGTCTCCGGCGGTCCCATCGACCCCGATGCTTGGCCCCAGGCCCTTCGGGTGGTGTGCGCCTCAATTAATTACGCCATTGCCGACACGCTGCGGGTCAAACTGGAGCGAGCGCTTACCACCCAGTCCGTGCGCCCGGCCTCGATCCTGGCTGCTGGCGGGGTTGCGGCGAATGGCCCCATCCGGACCATGCTGGCCGATCTGGCCGCCCGGCGACGGCTGCCGCTCTATCTGCCCGAGCCGGGCCTTTGCGCCGACAATGCCACCATGATTGCGGCCACGGGCTGTCTGCTGGGGCGAAATGGGCTGACGCATGACCTGACCCTGGCCCCCATCCCCCGGGGGCGCAAAGTGCCCTGGGATTACCACGCCGGCGCACCGCTTGGGCCGGGATCGGTTGACAGCCGGTCCTTGCCGCAATAGGTTTAAACGATTACGGACCCTGTTCACAGGGAACACGCGGTCGGCCATGACCGCCTGCCAAACGGATAAAAACCCGACCGCCGCGGTGGTCGGCCAAGCCCATGAAAGGAGAGCATCCATGGCCATCCAACTGAGCGACGCGAACTTCGAAGCCGAAGCCCTGCAGTGCGACCTGCCCGTCCTGGTGGATTTCTGGGCTCCCTGGTGCGGACCTTGCCGCGCCATGGGACCCGTCATTGATGAACTGGCCAACGAATATACCGGCCAGGTCAAGGTGGCCAAGATGAACGTGGATGAGAACCCCAGCACGCCGAGCAAGTACGGCATCCGCGCCATCCCCACCCTGATCCTTTTCAAGGGCGGCGAAGTCGTGGAGCAGATCACCGGTGCTGTTTCCAAGAGCAGCATCAAGGAAATGCTTACCCAGAAGGCGCTCTAATCCATGAAACGTTTCGACGCTGTCGTGATCGGGGGCGGTCCGGCTGGCATAACGGCCGCCCTGTATCTGGCCCGGTCCGACGTGTCCGTGGCTTTGGTGGAAAAGCTCTCGCCTGGCGGGCAGATGCTTATGACGCATCTGATCGAGAACTACCCCGGCTTTCCGGACGGGATTGAGGGCTGGAAATTGTCCGACGCCATGGCCGCCCATCTCGGGCACTATGCCATTGATCGGATCAATGACGAAGTCACGTCTATTGAATCCGCCGCCGGGCTCCACCACATCCATGTGGGCGGGGAAGTCGTCGAGGCCAAGGCCGTGATCCTGTGTACTGGCGCGCGTTACAAACGTGTGGGCATCCCCGGCGAAAAGGAATTTGCCGGGCGGGGCGTTTCCTACTGTGCTTTGTGCGACGGGAACTTCTTTCGGGACCAGACCGTGGCCGTCATCGGCGGCGGCAACTCGGCCCTGGAGGAGTCTCTCTACTTGGCCCGACTGGTCAAAAAGCTCTACCTTATCCACCGTCGTGACGATTTCCGTGGTCAGAAATGCTATCAGGACCGCTGTTCCACCAATTCGTCCATCGAGATACTGCGCTCGACGGTCGTGTGTTCCATCTCCGGCGATGACGGCGTGACCGGTATTGAGGTGCGCGACGTCAAATCCGGCGATTGCCGCACCATTCCGGTTGACGGCGTCTTCGTGTTTGTGGGCTTTGAGCCGCAGGGCGATTTTTATCCCAAGGCGCTCGCCCGCGATGATCAGGGGTTCATCCTGGCTGATGCGGAGATGCGTACGAATATCGACGGCCTCTTTGCCGCCGGCGATATTCGTTCAAAGTCCTGCCGCCAAGTGGCCACTGCCGTCGGCGACGGCGCCGTGGCTGCGCATGCCGCTTACACCTATATCAGTTCGCGGTTTCCCCAAGACTGACGGCCAAACCCGTTCGACCGGGCTGCGAGGGCAGCGGGGCGGACGGGTTCGGCTTTTTTCCGTTGTGCCCGTCTGGGCCATTTGGTAAGAGGACGCGCATCGAGACGCCGGGACCTGTCGCCAGTCAAGGGCGACGTCCCGTTCGCCGCATGGCGCCCGGCCAGGACCGGGCCATATCCGGGAATATACCATGAATGTGATGTTGCGCCGTTTCCTGCCTTTGAGCTGCCTGCTGCTGTTTCTTGGCGGTTGCGCCGGCTTGGTCGATTACTACTTCCTGCCGCCGCCGGAGGACACTGCCCAGGAGCTCTACGAGGCTGGCCGGCAGTCCATGTCGGAGAAAGAGTACTACGGGGCTATCAACTTCTTTATGAAGCTTAAGGATCGCTACCCGTTTAGCCCCTACACCCCAATGGGCACCGTGGCTCTGGCCGACGCCTACTTCCTCACCGAAGAATACGGGATGGCTGCTGAAACATATAAAGAATTCGAGTCGGTCCATCCGAGAAGCGAAGAAATTCCGTACGTCCTCTATCAGATCGGCGTCTCCAATTTCAAGCGTTCCGAGTCCATCGACATGCCGCAAAGCAACCTCCAGGAAGCCATCCAGTACTTCTATCTCCTGGAACAGACCTTCCCGGACACAGAATACGGTAAGGAAGCGGCTGATTACATCCGTCGATGCCGCAAACGTCTGGCTGAGCATGAACTGTTTGTCGCGGACTTCTACTGGCGTACCAGCCAGTATGGTGCGGCCTGGAAACGCTACATGTATGCCGTGGAGAACTTCAAGGAACTTGAGGAAGTTTTCGATTACGCCAAGCTGCGTTCCGAACTGTCCTACCTTGAATACCAGAAGACCCTGACCGAGAATGAACGCCAGGCCATCGAAGGCAGCTGGCGGCACTGGGCCAAACGCTGGTTGTAACGAGCTGTCCCGGAACGCCACGGCGTTTCGGGACAATCCGGCGGCAAAACGGGGCGGCTGGCCGCCCCGTTTGCGTTTGCCACAAGGCGAAGCCATGAACCCTTCCTTTGCGCTTGCTGCGGGACAGTGGCCCGAGGCCATGGAACAGGGCCGGGTCGCCGACGAGGTCTTCGCCGCTGCCTATGCCCGAACCGGCGATGGCCGACGGGCCTGGATCAAGACCGGGCTGGCCGCCGTCTATGCCGCCGTGGGCGGTCCAAGGCCGGTTTTGACCCAACGCCGCGACAGCCTGGGCCATGATCTGCTCCTGACCACCGAGGACCTTCCCCTGGATTTCGTCGTCGTCGTCTGCGGTCGGGATTTTCTGTCGCCGGCGCGTTTGGCGGCAGCTGTTGTGCCGGTCCTGTGCGCCAGGGTGCCTGATGTGGCCGTGGTGCGCCTGGGCGCGTCCTGGCCCGGGCCGCTGCTCACCGCCCTGGAGCTGTGCGGCGTGGAAATGGCCTGCCGTCTGCCTGTCCGCGTGCTGCCGGGCCTTTTGTCCGAGTTGCCGGCCAAGGGCAGGGGAGCGGTGGTGGTCCTGGGCGAGACGGCCCTGCCCCCCCGGCTGCCTTTGTCTCTTGCCGTCCATTCGGCCCGCATTGCCGGCCGGGCCGGGGTCTTTGGCCCGGGAGAGACCGACTTCGACATTGCTGCCCTGACCTTTGCCCATCCCGACATGGCCTTTGTCCGACACGACGCCCCCTGTCCCGATCTGCCGGCCTGGACGTCCGGACAGGGTGGACTGGCGGACGCGGCCGGCTGCGGCTATGATGCCCTGTATGTCGCGCCACAGCCCGATTTGTCCGATCTTGCCGCCGCTCCGCTGGTCCTTGGCCCCGGCCGGGAAACCTTCTGGCTGTGGCCGCAATTGCCGTGTGAAGCCTTTCGCATCCATCGCCTGGGAGCCGCTGTTGCCCCGTCGCGCCCGGATATCGCCTGATTGTTTTTGCCCGACGCACCCTGCCAACCCACCGGAGCGAGCATGAGCGCCAAAAAGGGCACCAAGAAGAGCCGTCTGGCCAGCCTGCGCAACATCGGCATCATTGCCCACATCGACGCCGGCAAGACCACACTGACCGAGCGTATTCTCTTTTTCTCAGGCCGCATCCACCGCATGGGTGAAGTCCATGACGGCACCGCCACCATGGATTTCATGCCCGAGGAACAGGAACGCGGCATCACCATCACCTCGGCCTGCACCACCTGCTCCTGGAAAGACCACCAGATCAATATCATCGACACCCCGGGCCATGTGGATTTCACCATCGAGGTGGAACGCTCGCTGCGGGTGCTTGACGGCGCGGTGGGGGTGTTTTGCGCCGTGGCCGGCGTTGAGCCGCAATCCGAGACGGTCTGGCGGCAATCCGTGGATTACGGCGTGCCCAAGCTGGCAGTCGTCAACAAACTCGACCGTCCCGGGGCCGATTTCGAGGCGGTGTTGGCCGCCATGCGTGAAAAATTACGAGCAAATCCCGTGGCCGTGTCCATTCCTGTTGCCCAGGGGCCGGAACTGGCCGGCCTCATTGATCTCGTCACCCTGGAGCGGCTTGATTTCGAGCCCGGCGGCGGGGATATGACCCGGAGGCCGCTTTCGGCTGCCGAGACCGAATTGGCCGGTCCCTGGCGGGAAAAACTGGTCGAGGCGGCCTGCGACTACGACGAGACCGTGCTGGAAGCCTATCTTTCCGGCCACCCCATAGCCCCTGGGCTGCTCGTTGGCGCTCTGCGCACCGGGACCATCGCCCATGGGCTGGTGCCGGTCTTGGCCGCCTCGGCCCTTAAAAATGTCGGCATCCAGCCGATCCTCGACGGCGTGCTGGCCTATTTGCCAAGCCCCCTTGACCGGGAGGGGGCCGTTGGCGTCGATCCCGAAACCAAGGCCGCCGTCGCCTTTCCCCCGGACGTCAGTGCGCCGCTGGCGGCCCTGGTCTTCAAGGTCAGCATGGAGACCGGTCGGCGGCAGGTATTCGCCCGGGTCTATTCCGGCCGCATCGAAGCCGGCAAGGATGTCTATAACGCCACCCGGGGCGAGATTGAACGCCCGGCCCGGCTCTTTCATCTCCATGCTGGCCACCGCGAAAAGGCCGAGATTGCCGATCCGGGCGAGATTGTAGCCATTGCCGGTATGCGCCATGCCGCCACCGGCGACACATTATGCGCCCGGGAAACCCCGATCTTGCTGGAAACCATTGCCGGTTACAAACCGGTGATCAGTCTGGCCCTGGAGCCGCGAAACGCTGAGGAAACCGAGCGCCTCGGGGAAGTCTTGGCCAAACTGACCGAGGAAGATCCCACCCTCACCCTGACACACGACCCGGATACCGGCCAGATGATTCTCTCCGGCATGGGGGAACTGCATCTTGACGTGGTACTGGAGCGGGCGCGCCGGGAATACGGCGTCTCGCCCCGGGCCGGCAAGCCGCAGGTTGTCTATCAGGAGACGGTGACGATCGAAGCGGCCGGCGAGGGCGAGTTTGAGCGGGAACTGGGCGAGCGCTTGCACCATGGCCGGGTGACGCTTGCGGTTTCGCCGTTGCCCCGTGAGGCCGGGCGCGACATCGTTTTCGAGATTGACCGTCAGACTTATCCGCCGACCTGGAGCGCGGCCATGGCCGAAGGGCTGGAAGACGGCCTGCAAAGCGGCCCGCTCTCCGGCCATCCGGTGCAGGACGTGCGGGTGCGGGTGACAGGGATCTTCCCGGTCGAAGGCAAGACGACTGACGTCGGCTGCCGCATGGCTGCCAGCCAGGCGCTCAAGGCGGCCCTCAGCGCCGCCCGTCCTGCCCTCCTGGAACCCATCATGGAGCTGGAAGTCGGCGTGCCCGACGCCTTTATCGGCGACGCCATCGGTCTCCTTGGTTCCAAGGGGGCCAAGATCGAAAACATGGTGGACCGGGGCGGCCACAAGACGGTCACGGCCCTGGCGCCGTTGCGCCAGATGTTTGGCTTTTCCACGGAACTGCGTTCGGCCACCCAGGGACGGGCCGGGATGACCATGCGCTTTTTAAAATTCGACCTGCTGCAATAGCCACGCGAGAGTCCATGTCCACACGTTCCCTGGTTGTTCCTGAAATTTCCAAGCGTTTCGACGTATTGCGAACGCTTCTTGTCGTATTCGTCATCGGCATCCACGCCGAAAAAGGTCTGCAGGCGTATTACACGGAGATTCCGGATCTATTGCGGATCTATCTGGATTTTTTTCCCCACAACATCTTTCGATTGTCCGTGCCGCTCTTTTTTTCCATTTCCGGGTATCTTTTTTTTCTGACCTACAAGCCCGATGTCCATTCCTATGGCCGGATGATCCTCAAAAAGACCCGCACTATTTTGTTGCCGTATCTGTTTTTTAACGCCATCAGCCTGCTGCTCATTGTCGTGTTTAACAAGGTTCCGTATATTGGCGACATCCATATGGTGGAAAAAGACGGTATCCTCAAGCTGTTGCTTGGGATTTATCGCTATCCTGTCGTCTACACCTTGTGGTTCCTTCGGGATCTCTACGTCTATTTTCTCCTGGCTCCGGTATTTTATGTCTTTTCCAAGGAAATTCCGCTTCTTGGACTGGCGGCATGCTGGGCGGTCTGGATGTTTATGCCCCAGGCCGGCATTCCCATTGAGCTAAGCGGGCTGCTCTTTTTCTATGGCGGCTGCGTGTTGTCCCAAAGCAAGGTTAATCTTGATGGAGCTCGGTGGCTGACGCTGCCTGTGGCCGTTGTGTATTTGATTTTCCTGTTCGTCACTGCCCATTTTGAATTTTACTACGGGGCGACGTCCTATTACCATTTACTGTATCGCCACAGCATGATTTTCGGAACCATCACCCTCTGGCTCCTGTCGGCTTATTGCCCTCTTCGTGACAACTCGTTGCTGCTTCGGCTCGCCGCAACCTCCTTTTTCGTGTATCTCACCCATGAGCCGGTTCTTTCCTATCTGATCTACGGGACCCGGTTTCTTTTCAAACCCTCCGGCAGTCTGGTCGGCATCGCCTATATGCTGCTTCTGGTGCTCGTCACCTACAGCCTGTGCCACGGTCTGGCCCGGCTGCTGGAGCGCCGATTGCCGCGCCTGTATGCCCTGGCTGTCGGGGCCAGATAGGAGCCTTATGCGTATTATCGGCGGCCGGTTTGGCGGACGCAGTATCAAAGTGATCGACGCCCCGGGGCTGCGCCCGGCCACCGGGCGGGTGCGGGAAGCGCTTTTTTCCATGCTGACGGCCCGGGGCGTGGTATTTGCCGGCGCCCAGGTCCTTGACTGCTATGCCGGGGCCGGGAGTGTAGGCATTGAAGCCCTTTCCCGGGGAGCCGAAGCGGCCGTCTTTATCGAACGCAGTCCGGCTGTGGCCAAGGTGCTCAGGGAGAATCTGCGAGGCCTGGGCTTAGACCCCCGCGTCGCCCGGATCATGGAGGCTGATGTGGTCAAGGCGCTGCCCCGACTGGGCAGGCGACGCTTCGACCTCGTGGCCATTGATCCGCCCTATGGCCAGGGACTCTTGCCGCCGACTCTGGCCAACCTTGCCTCTCTGGGCCTCGTGGCCGATGGCGGCGTGGTCGTAGCCGAAATCGAAGCCGGCGTGGAACTGCCCCCTGATGCCGTTCCGCCGTCCTTTCTCTGCCTGATCGACCGAACCTACGGTCAAACGAGGATTATCGTATGGACACTGGCAAGCCCTGCACAGCCATCTATCCCGGAACCTTCGATCCCCTGACCAACGGCCATGTTTCCCTGGTGCGGCGGGCGGCCAAGGTGTTTGGCACCGTGGTCGTGGCCGTGGCTGGAGATTCCCACAAAACGCCGCTTTTTTCCCTGGAAGAGCGCATTGCCATTGCCGAGGAGGTCTTTGCCAATGACCACCGGGTGCTGGTCGAGGGCTTTCGGGGCCTGCTGGTCAATTACGTCAAAGCGCGTCAGGCCAACGTGATTTTGCGTGGGATGCGGGCGGTGTCTGATTTTGAATTCGAGTTCCAGATGGCGCTCATGAACCGCAAACTCGACCGAACCATCGAGACCGTGTTCATCATGACCGACTATAAATGGCTCTACATCAGTTCCACCATTGTCAAGGAAGTGGCCAAGCATGGCGGCGATATCCGGGGCATGGTGCCGGACCGGGTGCGTGAGCGGATGCTGGCTCGCTACGGCCTGGAACAGGCGTCCCCAAACGGCAGGGAAGGCTGAGCGTGGCCAAAACGTCGGTCGTGTGCCTGCTTGGAGCCACAGGGACGGGGAAAACCGCGGCCGCCATCGCCCTGGCCTGCGCTCTCGGGGGCGAAGTGGTCAATGTGGATTCACGTCAGGTCTATGCCGGTATCCCGGTGCTGACCGCCCAGCCCACGCCGCAAGAACAGGCCGCCTGCCCGCATCGTCTCTACGGCGACACGCCGCTTGACGTTCCGGTGGCTGCCGGGGATTTTGCCGTACGGGCCAGAGCCGCTGCCGCCGCCATCAGCGCCCGGGGGCGTCTGCCTCTTTTTGTCGGGGGCACGGGACTCTATTTCCGGGCCATTCTCGGCGGGCTGGCCCCCATTCCGATGACCCCTGCCGCAGTGCGGGCCGGTGTCCTGGCCGATTGGGAACGCCTGGGACCGGCCGCCATGCACGCCCGGTTGACGGCGGCCGACCCAGACTATGCCGCCCGCATCGCCCCGGCCGATCGCCAGCGGGTCACCAGGGCTTTGGAAGTCTTCGCGGCCACGGGACGGGCCTTTTCCGACTGGCACCGGCAGGGTGATCCCGCTGCCCCGGACTATGCTGCCGTCATGATTGGTCTGTCCGTCCCCATGGAAGAACTGCTGCCCAGGCTGGCCCGGCGCATTGAGAGCATGGCCGCCGGTGGAGCCGTTGAGGAAGTGCGGCAGGCGCTCGCCCGCTATCCGTCCGACGTTCCGGGACTGACCGGCATTGGCGGCCCGGAAATTGCCGCCCATCTGGCTGGCAGATGCAATCTCAAAGAGGCCAAGGAGGCCTGGCTCTCCAATACCCGGGCCTATGCCAAGCGTCAGATGACCTGGTTTCGCAAGGATGCGGCCATCACCTGGTTTGCCCCGGACAACCATATAGGCATCCTCGCGGCTGTACAGCGCAGTCTTTCGGAGCAAACCGCATGAATCGCCGTCAGGCATTGGCCTTTTTGGCCGCAGCCGGCCTTGTCGCCTGCCGGCCGGGCGTCGCCTTCGCAGATACTGCCGACGAACTGGCCGGCACGGCGCAGGCTGAACTGATCGGCGGCAATGCCGCCAAGGCCCTGCCCCTGCTCCTGGAAGCCGAGGACAAGGACCCGCGCAATGATCGGGTCCAGGCCTTGCTTGGCCGGGCCTACTACCAGCAGGGCGACGCCCGGGCAGCCTTGTCCCATTTCACCCTGGCCGTTCGCCTCAACCCCGAGGATACGTTGTCGCGGATGTTGGCCGAGACAATCAGCCAGTTTCCGCTGCCGGGCAAGGGCAGCCCGGGCCGCGAGGCGTCTGCGCCGCGTCCCCGGCCATCGGCTCTGGCCCGGGAAGCCCAGGCTGAACGTGCGGCGCTTCTGAACCGCACCGGCCGGTCGGCGCGCCAGGGCCCGGCCAGACTGCTCCTCGACCCCGGACATGGCGGCACGGACAGCGGCGCGAGCGTCGGGGGGCTTCGCGAAGCCGACGTGACCCTGGATATTGCCCTGCGTCTGGCTCGGTTGCTGGCTGCGTCCAAGAACGACGTGATCCTCCAGCTCACCCGGACCTCCGACGTCTTTCTGCCGGGCTGGGCCAGGGCCGGATTGGTAGGATTTTACGACGCAGACCTGCTTGTCTCCCTGCACGCTACCCGCGTGGTCGAACCGACAGCCGCCGGCGTCATTGTCTATGCCTACGACCGCCAACCTTCCGATGCTTTGGCTGCCCTGGTTGCCCGGGCTGAGAATGCCGCCCAGGAGGCGGGCGCATCCTGGACGGCGCGGGGAGGAGAGGGGGTGTTCGTGTCGGCTGTACGCGCGGCTGTCGGTTCTGACAGGCGCGGACGAAGCCGGGAGCTGGCGACGGCCCTGGCCCGGGCCATGCCCGGCAGCGCGCCTTTGCCGATACGGGGAGCGGCGGCCGGACCGTTCGGATTGCTTGGCGCGGTGGAAGCGCCAGGGGTATTGGTCGAAACAGGATTTCTCTCCCACCCCGACGACGCAGCTGCCCTGGCCAATGCGGACAAGCGACAAGCCATGGCCCAGGGGCTGACCGAGGCTCTGCTGGCCGTCACCCGGACGCTGTAGGCCGCTCATGGACGTCTGGCATAAAAAAAGCCCCGGAGGGACATCCCCCGGGGCTTTCAACGGCAGTTTACAGCCGGCTAGTTCTTGTCCGTCGTGTCGTCTTTGGCCTTGCCCGGCGTCACGTCGATCTCGTCGGGTTCACTGGTGGCCTTCTTGAAATTCTTGATGGCTTTCCCCATGCCGGCTCCGATCTCGGGCAGCTTGTTGGCTCCGAAAATGATAAGCACAATGACCAGGATAATGAGAAGCTCCGGAAATCCTATTCCAAACATGCTGCGCCTCCGCAAGTGGGTTGGCCAAGGCTTTACACGCGGCCTGCCGGCAGGTCAAGAAAGGCCGGCCGACATGGAAAATTCGTCATGCCCGCCCGTTTGACCCGACTGTCCGGGGAGGGCTGTCCCCATTGCCTGAGAGGACGGTGCCTGTATGAAGAGCATCTGAATCCCGGTCTTTGCCAGGACTACTGCTGCGCCGTGGTACGGCGGTTGTGCCGGGCTTTCGATGATTTCGTGCTGCGGGCTGACAACCTGAGTCTTAGTGACGAGCAGGCCGAGGCGTTATGGCAGGCCCGGTTTCCAGCCACCTTGGCCAAAGAAGGGAATTGTCAGGATTACCTGCCCGGTGGTACGACGTCCTTCCCGGACTGTGTCCATGCCGCAGGCGACCTGTGTTTGCAGGCCTTTCCCCCTTGTCCGGGCCGATGCCCGCGGTATCTGGCACGCCAGGGCAGGTAAACGGTTTCTATGCCAAAGGACGGTTTTCATGAACGCTTTGTCAGGCGACGCTTCAGTGTTGCTGCATTTCCCCTGCCTGACGCCGGCTGTGGCCGCGGTTGCCGTGCCCGGTGTTTTGTTTCTCGATCCCGGGTTGGCTGACGCATCCGAACCGGGCATGTTGCGTCCGGCCGGGCTGGCGCTTCCCGAGACGGAGTTGGCGGGATTTTTGCGCGAATTCGAACGACTGCGGCGGGAAACCAAAAATCCCAAGGATCTTGCGCTGCTGGCCGGAGCCTCCAAGGGGCATTATTTTGCCGACACCACCTTTGCCGTGCGCGAGGAACTGGAAGACCAGCTCCATCCCGAGCGGGTGGCCGCCCGCCAGGCCAAGGCAGCCCAGCTTTCCCTGTGTCTGGCCGCCATGATCGAACAGAGCGTGGCCGAATTGGCTGAGGCCGGGGGCCTCGACGACCGCTTCCGCCTGGGGCTGGCCGAAAGCCTGGGAATCGAAGCCGACCTGGATGACGATGACGACACCCTGGCGCTGACTGCGGCCTTGTCGGCTGCCGGAACAATGCCCACTGCCGCCGCGTTTGCCGATGAGTTTCGGCCGCCCTGGCAGCAGCTCCTGTCGCCGTTTTGGGCTCTGGCCCCGCAAGGAGCCGGTCTTTTTATTGCTGATCCCGATATCGCGGCCACGCTTTTTGACGCCGATCTGGGGTTGGACGCTGCCTCGGGCCAGACCCTGGCTGCTTGGTTCCCGGATGGCCCCCCGAACATGGCGCTGTCGGTTGCCACGGTGACGGGGTGGCGGCTTCTGGGCAAGACCCGGCCCGATGCCCAGGCTCCCTGGCTGGATACGCCCCGGCCGATTGTTGTCGTCAACCCGATAAGCCCCGTGCAGGCCTAAGGAGGCGTTTTTCGGTGTACGTGTGCAATCCGACTTCTCCGCCGCAGTTCCTTTCCCGGCTAACCGGCGTGATTTTCGACTGCGACGGCGTCCTGGTCGATTCCAGAGACGCCAACCGCATGTATTACAACCTGATCCGCGAAGGTCTGGGGATGCTCCCCATCACCCCGGATGAGGAGGAGTATGTCCATATGCATTCGGTCACCGAATGCCTGGTCCGCATCATCCCGGCCGACCGCCTGGAAGAGGCTGAGATCGTTCGGAGAAATCTCAATTACGAGGATATCTTCCCGTACATTTTTCTGGAAGACGGACTGGTCGAACTGCTTGATGTCCTGGCCGGGCAGGGCATTCGCATGGCCGTGCACACCAACCGGACCTCGACGGTGGAACTCTTGCTGGCGCACTTTGAAATCGACCGGTATTTTTCGCCGGTCATAAGCGCCGGAAGCCTTAAACGGCCCAAACCTGATCCTGAGGGCGTCTATCGTATTTTGGACGCCTGGAATCTGTCCAAGGACACTGTGGCTTATATCGGCGACTCGGCTCTGGATGAGCGTTCAGCGGCGGCAGCTGGAATTCCTTTCTGGTCGTATAAAAATCCAGCCCTGGCTGCGGCCATGTTCGTGCCGGACTTTGACAGCCTGCGTGCCTGTCTGGCCGGGAAGAGGGCCGGTTCACCTGGCGTTGACGGCAAGGAACCGGAATTGTCTTGATTAATGGCCTGCTCTGTGCCATTTTTCAGGTAAAGCGCGTTGGTTTTTGATTACTGATCGCAAGGAATACGCATGGATATCATTGGCTATTTTTTTGTTGCTCTGGCCAGGGTGCTCGACATCGTTTTCAGCCTCTATTTCTGGGTCATCCTCATCTCTGCCTTGCTGTCCTGGGTGCGTCCCGACCCGTACAACCCTGTGGTCCGCTTTCTTCGCGCTGTTACCGATCCGGTCTTTTACCGGGTTCGGCGCTGGTTTCCGTTTCTCACGATTGGCGGCATCGACCTGTCGCCCATTGTCGTGATCCTGGCGTTGCAGTTTCTCCAGTGGTTTCTTGTGCCCACCCTCATGCGCCTTGGCGGCGTGGGTATGGGGCGCATGTAGGGTGGCGGCGGTGACGGCCGATACCCGGACAGTTGCCCGTAACTGCTGCGGGACGGCTGGTCTAGCCGTCTGCGGTTCGGATGCGTGAGCCGTGACCCTGGATAAAATTGATCTGCTTGACCGGAAATTCTCGCACAGCCTCCTCGGCTATCGCCGTGATGCCGTAGATCGTCTTGTGGCCGAGGCGGCGGATTCCATCGGCCGTCTGGCCGAAGAGAAAATGGCCCTGACCCGGGCCAACGACTGCCTGACCCGGGAGATTGCCGAATACCGGAGCCGGGAAGCCACTCTTCGCGATACGTTGCTGACAACGCAGCAGATCGTGGAGGATTTGAAAATAAAGGCCCGCCAGGAAGCCGAGCGCATTCTGGACGAGGCTCGCGATCAGGCGGCGGCCATGCTGGCCGAAGCCAAGGGGCAGGCTGCCGCCCTGGCCCGGGACATCGACGTTCTGGCTGCCCGCAAGGCGGCCCTGGTCGCCCGATTCCGCGACATGCTCTTGGCCTCTCTGGACATCCTCGACGCTCAGGCGCAATCGGCGTCGGGCCAGGATGCCGAAGCCCTCGACTTGGATGCGACAACGGCTGGGGAGGAGGGAGGCATGTTTGCCGATGCCGCCGCATCGCCGCCGCCCCCAAGCGTAGCGGATGGCCCCGATGACCCTGATGTCCCTGAGGCGTTTGACCCCTTTGCCCTGTTGAAGCGGTAGGTGGGCCGAATGGCACGGAAAGAGGCAGGGCGGGCAGGCAACCGGGCCAGCGGCCAGGAGCAGGCGGGCCAAGGCGTACAGCCGGACGGGACGTTGCCGATTTTCGTCCTCGCCACCGGCCCCGGAGCCTGGACGTTGCGGGTGGCGGTGACCCCGGGCGGGGCCAAGGATGCCCTGGCTGGATTGGTCGAAGACCGGCTGCGGATACGGCTTCGGGCCAAAGCCGTGGAAGGCCAGGCCAATGCCGCCCTGACGGATTTTCTGGCGGTCTGCCTGGGACTCAAATCCCGGCAGGTGCGCATTGTATCCGGGGAAAAATCCCGGAAGAAAACGATTCGTATAGAAGCAGAGTCCGAACCCGACTGGTCCGCAGTGGCCATGATGGGTTGAGACTAGAACCGTCAACAAGGAGTCTGTGCCATGGATCAACGCGATCTGGATCTCGTCGCCAAGTACGGTGAAGCGGACCCGGAACTCAAAAGCCTCTATGAAGAGCATGTCGCGTTTGAGAAGATTTTGGACAAGATGGAGTCGAAGCCTTTCCTGACTCCCGCTGAAGACACGGAGCTTAAGGAGATCAAGAAAAAGAAGCTGTCCGGCAAGACTCGCATCGAGAATCTTCTGATGAAATATCGCAAGGCGGAGGACCAATAACATGGAACTCACCGGGGCCCAAATCCTCCTGGAATCCCTGCGCCGCGAAGGCGTGGAAGTCGTTTTCGGCTTTCCAGGCGGTGCGGTCATAGACATTTACGACCAGTTGCCGAACTACCCCCTGCGCCATGTGCTGGTACGCCATGAACAGGGCGCCATCCACGCTGCGGATGGTTACGCCCGGGCCACGGGCAAGGTAGGCGTATGCCTGGTGACCTCGGGCCCCGGAGCGACCAATACCGTAACCGGCATTGCCACGGCCTATATGGATTCCGTGCCGGTCGTCATCATCACCGGACAGGTGCCGACGCCGCTTATCGGCAACGACGCCTTTCAGGAAGTGGACATCGTCGGCATTACGCGCTCGTGCACCAAGCATAATTACTTGGTCAAAGATGTGCGCGATCTGTCCCGAGTCATTAAAGAGGCCTTCTACCTCGCTTCCACGGGTCGGCCCGGTCCGGTGCTGATCGACTTGCCAAAAGATGTCCAGACCCAGCTTACGGAATACAAGTACCCGAAAACCATCAAGATGCGCAGCTACAATCCCACCTATGCCCCCAATCCCAAGCAGGTGGCCAAGGTAGCGGCTGTGGTGCGTCGGGCCAAGAAACCCATTATTTACGCCGGCGGCGGCGTCATCGCCTCCGAGGCCAGCGCCGATTTGGCGTGGCTGGCCCGCTCGTTTAATATGCCAGTCACGGCCACTCTCATGGCCCTTGGCTGCTTTCCGGCCGAAGACCCGCTCTGGCTCGGGATGCTCGGGATGCACGGCACCTATGCCGCCAACATGGCCATCAGCAATGCCGACCTGATTCTGGCCATTGGCAGCCGCTTCGACGACCGGGTGACCGGCAAGATCAGCGAGTTCGCCAAGAACGCCAAGATCGTGCACATCGACATCGACCCCACCTCGATCCAGAAAAACGTGCCCGTAGACATCCCGGTGGTGGCCGACTGCAAGAGCTTTCTGACCGCTCTGCGTCAGACCCTGGAGCCGACCCTGGAGGCGGAGCCAGCAGCCGGGCTCGAGGCCTGGAACAGCAAGGTGGCCGCCTGGAAAGTGGAAAAACCGCTGTCGTACAACCAGGAAGGCACGGTCATAAAGCCCCAGTTCGTGGTCGAGACCATTTCCCGGCTGACCAAGGGCGAGGCCATCATCACCACCGAGGTCGGCCAGAACCAGATGTGGGCGGCCCAGTTCTATGCCTTTAATCGCCCCCGGTCGTTTATCAGTTCCGGCGGCCTTGGCACCATGGGTTTCGGTTTTCCGGCGGCCATCGGCGCCCAGATGGCCTGTCCCGACCGACTGGTCATTGACGTGGCTGGCGACGGCTCCATCCAGATGTGCATTCAGGAGCTGGCCACGGCCGTATGCTACAATCTGCCGGTCAAAATCGTTATCCTAAACAACGGCTATCTCGGTATGGTCCGGCAGTGGCAGGAGCTTTTCTACAAGAAGAACTACTGTGCCACCTGCCTGGATGTGGCCCCGGATTTCGTCAAACTGGCCGAGGCGTACGGCGCGGCCGGCTTCCGGGTGACCGATCCGGCCAAGGTGGAATCGGTGCTGGCCGAAGCCTTTGCCCTGCCGCGCCCGGTCATTGTGGATGTCGTGGTGGACCGCGAGGAAAATGTCGCGCCTATGGTCCCGGCCGGCAAGTCCATAACCGAAATGATCCTCGTCTAGGAGCACCCCATGCGCCACATTCTTTCCATCCTCGTTGAGAACGAACCCGGGGTGCTGGCCAGGGTGGCCGGCCTGTTTAGCGGCCGCGGCTATAATATTGAAACCCTCAATGTCGCCCCGACCCTGACCGAAGGCCTGTCCATGATGACCATCACCACCGTCGGCGACGAGGCCATCATCGAACAGATCGTCAAGCAGCTGCGAAAGCTCGTCACCACGCTTAAGGTCGTGGACCTCACGGATGTGAAGTCCGTGGAGCGCGAGATGATGCTGCTGCGGGTGGACGCCGAAGGCAGCAAACGGGCCGAGGTGCTCCGCATCGTCGATATCTTCCGCTGCAAGGTGGTGGACGTGAGCCCGGATGAACTCGTGCTCGAAGTCACTGGCACCCAGGACAAGCTTAACGCCCTGGTGAGCCTCTTGCAACGTTATGGCATCAAGGAAGCCGCCCGCACCGGCGCAGTGGCCATGCGGCGTGGAATGCAGGAATAGCGGCGTTTTCTTCTCCGCCGCCTGTAAAAGACATCGAGCGTGCCACATACTGGCACGATAAAGGAGCTATGATGAAAATCTATTACGACCAGGACGCCGACCTTTCCCTTTTGGCTGACAAGACCGTGGCCATCCTCGGCTATGGCAGCCAGGGCCATGCCCACGCCCAGAACCTGCGGGATTCCGGCGTCAAAGTCGTCATCGGCCAGCGTCCCGGCGGCCCCAACTGGGAGCTTGCCAAGGAAAACGGATTTACGCCCATGAGCGCGGCCGAGGCTGCCGCTGCGGCCGACGTCATCATGATTCTGGTCCCGGACCAGCATCAGAAGGCCGTCTACGAAAAAGACGTGCTGCCGAGCCTGACTGCCGGCAAGATGCTTCTTTTCGCCCATGGCTTCAACATCCACTACCAGCAGATTGTGCCGCCGGCCAATGTCGACGTGGCTATGATCGCCCCCAAGGGGCCGGGCCATCTGGTCCGCCGGGTTTACACAGAGGGCGCGGGCGTTCCCTGCCTGATCGCCGTGCATCAAAATGCCACTGGCAAGGCCATGGAAATGGGCCTGGCCTACGCCAAGGGCGTGGGCGGCACCCGGGGCGGCGTGTTGACCACCACCTTCAAGGAAGAAACCGAGACCGACCTCTTCGGTGAGCAGGCCGTTTTGTGCGGCGGCGCGGCGGAACTGGTCAAGGCCGGTTTCGAGACCCTGTGCGAGGCCGGCTACCAGCCCGAGATCGCCTATTTCGAATGCCTCCATGAACTCAAACTCATCGTGGACCTCATGTACGAGGGCGGTCTGTCGCGGATGCGCTATTCCATCAGCGACACCGCTGAATACGGCGATTACGTGAGCGGTCCCCGGGTCGTCACTGACGAAACCCGGGCCGAAATGCGCAAGATCCTCAAAGAGATCCAGGACGGCACTTTTGCCCGCGATTTCATTGTGGAAAACATGTCCGGCCGGGCGCACTTCCTGTCCATGCGCCGCATCAACGCCGAGCACCCCATTGAAAAAGTCGGCGCCAAGCTGCGTGAGATGATGAGCTGGCTCAAAAAATAGCTGCCGCTCTGCGGCCGGCCCCGGACGGGGTCGGCCGCTTTTGCAAGGAGACGCCCATGCCCATACGTATTTTCGGGATAGGGTGGCGATGCCCCGGAGTCGTCGCCGTCCTGGCGTTTTGGCTGGCGCTGACGGCTCTTATCCAGCCGGTTGCGGCCGCAGCGGACCAGTCCCAGGAGTTCCCGCTCGAACAAGCCGCCGATCCTACCTCGGGACAATTGGCCCTGGCTGCAAATGGCGATCCCATTGCCCAATGCGATGTCGGCATCGCCTACTTAAACGGCCGCCACGTGGCCCAGGATTATCGTCTCGGCCTCAATTGGCTGACCAAATCTTCCGATGCCGGCTTTGCCTACGCCCGATTCGTTTTGGCCGACGTCTACAACCGGGGTTTCGCCGGCGTGCCGGTCAACGACGAACTTGCCTATTATTACGCGACGTTGGCCGCTGCTTCTTCCTCCTTGCCCGACAAGGTCCGGGATCGGGCCGTCAAGCTGCGCGACGCCAGCGTCAAACGCCTGACCACGGCCCAAATCACGGGATTACAGGCCAAAGCCGCCATGGCTCCCCTTGACGCGGCGGTGGGCAATTAACCCGACTGCGGGGCTGACCAGGAAATGTCTCACCCCCCTGGTGCGACGACGCCCTCATGAAGGTCAGGACGATCCCGATTGCCGCCCTCCTTTGGGACGTCCACCCAGAGCCCAGTGCGGGTATGGAGGCGACTGATGGGCCTTGGACGCGAGGCAACGAAACGAGCCATGGGCACCGGTCAGGCGGCAGTCCATTCATTGCAGTGTCCTGGGCGGCTAACGACAGGCCTTGTGACCTTCATCCTGGTTGTTGGCCTCTGTCTTGTCGCGACGGTACCGGGTCTGGCGGCCAAAGCCGACACCAAGACCTTCAATGCCTATTACGCCAGCCAAAGCGCCAAAATTTACGACCACCTCCTCAAAGTTGCGGATTATTACACCTCCCTGACCAAGGAGGGGAATAGCGAGCGCGTCAAGGACGTGCTGGCCCTTCGAGCCTCGCTTGCAGCCTGCTGGGAACTGGTGCTCAATGCCGGCGACATGGTCTATATCTACGATACGTTGGACCCTGGTTGCAGCGGCGCCCTGACCCAGCTTGCGGCCATGATCAAAACAGGCCTTGGCACCGTGGCCGGCAAACTTGACAAGGAACTCCAGTGGATGCGGCTGGTGGAAAAAAATGTTGCCGATTTGCCGGTTTCCGTGGAACTTTCCCAGTCTTTTCGCGACATAGAGGCCATGGCGGCCTATTTTCGCACCGCCGCACAGACCTTTGAACCGTCCGCTGCCGGCGAGACCCGGCAGTCGGTTCACAAATAGGTCTGTTGTGCCTGCGTTGTCCGATTGGATCGGTTTTGCCGCTGGCCTGTGCACCACGGCAGCCTTTGCGCCTCAGGTCGTAAAGACCATGCGCAGCCGATCCACCAGCGATATTTCACTTGGTATGTACGCCCTCATGGTCGTGGGCATCACGCTGTGGCTCATCCACGGCCTTGCAGTCGGTTCCGCCCCGGTTGTGGCGGCCAATGCCGTGACCCTGATACTGGTCGGGATTATGCTGGTCATGAAGTTCCGATATAAATAAATCGCGCCAATGCGGCGCAGGAGGTTGTCATGCGTGCCTTGATGCTTTGCCTGTTGCTTGCCTTGGTATGCCTGCAATTCGGCTGTGGCCGGCATACCTATTATGTCCAGACCATGGATGGAAAAACATTTTATGCGGAACCGCCTTTGGTGGTGGATGCCGACAAGGGCGTCTACTACATGTTGGTCAAAGGCCAGCGCCGCACGGTGCCCATGGATCAAATTTACCTCATCGACGACTCAGCCCGGATATGCTACCAGAATGGTCTGACCGACACGTTTAACTGCTACGATAATCTTTACTACTTCTAGTGAAGCGGATGCATGACGAGCGACAACTTGCGGTGTGCAGCCTTGCAGCTCTTGGAGCGCAAACCGCCCCCTGGGCTGGTTGTCCCGGCCGGGATGGTGGTCCCCGGATCGCTGCCTCTGCTCATTGAGACCCTGGCCTGCCCGGGTTCGCCTGTCGCGCCGGAGGCTCTGGCCAGTCTTTGTCTCAAATATTTTTATGCCTACGTCCATTCCGAGCAACTGGACGCCGATGTCTCCCTGGAAGGATTGACCGAACTTGCCGGGCAGTTCGTCCGGCGGCGGGGCGGTTGCGCCCAGTTGGCCGGCAAGAGCGAATTGCGACGTTTCCTGCTCCATCATGGTTTTGCCTTGCAAATGCTCGTTGACCTGCCAAAGACGGTGCATCTCCTGGCTGCCTTGCTGGAGCGAAAGCTTCCGGTCGCCGAGGCCTTTTTGGGCCTGGATATCGGCGCTGGAACGGGTATCTTGCTTGTGGGACAGTATCTTCTGGCCCGCCGGGCCGGGTACGACTCCCCGATCCTGATCGGCTTTGAGTGCCAACCGCATGTGGCCAGGCGGGCCGACTCCTTGGCGTCCGCCTTGGGCATTGGCCGGGTGCGCCAGGCTGACGCCACCCGCAAGGAAGCGTACGTCGATCTTCCCGACGGTCCTGTGGCCTGCGTCACCAACGAGACCCTTCCCTCGGCCGGCCGCCGGCTTTACAAGGAACCGTTTCCGGTCATATGCGAAGCCCTTTTTGCCGCTTTGGGGCCACGATTGGCCAATGCGGTCTTCTTGCCCGAGGCGGTCTGGGCCTCCGACCGCCCGGGGCGGTCCTGGCTGCATCTGACTCCGCACAATGCCTTTGCCGGGGATGGGCAACGGCCCGACAAACCACTGCGCCTGGCCTTTATGCGCGATGTGGAACTGGCCGGGGAGCGCATCCCGGTCGATCGGGTCGGGGAAGGGCTGGCGGAACTGGTTGCCCCGCCCTGGCGCGAGAGCCTTTGCCGACGCTGGTAGTTTACAAAGGCAGTTCGTAATGCAGCGCGCCGTCAAGCGGAGTGAGGCAGTAGGGCTCGATGCGGTGAAACCCCAGCTTCTTATAGAGGGCATTGGCAGCGGTCATGGTTTCCAGCGTGTCCAGGCGGATGGCGCAAAAACCGCGTTCCCTGGCGCCGGCCACGGCGGTTTCGGCCAGCGCCCGACCCAGGCCGTGGCCGGCATGGGCCGGGCGCACGTAGAGTCGTTTCATCTCGCACAGACCATTCTCCAGGGGGCGCAAGGCCACGCAACCGGCCGCCATGTCGCCGACCCAGGCCAGCCACAGCCCGCCCATGGGCGGAGCATATCGACCGGGCAGTTCAGCCAATTCCTGGTCAAAATTCTGGAAGCACAGGGAAAACCCCAGGCCCTTGGAATATTCTTCAAAGAGGATACGCACCACGGCCATGTCCGTAGCCGGGACGATTCCCGGGATCTGTCGTGAAAGCCCATGTGCCGGCGTCTGATTCATGATGATTGGCCTGCTCTCGTGTATGGAGACGCGCTCGGGCGAACCGTGCCGCACCCGGCCGGGGGATGCCGTTGCGAGTCTGTTTTGGCTGTGACTCCTAGCAGTCTTTTGACTGATCCCCAAGTAAAAAGGGTGAATTTTGCCAGGATTTTCCTTTTTCGCTGCCAAGGCCCGGGGACCCCTCCGGCCCCGGCAGCTTCCCGTCCTGGGCTTTGGACAAAAAACGTTATGTCCGGAATTTCGACTGGGCCTGACCGGCCGGATGCGCTAGCACCTCGGTATGTACTGGACAACTGCTTCCTGTGTCCCCTCGACGCTGGATCTGGCCCCTGCCGTCCGGGCCTTTCTTGCGCCAGGCGACCGGATCATCGATTTGGGCTGCGGGCCCGGCCGCACCCTGAACGCATTGCGCCAGGCCGGTCTTGGCCGTTGCCATGTCGGGGCAGACGTCAATCCGCCAAGTCTGCTCTTGGCGGCCTGCGCCGGATTTCCTGTCGTGCAGGCCGATTTGGCCGCCATGCCCGTGGCCGATGCCGCCTTTGACGCTGGCATCCTGCAAGCGGTGCTGACGACCATACCCACTCCCGGCGAACGTCTGGCCGTATTGCGGGAAGCCCGGCGCATCGTGACCCGGGTGTTGTGCCTCGGGGATTTTTTGCAGAATTGGGAGCTGCCGTATTACCGGACCCGTTACGAGACCGGGCTGGCCGAAACCGGTGAATGTGGCAGTTTTGTGGTCCGCGAAGGCGCGGTCGAGCTGTATCAGGCCCATCATTTCACCATGGATGAACTGGGAGACCTGCTTGGCCGGGCCGGGTTCTCGGTGGTCCAGGCGGCCTATCCAACAGTGCGTACCCGCTCGGGCAATCTGGTCCGGGGCGTGTCCCTGGCCGCCCTGACGCTTTGACTTTTCAGGCCGCAAGGTCTACCAGCAATTTTTTGTGTTGCGCATACCTCTGGAGGTTTCGATGAGCGTTGCTGCCGAGATGGAGGGCATGGCCCGACGGGCCAGGGAAGCCTCCCGGGCTCTGGCTGCCGCCTCTGGTGCGGCCAAGGACGCCTTTTTATCGGCCCTGGCCGGGCTGTTGGAAACCCGGCGGGACGAAGTGCTGGCCGCCAATGCCGCAGATCTTGCCAAGGCCCAGGCCGCCGGCCTCGATGCGCCGCGTCTGGACCGCCTGACCCTGACCCCGGCCGTCATGGACGCCATGGCCAAGGCCTGCCGGGAAGTCATCGGCCTGCCTGATCCGGTCGGCGCCATCGAGTCCATGCGCCCCCGGCCCAATGGCCTGCTTGTCGGGCGGATGCGTGTGCCGCTCGGCGTTATCTGCATGATCTACGAATCCCGGCCAAACGTGACTATTGATGCGTCCATTCTGTGCCTCAAAGCCGGCAACGCCGTCATCTTGAAAGGCGGTTCCGAAGCCCTGGCTTCCAACCTGGCCCTGGCCGGGCTGCTGCGTCAGGCCCTGGCCGAGGCCGGCCTGCCTGAGGATGCGGCCCAACTTGTGCCGACAACCGACCGGGCTGCCGTGGCTGCTTTGTGCAAGCTTGACGAACTGATCGACGTCATGATCCCGCGCGGCGGCGAAGGGCTTATCCGGGCCGTCGTCTCCCAGGCCACCATGCCGGTGCTCAAGCATTACAAGGGCGTATGCCACGCTTATGTTGACGCCGGAGCCAACGAGGGGCAGGCCGAAACCGTGGTCGTCAATGCCAAGGCCCAACGGCCGGGCGTGTGCAACGCCTTGGAATGTTTGCTCGTCCACGTTGCCGCTGCCCCGACGTTTCTCCCAAGGGTAGGGCAGGCCCTGCGCCGGGCCGGGGTAGCCATGCGGGCCTGCCCGCGGGCCCTGCCGCTTCTGGGGGAGGGGGCTGTCGCTGCTTCGTCGGAAGATTTCGGCCATGAATTCCACGATCTCATTTTGGCCGTCAAAGTGGTGGATTCCATGGGAGAAGCCCTGGATCACATCCACCGCTATGGTTCGGGCCACACCGAGGTCATCCTCACCGAGGACCATGGCCGGGCCATGGACTTTCTGCGCCGGGCCGACGCCTCCATGGTCGGCATCAACTGTTCCACGCGTTTTAACGACGGCGGTGAACTGGGCCTGGGAGCCGAGATCGGCATCTCCACCTCCAAACTCCATGCCTACGGTCCCATGGGACTGGTGGAACTGACCAGCGCCAAATTCGTGGTGCTCGGCCAGGGACAAGTGCGCGGCTGACAGCGTGTTGCTGGGCATGTCCGGGCCTTTGACAGGCATTTTCGGCGGGACGTTTAATCCCGTCCATATCGCCCACGTGCGCGCCGCCATTGAAGTCGCCGAAGCTCTGGGGCTTGCCGGCGTCGAGCTGCTGCCGGCCGCCAGGCCACCGCATAAGGCCAGCGGGGCCTTGCTCGATTTTCCCTTGCGCCTAGCCTTGTGCCGGGCCGCCGTGGCCGGGCTGCCCGGGTTCTCCGTCAACCCCCTGGAGGGCGACCGCCCGGGACCGTCGTACACCTGCGACACCCTGGCCGCTTTGATGGCCAGTCGTCCGGGGGAACAGTTTTGTTTCATTCTCGGCATGGGCGATCTCATGTGCCTGCCTTCCTGGAAAAACGGCCTCGCCCTGGGGCAGTTGGCGCATCTGGCCGTTCATTCCCGGGCCGGGCAGGGCCTTGCCGATTTTTGCGCCTTTCTGGCCGACCACGCCGAGGCAATGGGAGCGTCTCCCACAACTGATCCGACGATCTGGACCTTGCCGGCCGACCGATACATACGTTACGTGCCGGTGCCGCGGCTCGACATCAGCGCCTCGGACATCCGGGAACGCTGGTGCCGCGGCAGACGCATCGACGGGCTGGTGAGCCAGTCCGTCCTGGCCGAACTCCTAACTCATGCGGACGCGCTCAATGCCGGCTGGGGCCGGCCCAACTCAGCGTGATCCCCGGACGTTTCCCTTGCAAAGCCGATTCACTTTCTTTCGTCGTACAATCTCGTGTCTGGCTGCCGTCCTGATGTTGACCATGCTGGCCCTGCCGACGCTTGACCGTGTTCTCCAGTTTGCCCCCAAGGGGATGCTGGCCGAATCGGATATGTCGCCGTTGCCGGAGGTGACCGCCAATCCGGCGTCCTGGGGGCGTTGGTTTAACTCCCTGCGGCACGGCTACCTCGACCATCGCTACAATCTGCGTAGCCAGCTTATTACCTGGAACAGCTACATGGACATCTTTGTCCTGGCCTCCACCATGCCGTCGTCGAAGGTGATGGCCGGCAAGGATCATTGGCTGTTTCTGGCCCAGGATGGAGCCTTCCGCAACGTCATCGAAGATGCCCGTTCCCCAGACGATCTGCCGGCAGTCTCAGTGGATATCTTAGTCAATGAGCTTGATCGCCGCCAGAAATGGCTTGAGGCCAGGGGTATTCGCTACCTGGTCATACTGACGCCCAACAAGAATTCCGTGTATCCGGAAATGTTGCCCGAATCCTTGCGCCCAAAACGTCTGTACAGCCACCGAGACCAGTTCGTAAAGGCTGTTCAATCCAGAACAAATGTCGATATCGTTGACGTTACTTCTGCTCTTGTTGAAGAAAAAAAGAATGATAAAGTCTTTTACATGACGGATAGCCATTGGAATGCGCACGGCGCATTTGCCGCTTACCGGCGCATTATGGATCATCTCGTGCGCGACTTTCCGGCCATTACCCCTCTTGACCACAATCAATTCCAGGTAGAACAGTATGCTTGGTTGCCGGGTGATCTCGCATTCATGATGGGGCTTTCCGATTATCTTAAGGAAGACCGGATCCTCTTTTTTAACAAGGAATGGTACAAAGCCCGTGGCACAACCTATGAAGGGCCTACGGACCCGGAATATTTCGAAGTTCCCCAATACTCGGTAACCGGCAATGCCAAGTTGCCCAATGCAGTGATTTTTCACGATTCCTTCTGGCTTGAACTCTTGCCGTTTATGGCCGAGTCCTTTGACAAAGCCCTTTACGTCTGGCTCAAACCCCAGACTGAATCGCATTTGCGCTTGTTTGACGCCGCCCTGATTGAGCGGGAAAAGCCTGATCTGGTCATCGATGAATTTACCGAGCGCTATATTCTTCCGCCCCTGCACGGGGGCTTCAAGCTTAAAAACGACACCAAGGCTGGGTCGGATTGATGCCCCCTGGCCGCTTTACAAGCGTCTGAAAATCCGTATAGAGAAACAACCACAGCAGTATTTCGCGGCCTAAGGCCACGAGGAGTCTTGTCCTTTCCCATGGAACACGATCCAGCCCCTTCCTCCCCGGACGACAATTTTTTCGCTTCTCTGAGCCCGGCTCCGTCCATTTTGTTTTCAGGGGCCGATAGCCAATGCTGACCTTGATCGTTGCCGTGGCTCTGGCGGTCATCCTGTCGGCGTTTTGTTCGATGAGCGAGGCGGCGCTGTACTCCGTGCCCTGGAGCTGGATCGAACGGCTGCGCAAGGATGGCCGGGCCTCCGGAGAGCTGCTCTATAGCCTGCGCTCCAATATCGAAAAGCCCATCACCGCCATCCTGACCCTCAACACCATCGCCAATACCGCCGGGGCAGCCGTGGCCGGCGCAGCCGCCTCCACGGTTTTCGGTTCCGATGACGTCTGGCTTTTTACTGCCGCCTTTACCGTAGTGATCCTGGCCCTTGGCGAGATCTTGCCCAAAACCGTGGGGGTCGCCTATTGCCGCCCGGTGTCTGTGCTGATCGCTGCGCCAATGAAATACATGATTCTGGCCTTGCTCCCCATCATCTGGGCCGGGGGGCTGCTGGCCAGACTGGTGGCCGGCAAACGCCGGGACCCCATGTCGTCGGAAGAGGATTTGCGGGCCGTGGTCAGCCTGACCCGGCGCGAGGGCATCATAAAACCGCTGGAAGAGCTTTCCATCAAAAACATCCTCTCCCTGGACCGCAAGGCCGCCAGCGACGCCATGACGCCGCGCACGGTGGTGTTTTCCCTGCCGGCCCAGATGACCGTGGCTGAGACCCACGCCCAGGGCAAAGGCGTGTGGCCCCACAGCCGCATCCCGGTCTACGACGCCGACGACCCGGAAAATATCGTTGGCATCGTCTATCGCCGCGAAGTCCTCGAAACCCTGGCCAACGACCATGACGACGTGCGCCTGTCCGATCTTATGAAACCGGTGCGCTTTGTTTTGGACACCATGACCCTGGACCGGGTCTTGGTTAAATTTCTGGAATCGCGTATGCATCTCTTCGTAGTGCTTGACGAGTACGGGGGCGTCTCCGGCGTCATCACCCTGGAAGATGTCCTGGAAGAGATTTTGGGCAAAGAAATCATTGACGAAACCGACCAGGTCGCCGACATGCGCGAACTGGCCCGGACCCGGCGCGAGGACCTCCTGCGCCAGCGTGCCCGGGACGACGCGCCCACGACCTAATCTTCAACCGAATCGGGTTTTGCCATGGCGAAAAAAAATAATACCCCTATGTATCTCGTGGCTTTGGCCCTGTTCCTCGGTGGCCTCGGCTATTTGTTGTATTCGGGACTTGGCGAGAATACCTCCTATTTCCTCAATGTGTCCGAGGCTCTGGCCATGCCGCCCAAAGAGCTTTCCAAGGCCCGCCTGTTTGGCACCGTGGCCGAGGCCGACTTGGCCCGCCCCGAAGATGACCTTGGCGTCAGTTTTAATCTCATCGACAAGGATCAGGTCACCAAGACCATCCGCGTCGATTTCCGGGGCGTGGTTCCCGATACCTTCAAGCCGGGCGTCGAGGTCATCGTGGAAGGGGGGGTCAATCCCGCCTCCGGCGTGTTCGCTGCGAGTACTCTTATGACCAAGTGCCCGTCGAAGTATCAGAAGGAAAACCGCGGCTAATCCATCGGTTCCATACTGGGCGTTTGGCTCTGGTCGGAAAGCCTAGCCGACCGGTGCCACCTGTTGCTTCCGTGCAACAGAGAAGCGGCGTCCCTACCCTGAATCAACTGCTACGAAACCGTTAGGAAGCCCCTTGCACTCGCTGCGACGCATTGCTGACAGACAAGCATTGTAGCGTGAAGGTTGGGCTGCACCATAGGAGTCCTGATGCACGTTACGGCATATTTTTCCCTGCTTGCCGCCATGATGCTGTGCCTTGCCGGATCTGTTACGGCGATGTTCGGCTTGTGGCGACGGGAATACGGACGGCTGGCCCTTATCGAGAAAGGGCATCTGTTGGCCACAGCCGCCGTGGTTTTGTCTTCGGCCATCCTGGTTGTGGCCCTGTGGCGTCGGGATTTTTCTTTCGTCTATGTGGCGGAATACACGGATACGCTCCTGCCGCTGTTTTACGCTTTGACGGCCTTCTGGGCCGGACAGGCCGGGTCGCTGCTCTTCTGGATGCTGGTGTTGGCCTTGTTTGGCGTGTGTTTCGCTCTCTCGCCGGCCTACAAAAGCCTGAGCGTCCCCACCCGCCACGCCTATTGGATGTTTTTTCTGGCTATTGAAGCCTTTTTCCTTCTGCTTCTGACCGGACCCACCAATCCGTTTCTGGAGGCGGTGCCACCGGTGCCCCAGGGCCGCGGACTCAATCCGTTGCTGCGAAATCCCGGCATGATCTTCCATCCGCCGCTGCTTTTCCTCGGCTATGCCGGATTTGCCATCCCGGCCTGTCTGGCCTTGGCCGCCTGGCTGGTGGGCGAGCAGGCGTCGTTTGCCGTGGCCGCCCGCAACACCACCATCCTGTCCTGGATCTTCCTGTCCGCCGGCATCATCCTTGGCGGCTGGTGGTCCTACATGGAACTGGGCTGGGGCGGCTACTGGGCCTGGGACCCGGTGGAAAACGCTTCGCTTATTCCGTGGTTGGTGAGCACGGCCTTTCTGCACACCTCCATTGTCGAGCGCCGGACCAAGGCCCTGGCCAAGACCAATGTGGCCCTGGCTGTGGTCACCTTCGTCTCCTGCATCCTGGGCACCTACCTTGTGCGCAGCGGGGTGGTCGAATCGCTGCACGCCTTTGGCGAGGGCGGCGTTGGCGGACCGCTGCTCCTGTTCATGCTGTTTTCCCTGGTTATCCTGGCCGCCGTACTGGTGGCCGGCGCGCCGTTTTTTGTTGATCGCGTCAAGCCCCTGGCCGGGCTGATGAGCGTGCCGGGCTTTCTGGTCATTTTGGCCTGGCTCATGCTTGCCCTGTCTGCCGTCGTATTCCTGGGCACGCTGTGGCCGGTCATCAGCAAACTGTGGAGCGCCAATCCGGTCGGTCTGGATGCCGGCTTCTACAACCGGGTGTGCCTGCCGCTGTTCGCCCTGGCTACGGCGCTGGTTGCCTTCTGTCCGCTCCTGTCCTGGAGCGAGGGCGTGCGCGACAAGGCCGGTCTGGGCGTGGCCGTGGGCGCGTTTGTCGGCGGCGGCGTCATCCTCTACGGCCTGGGCATCCGCCTGCCTGTGCCGCTTTTTGCCTCTGCCGCCTCCATCGCGGCCATGGCCACGGTGGCCTATGTTTTCCTCCGCCAGCGCCACGCCCGAAGCCGGGCCGGTGCCCTGGGCGCATACAGTGTCCACCTTGGGTTGGCCCTGGTCACCCTGGGCATCGCCTTTTCCGGTCCCTACCAGCTCAGCCAGGAAGCCGTGCTCATGCCCGGGCGCACCATGGAAATCGGCGGCTTTACGCTGACTTATAAGGACCTCGAACTGGAACGAAACGAAGCCGTGTCCATCAGCCGGGCCGTCATCGACGTCAGCCGCAGCGGCAAGCCCGTTGGCGTTTTGACTCCGGAACGGCGCATCTACACCGGCTTTGAGCAGCCCTTTGCCGAAGTCTCCACCATCCCGAGCTTTGGCGACGAACTCTATGCCACGCTCATAAGCTCCACCGACAAAAAGGCGGCCAGCCTCAAGGTCAGCGTCAATCCGCTGGTCAACTGGGTCTGGATCGGCGGCACCCTTATGTGTCTGGCTCCGTTCCTGAGTCTTCGCCGCCTGCGGGCCAAGGCAGAGTAGGGCGGGGGTATGGCCGAGGCAGTCTTGACGCTTCGCCGGGTGAGCCGTTTTTACGGCGAACGGGCGGTCCTTCGAAACATCGACGTGGCCTTGCTGCCTGGGCAGGCCCTGCTGGTGGTCGGTCCCAACGGCGCCGGCAAATCGACCCTGCTGCGGCTGGTGGCCGGGCTCTTGCCGCCAAGCGAGGGTGACATCGAAACCGGCTTGGCCCCTGGAGAGATCGGCTACCTCGGCCACAAAACGCTCATTTACCCAAAACTGACGGCCCGGGCCAATCTGGCCTTTTGGCAGGCCATGTTCGGCCTGCCCCGCGACGACGGCCCCATCGAGGCGGTCCTGGCCCGGGTGGGGCTCTCCCGGTTTGCCGACGAGGAAGCCGGGGTCTTTTCCCGGGGCATGTCCCAACGCCTGAGTCTGGCCCGGGTCTTTCTGACCGGACCGCGCCTGTTGCTGCTGGACGAACCGGCCTCGGGACTTGATCCGGGATCGGCCGAAATGCTTCGCCGGGAGATTCGGGCAGCAGCCGATGCCGGGGCTTCGGTGGTCTGGGTCAGCCACAATGTGGTCGCCGATCTGCCGGTGTGCGACCGGGTGCTGCTCCTTCGCGGCCACCGGGTAGCCTATGACGGCGCAGCCGGTGATTTCGATGTTTTGGGGCTGGCCGGGGAGACCGCGTGTTAGGCGCGGCCTTGGCCATCGCCAGGAAGGACCTGCGTCTGGCCTTGTCCGGAGCCCAGGGACTGGTCCAGACCGTGCTGTTGGGACTGTTGCTCATCTTTATCATGAGCCTGTCGCGCGAACCCGGGGAGATGTCGCCGCCGCTGGCTGCTGCCGCCATCTTTTGGCTGGCCACGGCCTTTGGTCAGGTGCTCGTGTTCAATTTCCTCTATGGCCTGGAAGAGGCCGAAGGGGCGCGCCTGGGCTTGCTCTTGTCGCCGGCGCCGACCCAGGCCGTGTGGCTGGGCAAGGCGGTTGCCGGCTGGGTGTTGCTTTTTTGCTGCCAGATGGTATTCGCCCCGGCAGCCGTGGCCTTCCTGGGCCAGTCCGTGGCCGGATCCTTTGGCATGGGTCTTGTCGTTGTGGCTGCTGTGGACTGGGGGCTGTGCGCCCTGGGATCGCTTCTGGGCGCGCTTTCCGTTGGCCGCTCATCGCGCGAATCGCTTTTGACCGTGATCCTTTTCCCGCTGCTCATCCCGGCCCTTTTGGCCGGCATCCGGTTGCTGGAGACGGTGATCTCGGGACGGGGAATGGAATCCGTCGGGGCCTGGACCGGAACCGTGGTGGCGTTTGACGCCGTATTCACCGCTGCCGCCCTGGTCCTTTTTCCCTTTCTTTATACCGGCGAGGAATAGGCATCCCATGATCCGCATATGCGCCCTGGCCGCTGTGGCCCTTTCGATCCTGGCCCAGTACGCCATCTGGTTTTACGCCCCGGTGGAACAGACCATGGGCGAGGTCCAGAAGATTTTTTATACCCACATGCCCATGGCTTGGTGGTCGCTCGTGAGTTTTTTTGTCGTGTTTGTCGCTTCCATCCTTTATCTGGCCAAACGCCGGGACGCCTATGCCCGACTGGCCGGGGCGGCTGCCGAACTCGGCGTCTTGATGTCCGGTCTGGCCCTGGCCACGGGCATGTGCTGGGCCAAGCCCATCTGGGGCGTCTGGTGGACCTGGGACCCCCGGCTGACCACCACCCTGGTCATGTGGTTCGTGTACGCAGCCTATCTGCTTCTGCGAGCCTCTGACGTCGGCGGACAGCGCAAGGACACAGTGCTGGCCGTCCTTGGCGTGGTGGCCTTTCTTGATGTGCCCTTGGTCTTTATCTCGGCTCGCTACTGGAGAAGCATCCACCCGGCCGTCCTTGGCTCCCAGGGCGGCGGCATGGAACCCGAAATGTGGCTGGCCATGGCGGCCAACCTCGTGGCCATGGGCCTTTTGTGGCTGGCTTTGCTTCTTGTCCGCACCAAACAACTCGCCGCCGGCGCGGCTGTCACAGCCCTTTTGCGCCACGGCTCCACAAGGAATTAAGTCATGGGGAAGGAAGTCTATCTGTTTGCGGCCAACGTCCTGGTCTGGGTGGGCATCGGCTGCTACGTGGCTTTTTTGGCAACCTCCCAAA
The DNA here is from genome assembly GCF_000801335.2 of Desulfovibrio sp. TomC. Taxonomy (NCBI): domain Bacteria; kingdom Pseudomonadati; phylum Thermodesulfobacteriota; class Desulfovibrionia; order Desulfovibrionales; family Desulfovibrionaceae; genus Desulfovibrio; species Desulfovibrio sp. TomC. Next base: position 49,975 of record NZ_JSEH01000001.1, read on the forward strand.
CGCGTCTGGAACGGCGTCTCAAACGCCTGGAGATTTTAAATGACGACAACTAAAGAGAGCCAAGGCCCGAACGCCTCGGGCCGTATGGTCCTTGCTTTTCTGGCCTTTTCCCTGGTTATCATCTTTGCCGCCTCGTTTATCTACCGCATGGAACGTCCGTCGCTTGAAGTGCAGCAGAAAAAAGGGCAGGGCGGGATGCCCCAGGGCATGGATTCGGCCATGAACGGTCCCATGCGCGAAGTGATGGAACTGATGCAGAAATTGCAGGAAAACCCGGATGATCCGGGCCTGCAAATGGCCATGGCCGAGCGTTTCATGTCCATGGGATCGTTTGAACGAGCCAAGGCCTTTTTGGACAAATTGGTCAAGGTCCGCCCGGACGATCCGGATGTGCTTAACGCTTTGGGCGTAGTCCGGTATAACATGAATGATCTGGAAGGGGCCAAGGCCGCCTTCGAGGCCATCCTGGCCAAGGATGCCGAGGATTACCGGGCGCGGTTTAATCTGGGACTTTTGTACAAATATGCCCTGGGAGACCCGCAAAAGGCCAAAGAAGCCCTTTCGGCCGTCATTGCTTCGCCGAAAACCGATCCTGAGACCCGAAAGACCGCCCAGACCGAACTTGAAGCGAAACCGGGTTCGTAAGCGAGATTGCTTTTCATGTCGTTTTAGTGAATGTTGCCGCGTAACGCGACCGTACCCAATCCGGGTCGGCGACGCCGTCGCCCGGAAACCGTGCCCCGATAGTCCCTTGCAACCATAACGGGAGGAAGACTCGATGTTTGGCAGGAAATTGACCCGGTCAACCCTGTTCGCTGCCGCCCTGGCCCTTGGCCTTGCCGCCGGCCCGGCTGCTGCTGCCGACACCATCAAGATTGCTGTGCCTTCGCCGTTTACCGGCAGCGCTGCCGGGTATGGTGAAAACGTCAAGGCCGGCGTCATGCTCAAGCTCGAAGAGATCAATGCCGCCGGCGGCATAAACGGCAAGAAGCTCGAAGCCGTCTACCTCGATGAGCAGTGCGAACCCCGTGAGGCCGCCACGGTTTCCTCCTCCATCGTCAATGATCCCGATATTGTCGGCATCGTCGGCCACCTGTGCTCTTCGGCCCACCTGGCCGGCCTGCCCGCCTACGTGCGCGAAGGCATCGCCGCCATCACGCCCACGGCCACCAACATCACCATCTCTTCCAAAAGCAAGGACGATGCCGGCAAGGCCTGGTCGTTTAGAAACGTCTACCGCGACGATTTCCAGGGCAAGTTCCTGGCTGATTACACCGACAAGGTGCTGGGGCTTAAAAAGGTCGCCGTGTTCTACGAGAACAACGACTACGGCATCGGCCTGAAAGACGCCTTTATCAAGGAAGCCAAGACCCTGGGACTGACCATCGTCGGCGAGGAAGCCTACAAGAAGGGTGATCAGGACTACACGCCCCAGCTGACCAAGATCAAGGGCGCGGCTCCCGAGGCCATGTTCATTGCCGGTTACTATCCCGAAGGCGCGCTGATTGCCGACCAGTCCAAAAAGATCGGCCTCAACATCCCCAAGATGGGTGCTGACGGCTTTGACAACGCCGACTACGTCAAACTTGGCGGCGCGGCGGTGGAAAACACCTACCTGACTGCTCCCTTCCTGGTCGAGACTGCCGGCGCCGACGCCAAAAAGTTCATCGACGCCTTCAAGGCCAAGTATAACCGCGACGTCGACTGGATGAGCGCCAATGCCTACGATGCTACCGGCATCATGGCCGAAGCCATTGCCAAAGCCGGGGCCGACCGGACCAAGATCCGCGACTATCTGGCCGGCCTGAGCAGCCCCGAAAAGGGCTATAAGGGCGTCACCGGCGTGAACTACTTTGACGCCAACGGCGACTGCTTGAAGCCCGCCTATGTCAAAGTGGTCAAGGACGGCAAGTTCGTCCCCGCCCCCAAGCAGATGAACTAGGCGGCCGTTACCGGAACACCGAGCGCGAACAGGCTGGACACCCTCCAGCCTGTTCGCGCTTGAAAGCCCAACCACTTCACGTCAAACCGCCTCGGAGCAGACGTTGCTCGAACAACAGCTCGTTAATGGGTTCACTCTGGGCCTTATATACGCACTCATAGCCGTGGGTTACACCATGGTTTACGGCGTCATTGAGCTTATCAATTTCGCTCACGGCGAAATCTATATGCTTGGGGCTTTTCTGACCCTGTCGTTTATTTCCCTGGGACTGCCGTTGCCTGTTGCCGTCCTGTTGGCCATGCTGGCTGCCGCCGCCATCGGCGTGCTGCTCGACATCGTCGCCTACCGGCCGCTTCGCGAAGCCCCCCGATTGGCCGCGCTCATTACCGCCATCGGCATGTCCATCTTTTTGCAAAACCTGGCCATGATCATCTGGGGCAGCCGGCCGCTGCCTTTTCCCAAACAGGCCATTCCCGCCTTTTTCAATGAACCGGCCCTGACCTTTTCCGATGTGACCATCTCCTGGATGCAGGTGATCATTTATGCCGTGGCTGTCGCCCTCATGGTGGGGCTTAACCTGATCATCACCAAAACCCGCGTGGGCACCGCCATGCGCGCCCTGGCCCAGAACCAGACGGCTGCCGCGCTTATGGGCATCAACGTCAACCGGGTCATCACCTTCACCTTTGCCCTGGGTTCGGCCATGGGAGCCATGGCCGGCATCATGGTGTCCATGTATTACAACACCATGTATCCCACCATGGGCTATCTGGCCGGGGTCAAGGCCTTTGCCGCCGCTGTACTCGGCGGCATCGGCTCAGTGCCCGGGGCCATGCTTGGCGGCGTGGTGCTCGGCATCGCCGAGACCCTCGGCGCGGGCTATATCTCCTCGCCCTACCGCGACGGGGTGGCCTACGCGGTCATGATCCTGGTCATCATCTTCCGTCCCTCGGGCCTGCTCGGCCGGGCCGTGACGGACAAGGCGTAGCAACCGGCGGCCGGTTCGACCGGCGGCCTCGAACAGATCGGAAGACACATGCGCGGCGCTGCAAACACACTGAAATACCTGCTTCTGGCGGCGGCCCTGGCCTATCCCCTGATGCCTTTCCGGGATATCTATGTCCTGCACGTCCTGGTCCTGATCATGGTTTACATGGTCCTGGCCATGGGGCTTAATATTCTCCCCGGATTCTGCGGCCTGCTCGATCTCGGGTTCGTCGGCTTCTACGGCATCGGGGCCTACACGGCCGGACTCCTCACAGTCCAATACAACATGTCTTTTTGGCTGATCGTCCCCTTGGCGGTTATAAACGGGGCGCTTTTCGGGATGCTTCTTGGCGCGCCCACGCTTCGACTGGTGGGGGACTATTTTGCCATTGTCACCTTCGGTTTTTCCGAGCTGGTGGTGCTTTTTCTTACCAATGAAATCTGGTTGACCCGGGGCCCGCTGGGCATCCCCGGCATCGCCCCCATCTCCCTGGACGTCACCTGGCTGGCCGCGCTCTTGGGCATTGACGAGCGCTGGCGCTACGTCTTTCGCGGCGAAATGCCATACTATTATCTGGCCATGGTCATGGTGTCCCTGGTCTATCTGGTCATGCGCCGGGTGGAGGATTCACGTCTGGGCCGGGCCTGGCTGGCCATCCGGGAAGACCCCATGGCCGCAGCCTCCTGCGGGGTGAATCTTTTCGCCTACAAGGTCATTGCCTTTGCCGTGTCCACCGGGATCGGCGCTCTGGCCGGAGCCTTCCTGGCCCGCTGGACCCAGTTTTTGTCGCCGGATATGTTCAAATTCTGGGAATCGTTCCTGGTCCTTTGCATGGTGGTGCTTGGCGGACTGGGCAACATCAAGGGGGCCTTGGTCGGCTCGGTCATCCTGATTGCTCTGGGCGAGGTGCTGCGGGTCATTCTGCCCAAGCTCGGACTGCCGGCTGAAACCCGCTTTCTGGTCTATGGCCTGATCATGGTGCTCATCATGCGTTTCCGACCCAACGGCATTTTCACCCAGGTGGCGGAATCGACCATGCAAAGCCAACTGATAAAGGATCTGCGCGCCCGGCTGGATGCGCGTCGGACGGCGTAATATGGATGCGATACTTACTGTAGACAGCGTCAGCAAGCGCTTCGGCGGCCTCATGGCCTTAAGCGACGTCTCGTTTGCCGTGGAGCGTGGGGCGATTACCGGCCTTATTGGTCCCAACGGCGCAGGCAAGACCACGATGTTTAACTGTGTGGCCGGCATTTACACCCCGACCGACGGCCGCATCCTCTTTGCCGGCGACACCGGGGAGCGCAACGTGGCCGGCAACAAGCCTGAACGCATGACTGCCCTGGGCGTGGCCCGGACGTTTCAGAATATCCGGCTTTTTTCTTCGCTGACCGTGCTCGACAACGTGCGCATCGCCCGCCACTGCCGCACCGCGGCCAATTTTTTTGGCGCGGTCCTGCGGACCAAGTCCCAGCGGGCCGAAGAGCAGCGGATTATAGACGCGGCCATGGACAACCTTGATTTCGTGGGGCTTGGCCAAGCCGCTCTGTCTGCGGCGTCAAGTCTGTCCTATGGCGATCAGCGCCGTCTGGAAATCGCCCGGGCGCTGGCCACGGACCCCAAGCTCCTGCTGCTCGACGAGCCCGCCGCCGGCATGAACCCCAGGGAGACCGAAGCCCTGGTCGATCTTATCCACGCCATCCTCGGGCGCAGCGTGACTGTTGTGCTGATCGAACACGACATGAAGCTCGTCATGCGTATCTGCAAGCGGTTGGTGGTCCTTGACCACGGCGTCAAGATTGCCGACGGCTCCCCCCAGGACGTGCGGACCAACCCTGATGTTATCGAGGCCTACCTTGGCAAGGGTGCGGCACATGCTTAAACTGTCCGGCATTGAATCCTATTACGGCAATATTCAGGCCCTCAAAGGCGTCTCCCTGCACATCAACCAGGGCGAGATCGTCACCCTGATTGGAGCCAATGGCGCCGGCAAAACCACCACGCTCATGAGCATTTCCGGGGTGGTCCAGCCCAGGCAGGGCAGGGTGGAATTTCTTGGCGATGAAACCACGCACCTTTCTACTGAGCGCATCGTGTCCCTTGGCATTACCCAGGTACCCGAAGGCCGCATGATTTTCCCCCGACTCACCGTGCGGGAAAACCTGCTCATGGGAGCGTATCTGCGAAAAGACAAGGCCGGTATTCGCGCGGATGAGGACCATTCCTACACCCTTTTCCCGGTCCTGCGCGAGCGGCGTAATCAGATGGGGGGGACCCTCTCGGGCGGCGAGCAGCAGATGCTGGCCATCGGACGGGCGCTTCTGGCCCGGCCCAAACTCCTGCTGCTGGATGAGCCGTCCCTGGGATTGGCTCCTTTGGTGGTGGAGAATATTTTCGAAATCATTGAGCAGATCAACAAAGACGGCGTAACGGTCTTACTTGTGGAGCAGAATGCCCAGATGGCGCTGCAAATCGCCCATCGCGGCTATGTCCTGGAAACCGGCCGCGTGACCCTGGAGGGACCGGCCGGCGACCTCTTAGACGATCCCAAGGTGCGTTCCGCCTACCTCGGCCTGGACTAGGCCGACCCATAACCCGGACGGAGATTGCGATATGGAGAAAGTCATTAATTTCGGCCTCACTTTTGACGATGTTTTGCTTGTGCCGGCCTATTCGGAAGTGCTGCCCGATCAGGCCGACGTGTCCTCGTGGCTGACCCCGGACATCAAGCTCAACATCCCCCTTGTCAGTGCCGCCATGGACACGGTCACCGAGTCGCGCATGGCCATCCAGCTGGCCCGAAGCGGCGGGGTGGGCGTGGTGCACAAGAACATGTCCATTGCCCAGCAGCGCCTCGAAGTGGAAAAGGTCAAGAAGTCCGAATCCGGCATGATCATTTCCCCCATCACCGTGGACCCGGCCATGACCGTGGAACAGGCCTTGCGGGTTATGAGCGAATACAGCATCTCCGGCCTGCCGGTGGTTGACGGCGACACCCTGGTCGGCATTGTCACCAACCGCGACGTGCGTTTCGTCAAGGACTCGGTCACAACCGTCGGGCAGGTCATGACGAGTGAAAACCTCGTCACCGTTCCCGTGGGCACCACCCTTGAGGAAGCCAAGTACCACCTGCACGCCAACCGCATCGAAAAACTGCTCGTCGTTGACGACAACAACAAGCTGCGCGGCCTCATTACCATCAAGGACATCGAAAAAATCCGCAAATACCCCAATTCCTGCAAGGACAGCCTGGGGCGGTTGCGGGTCGGTGCGGCCATTGGTGTCGGCGGCGACCGTAGCGAGCGGGTCCAGGCCCTGCTTGATGCGGGCGCGGACTTCCTGGTCCTTGATTCCGCCCACGGCCATTCCAAAAATATCCTGGATTCCATCCGGGCCATCAAGGTCGATTATCCCGACTGCCAGTTGATTGCCGGCAACGTCGGCACCTACGACGGGGCCAAGGCGCTCATCGCCGCTGGAGCCGACGCCGTCAAAGTCGGCATCGGGCCGGGCTCCATCTGTACGACGCGGGTGGTTGCCGGCGTGGGTGTGCCCCAGGTCACGGCCATCATGGAAGCGGCCCGGGCCTGCCGCGAGACCGGTAAGCGCATCGTAGCCGACGGCGGCGTCAAGTTCTCCGGTGACATCGTCAAGGCCATTGCCTCGGGCGGCGATACCGTCATGATGGGCGGTCTGTTTGCCGGCACCGAGGAAAGCCCCGGCGAGACCATTTTGTACCAGGGCCGCACCTACAAGATCTACCGGGGCATGGGTTCCATCGACGCCATGCGCGACGGCAGCTCGGACCGCTACTTCCAAGAAAAGACCAATAAGCTCGTCCCAGAAGGCATTGTCGGCCGGGTGCCGTTTAAAGGCCCGGTCACCGAGAGCCTGTACCAGCTCGTCGGCGGCCTGCGTTCGGGCATGGGCTACTGCGGCTGTGCCTCCGTCGAAGAGTTGCAGCAAAAGGCCCAGTTCGTGCGCATCTCGCCGGCCGGCCTGCGCGAGAGCCATGTCCACGACGTGATCATCACCAAGGAAGCCCCCAACTACCGCGTGGAGACCTACTAATATGCTCCAGCCAGACAAAGTCGTCATTCTCGACTTCGGTTCCCAATACACCCAGCTCATCGCCCGCCGGGTGCGCGAAGCCGGCGTGTATTCGGAAATTCATCCCTGTACCGTCACCGCCGCTGAAGTGGCGGCCATGGCTCCCAAGGCCGTCATTCTTTCGGGCGGACCGTCCAGCGTCACCGACGCCGATGCGCCGCCCTTTGATCCGGCCGTCTTCACCCTGGGCCTGCCCACGCTTTGCATCTGCTACGGGATGCAGCTCTTGGCCCACCACCAGCCCGGGGGTACGGTTGCCGCCTCCACGGACCGGGAATACGGCCGGGCCGATCTGGAAGTGCTGGCCAATGTGCCGCTGTTTGCCGGTTTACCGGAAAAATCCAGCCATATCGTGTGGATGTCCCACGGCGACAAAGTGACCACGCCCCCCGCCGGCTTTGTCGTGGCAGCGCGCACTAAAAACGTGGACATCGCCGCCCTGGCCGACGTTAAGCGGCGCATCTATGCCTTGCAATTCCATCCCGAGGTGGCCCACACCGAGGACGGCGAGCGCATCCTGCACAACTTCCTGTTTGACATTGCCGGCCTGACCACGGGCTGGACCATGTCGAGCTTTCTGGAAACCGAGCTGGCCGCGCTGACCGCCAAAGTCGGCGACGACGAGGTGGTTTGCGCCTTGTCCGGCGGCGTGGACTCCACCGTGGTTGCCGTCATGCTCCACAAGGCCATCGGCAAGAAGCTCCACTGCATCTTCGTCGACAACGGGTTGTTGCGCCTGGGCGAAGGTGAGGAAGTAGCGGCCTACCTACGCGAACATTTTGACTTGAATCTCCATTACATCCAGGCCTCCAAGCTTTTCCTCGACAAGTTGGCCGGGGTGACCGACCCGGAGGAGAAGCGCAAGATCATCGGCCGCACGTTTATCGAGGTTTTCGAGGTCGAAGCGGCCAAGCTGCCCAAAGTCAAGTATCTGGCCCAGGGGACGCTTTATCCCGACGTCATCGAGTCCGTGTCCTTCAAGGGACCCTCGGCCGTCATCAAGAGCCACCACAATGTGGGCGGGCTGCCTGAGATCATGAAGCTTGAGCTGATCGAGCCGCTGCGCGAACTGTTCAAGGACGAAGTGCGCAAGGTGGCGGTGGAGCTCGGGATGCCCGATTTCATCATCTGGCGGCATCCTTTCCCCGGTCCGGGCCTGGCCATCCGCATCATTGGCGAAGTCACCGAGGAACGGCTTGAGATTTTACGGCGAACGGATAAGATCGTGCAGAACGAACTTCTGGCTTCCGGCTGGTACCGCAAGGTCTGGCAGGGCTTTGCCGTTTTGCTGCCGCTTAAAACCGTCGGGGTCATGGGCGACGGCCGGACCTACGAAAACGTGGCCGCCATCCGGGTGGTGGACAGCCTCGACGCCATGACGGCGGACTGGAGCCGGGTGCCTTCGGAAATCCTGGCCGTCATGTCCAACCGCATCATCAACGAGGTCAAGGGCGTCAACCGCGTGGTGTTTGACATTTCGTCCAAACCGCCAGCGACCATCGAGTGGGAATAGTCACGGCGAAGACGTCATAATCCCGGACCGTTTCGGCCCGGCCAAAAGAGTAGTGCTATGTTCGGCATCGGTTCCACGGAGCTTCTGGTCATCCTAGTGGTGGCCCTCATTGTTATCGGCCCTTCCAAGCTGCCTGACCTTATGAAGACGCTCGGCAAGGGTATGGCCGAATTTCGGCGCATGAGCACCGACGTCAAGTCCACCCTGGAAGCCGAGGTGGACCGGGCGGAGCGGGAGCAAAAACAGGCCGAGGCCAAAAAACAGCTGTATCCCGAGACTGCCGAGACCGCTGAAGCGGCTAAACCGGCACAAGCTGAAGCGGCCAAACCGGCACAGACCGGGGCGGCGGCTCCGGCTTCCAAGGAGGCTCCGAGCGCTTAGGCGTTTGGAGAAATGCCCATGCCTGATCGTTTTGGCGCCTATTCCCGGGAGACCGGAGAAACCCGTGTGGCTGTCGAGATCACCATCGACGGAACCGGCACGGCAGTGGTGGACACCGGTTATGGTTTTGCCGACCATATGCTCACCTTGCTTACCTTCTGGGCCGGTTTCGACCTGAAACTGGCCTGTCGGGGCGATCTGGAAGTGGATGCCCACCATTCCCTGGAAGACGTGGCCATTTGCCTTGGCGAGGCCTTTCGTCAGGCCCTGGGGGACCGGGTCGGCATCGCCCGGGTCGGCGACGCCCGGGTGCCCATGGACGAAGCCCTGTGCGACGTGGTTGTCGATCTGTCCGGTCGGCCGTATCTCGTCTACCGGGAAAACGTGCTGCCTCCGATCATTGCCGGCGAGGAAAAAGACCTGTGGCGGGAATTTTTCAAGTCCCTGTCCATTTCCAGCCGGATGAATCTGCATATGCATTTCGTTTATGGACAAAACGGCCACCATCTGGTGGAAGCGGCCTTTAAGGCGTTGGGACTGGCCCTGCGCCGGGCCACGGCCGCGCAAGGATCGAGCAGGGTGCCGAGCACCAAAGGGAGCCTGGACTGATGCGAAGCAAACGATTGGCCTATCTTGGCGTGGCGCTGGTGGGCTTGAGCCTGATGGCCGGCTGCGTGCGCCAGAATGCGACGACTGCCAGGGCTCCGGTGGCAACCGATGCCGGCACGTCAGCCGTGGCTTTCCTGGGCAAGAATTTTGCCGTGATTCCCTTCACCATCCCGGCCACAGATGCCGACCTGCTGGCCGGTTATCTGCCTGCCGCCCGGGTTGTGCCGGAAGTCGCCCCGGTGCATCTCGACGCCGCTATGGATCAGGCCCTGGCCGGCTCCAAGCAGACCATCGTGCCGGGCAAGCTGGCGGCTTCCTGCGCCAAATCCGCTCCGCGCGGCAACGAATCCGGCCGTCTGGCCACGCTGCAGTACTACCAGAACGTCGGCAAGTGCGCCGGCGTGGACTTTGTCGTCGTGCCCATGGTCATTGACTGGCGCGAACGGGTCGGTTCGGAGATCGGATCCACCAATCCGGCCAGCGTCGACTTTGTTCTCTACCTCATTGATGTGCGCACCGGCGGTCTGGTCAAGCAGTTCCACTTCGACGAAACCCAGAAATCCTTGTCGGCCAACATCCTGGACGCCAGAAAGTTCGTGGCCAGAAACGGTCGTTGGCTTTCGGCCATGGAACTGGCCCAGGAAGGCCTCAAGCAGGGGTTGGGGGAGCTTGGACTGTGATTGTATTCCCGGCTGTTGATATCAAGGATGGGCAATGTGTCCGGCTGCGCCAGGGCGTGGCCGACGCAGTCACCGTTTTTTCGCCGGATCCCGAGGCCATGGCCCGGCATTGGGCCGGACTGGGCGCCCAGTGGCTGCATTTGATCGATCTGGACGGCGCCTTTAGCGGCAAGCCCCGCAATTTCGATCTCATCGCCCGCATCTGTTCCGGCCTCGATATTCCGGTGCAGCTTGGCGGCGGCGTGCGCGATGCGGCTACGGCGGCCGCCTATCTTGACGCCGGCGTGCGCCGACTCATCATCGGCACCCTGGCCCTGGCCGATCCTGCGGCCTTTGCCGCCATCTGCGCCGCCCATCCCGGCCAAGTCGGGGTATCGCTCGACGCCGTGGACGGCAACCTCAAGGTCAAGGGCTGGGTCGAGGACTCGGGCCAGACCGTCGAGGACGTGCTCCCCGGGTTGGCCGCGGCCGGCGCGGCCTTTGTGGTCTATACCGACATCAGCCGCGACGGGATGCAGTCCGGGGTCAATCTGCCGGCCTTGGCCCGCCTGCTGACCCTGACCGAACTGCCGGTCATCGCCGCTGGCGGCGTAGCCACCCTGGACGACGTCAAGGCGCTCTATCCCTATGGGAAAAAGGGCCTGGAGGGCCTCATTTCCGGCCGGGCCATCTACGAGGGCACCCTCGATTTTCCGGCGGCCCTGGCCTACATTGCCGCAAAGACCAAGGAGGACGCATGAAAACCATTGAAGTCGGCGGAATGCACTGTGGCAACTGCGCCAATTCCGTGACCAAGACGTTGTCTGCTGTGCCGGGTCTGTCCAATGTTTCCGTGGATCTTGCCAAGGGACTGGCGACCTTTGAAGGCGATGCGCCCGAGGACGTCATCAAGGCGGCCATCGACGCCATTGGCTTTGTTCCAGGAGCCATCAAGTAGCCAAGCGGTGCCCAATCGCTCTGGATACGGCCGTCGCGGCAAACGCGGCGGCCGCTTTATTTGGGGAGGTAGGAAGCATGAACTGTGAAACTGGTCGCAGGGCAGGGGGGCGCTGCATCGCCACGCTTTGTTTGGTCCTGGCCCTGTCCTGGTTCTGTGCCCCAGTGCTCCTGGCCGGAATGGACCCGGCCCTGGTGCGGGTGGATACCGTGTTTGACGGCGACACCTGCCAGCTGACCGACGGACGCCGGGTCCGTCTGGCCGGCATCGATGCCCCGGAAATGGCCCACGACGGCCGGCCGGCCCAGTATTATGCCGGCGAGGCTCAAGCGCTCCTGCTTCGCCTCACCCGGGGCGTTTCGTTGCGGTTTGTTGGAGTCGGGCCGGAGAGGGACCGTTTCGATCGGTTGCTCGGCGACCTCCTGCTCCCGGATGGCACGTCGGTCGCCGCCCGGCTCGTTGGCGAGGGCGCAGCCTTTTTCTTCTGGTTTGACGACCTGCCTCAGGATTTGGCCGAACGGCTGCTCTCGGCCCAGCAACGGGCCATGGCGGCAGGCCGGGGCGCATGGCCGCGTCTGCTGGCCCTGCCGAGGCCAACCGCACCCTATGTGGGCAACACCGCCTCCCACCGGTTTCATGCGCCTGATTGCCCGGATGCGGCCCGTATCGGCCGGCGCAATCGGGTGGTCTTGCCAACGCTGACCGAGGCCTTTGGTCGGGGGTTTGCCCCGGCCAGGGATTGTACGCCTTGGCCCGTTGCCCCCTGATCGGGCTTTCCAAGTCGCCCCAAACACAATTGAACCTTGACGTGGCGGCTTTTTTGGACCATCCATTTTGGCGCGATAGACTTGTTCCGAGCCATGCATCGTCATGCGGATGTTGCCGCGAGACGATCTTTCGGACGCTACCACCATCTCAACTGGAGGCATCATGCTTTTTCCGAGCCTGGCGCACGCCATGGGCGCCGCTCCCGGCGGCGACGCTGCCGGGGGCAACCCCATCACCGCCTTTTTGCCGCTTATCCTTATGTTCGCCATCTTCTATTTTCTGCTTATCCGTCCCCAGCAGAAAAAAGCCAAGCAGCACCGGGAATACCTGGGCGGCCTCAAGCGCGGCGACTACATCCTGACCGGCGGCGGCATCTACGGCCGCATCATGGAAGTTCATGGCGACAAACTGAGTGTTGAAATCGCCAAGGACCTCAATATCGAGATCAATCGCAGCTTTGTGTCCGGCCCCGGCGACGTTGCCGCCCCGGCGGCCAAGGCCGAGCCCAAGGGCAAAGACAAGTCAAAGGACTAAGGATATCCCACTTCGGGCCGCGTGACGCCCGAAGCGACGACGAAGGGCTGCCGCGGCAGTCCCTTCGTTTTGTCGTTGCACAGTAGCGCAAGCTTCCCAAGGAGAGCCTCGCCCATGACTGGAAATCTGCGTTGGCGACTGGCCGTGATCAGTCTCGTGGCCTTTTTGGGCCTCATTTACATGTTGCCCTCCCTGGGGTCGGTCAAGCAGACTTTTTTGGGCAAATTCCTGCCCGATGACGTCATCAATCTGGGCCTTGACCTTAAAGGCGGCATTCACCTCACTCTTGGCGTCGATGTGGACAAAGCCCTGACCACCTCCCTGGCCCAGATGGGCCGGGATATCCGCGATCAGGCCAAGGAAGAAGGCATTGCCATCCAGCGGCCAACGACCACGGCCGATGGCAAACAGCTGGAATTCGTCCTGGCCACCCCGGACAAGCGGGAGGCGCTAGGCACCTTCCTGTCCAACCATTTTTCGGTGCTCCACGTGGATAGTGTTGACAGCTCCGCCGAAGGCCACTTCCTTTACAAATTGTCGTTTACCAAACGCTACAGGGAAGATCAGGCCCGCATGACCGTGGATCAGGCCGTCAAGACCATCCGCAACCGCATCGACGAATTCGGCGTGGCCGAACCTGATATCCGCAAGCAGACCGACAACCGCATTCAGATCCAGCTGCCGGGTCTTCAGGACCCCGAACGGGCCATCAAGCTCATCGGCAAGACCGCCCACCTGGAGTTCAAGGTTGTGGACGACACGGCCGATCTGGAAAAGGCCCAGAAGGGCATCTTGCCCCCTGGCGATGAAATGTCGGTTTTGCGCCACAGAAATCCTGACGGGTCCTACCTGGAACGGCCCATCGTCCTCAAGGCCGACGCCGTCATGACCGGTGAGAATATTGCCGACGCCCGGGCCAATTTCGATGCCAACAACCAGGCCTACGTGGCCTTGACCTTCACGCCCGGCGGCGCGCGGCAGTTCGAGCGCGTCACGGGTGAAAACGTCAAGAAGCAACTGGCCATCGTGCTCGACGGCAAGGTTTACTCTGCACCCACCATCCAGGAAAAGATCGGCGGCGGCCGGGCCAGTATCACCGGGCGCTTTTCCACTGAGGAAGCCCGCGATCTGGCCATTGTGCTGCGCGCCGGAGCCTTGCCTGCCCCGGTCAATATCCTGGAGCAGCGCACGGTCGGCCCATCGCTTGGCCAGGAATCCATCGAGAAAGGCGTTTATTCGGCCGTGGTCGGCGGCGTCATCGTCATCACCTTCATGATTCTTTACTACGGCGTGGCCGGAGCCGTGGCCGACATGGCCCTGCTGTTCAATCTGGTGCTCATCGTGGCCGGTTTGGCCGGGTTCGGGGCGACCCTGACCCTGCCGGGTATTGCCGGCATCATCCTGACCATCGGCATGGCCGTTGACGCCAACGTCATCATCTTTGAACGCATTCGTGAGGAACTGCGCCGGGGGCTGACGGCCCGGTCGGCCGTGGACGTGGGCTACAGCCGCGCTACGCTGACCATCTTTGACGCCAACGTGACCACCGTCATCGCTGCCGTGGTCCTGTATCAGTTCGGCACCGGCCCCATTCGGGGGTTTGCCGTAACGCTGATCCTTGGCATCGTGGCCTCGATGTTCACGGCCATTTTCTTCACACGATTCCTCTTCGATCTGTGGCTGTCCAAACGGCCGACTGACACTGCCATCCACATCTGATTGCCCGGCCCCCGCAAGGGGGCCTTTCTTTTGGGGGGATTTGACCACAGCCTCAACCGATCATACACTGTCGCAGTGTTCCCTGCGAGGTCCTTTGTGCCCCATGTAAGCATTCGACATCTGCTGGCCTGCCTTCTCCTCCTGGCCGTCCCCTTGACGGCGGCCCAAGTGAAGGCCGCAAGTCAGGGGAAATCTTTTGGCATCGACGACATGCTGCGCGTGGCCATGATAGATGACGTGCGTGTGACCGCTGATGGCCGGCACGCCGCCTTTGTCGTCACCCGGGCCGTGATGCAAGGCGATGCCGGCGAATTGACCTCGCGCATCTATCTGGCCGATCCGGCCAAAGGAACGGCCAGACCCGTCACTGCAGACAATGAAACCAGCGACAAACCGCGCTTTTCCCCAGACGGTTCAAAATTGGCCTATCTGGTCGAAGGCGAGAACGGCACGGACATCTTCCTGCTGCAGCTTGCCGCCGGCCAGACCCGCCGTATCGCGGGCGGATACGATGACATTTTGGATTTGGCCTTTTCCCCGGACGGCAAGTCCCTGGTTGCAACCGTGGCCACACCGGTCAGGACGAACGAGGCGCGCCAATCCGGCTGCGATGCCGAAGTGGAGGTGTTCGACAGCGGCGTAGGTATGATCAGGCTCGTCCTTTTCCCTTTGAGCCCAGGAGGACAACCCCGTCCTCTGGTCAGCGATCGGGATGTTGGAGCCTTTGCCTTTTCCCCTGATGGCCGCAACATTGTTTTTGAAACCGCCGATCCGGCCACACCGCCGAGGGGTCGGCGCGCCACCGCCACGACCAGCCATCCCGCACCAGTCGATGCCACCAATGCCGATATCGCGGTGGTTGATGTGGCCCGGGGCGACGTGCGGCTCCTGACTGCGACCGAGGCCTCGGAAAATACCCCCAGCGTTTCCCCGGACGGCGCAACCGTGGCCTATGTCGCCAGTGCCGCTCCCGGGTTTTACTACAGCGCCGGCCGGGTCATGCTGGTCCCCCTGGCCGGAGGACAGCCTCGGGCTTTGGCCCAGACCCCCAATGCCCGCCCGGAATTGCTGGGCTGGGCCGCTGATGGCAAAAGCCTCCTGGTCCGTGAAGCCGAAGGGGTCAGCGCCGTCATATACGCCATCCCCGTCAACGGGGATGCCCCGCGTCCCGTGTCGGACACGCCCCATGTCGCTACCCAGGCCGTCTTGTCCCCTGGCGGGCGGTTTCTCGGGCTGGTCCTGACCGACACTGATCTCCCGCCGGAAGTCTACCTGACGCCGGCTGACCAATTTGTTCCCCGGGCGATATCTTCCATCAACCACGCCTTTACCGCTTTTCGGACGTCCCGGTCCGTCACGGTGCACTGGCAGTCTGCCGACGGGACCTCCATCGAAGGGTTATACATCCCGCCGGTGGCGGCCTCAACGGAGCCGCCGCCACTGCTTATTGAATTGCACGGCGGCCCGGCCCAGGCAGCCCAACGGATCTATCTGGGTTCGCTGGACAGCTACCCCCTGGCGGTCTTTTCCGAGCGCGGCTACGCCCTTTTCCAGCCTAACGTCCGTGGTTCCGACGGCTATGGACCGCAATTTCGCCAGGCAATCGTCAACGATTGGGGCGGGGTGGATTTCGCGGACTTGCAAACCGGCATCAATGCGCTTGTTGCCCGCGGACTGGCCGATCCCAACCGTTTGGGCATTATGGGCTGGAGCTATGGCGGCTATCTGACCGCCTGGGCCATCGGCCATACCGACCGCTTTGCCGCAGCGTCCATCGGAGCCGGCATCACCAACCTGACGAGCCTTTGCGGCAGTATGGATCTCCCTGATTTTATTCCTCTCTATTTCGGTGGCGAGGCCTATGAGCGCTTCGACCTCCTGTTTGATCGTTCGCCGCTCAAATACGCTGCCTCCATGACAACGCCGACGCTGTTTCAGCACGGCGTCAGTGACGAACGGGTCCCATTCACCCAGGCCCTGGAACTCTATACCGCCTTGTCGCGGCGCGGCATCGTGACTCGTCTGGCTGCGTATCCCAGAAGCGGCCATGACATCACCGAACCAGGCCTGCTGCGCGATCTTATGGTGCGAAATCTGGCTTGGTTCACGAAATTCGTGCCCGTTGGCGGTCCTTCGGCCACGGCTCCCGCACCCGGTGTCACGTCGCAGGCGGCTCCGCCGGACAACGGCTAGCGGGCGGCGGATCAGTGTCTTTCTTGCTCCCGCCCTTCCTGTCTGGCTGGCGCACGCTCGTAGGGGTGGCCTGTCTGTTGGCGCTTTGGAGCGGGGCAGCCGTGGCCGACGGCGGTTCTTGGGAACTGTCGGCCACGGCACGTTCTTTGGGCTACCGGGATATGCGGGAGCCTGTCTCGTTCACCCCCTCGGCGGCCTATGTGCCCCAGCATGGCGGCTGGACCCGCAGCTGGACCGAACAACGAGCATTCATTGGTGCTTTGTACCGGGTCATCGACCAACGCCATGTAGTCGTTTCGGCTGGCGGGAACATCGGCACGGCCGTAGGCGTTTTCGAGGCCAAAAACGTCGGCCAGGGTTTTGCCGAATTGTGGCAGACCAAACCGGCGCTTGTCTGGGGGCCGTGTGCCCGGGTGGTTGTTCGCCGGGAACCGGGGCAGGGGGTGTTTGCCCGTCTGGAGTACGCCTATTTTTCCGCGGCCGCAGGCGAAGCCCGGGAAGAGGTGTCGAGTCCCTCCGGAACCGGGACGCCCCCTTCGGCCCGGGACGCTTTTTTCGCCTGGACCAGCCACGAAGCAAGTGCTGCGCTTGGCTATGACTGGGGACGGTTCAGCGCCAGTGCCGGCCTGTCCCTGATCGCCTTTCGCCTGGACAAGCGCCTCACCCACCACGTTGATCCCACCGGGTCCTCGGGCAATGCCCTGGCCGCCATCCTGGCCCTCAATGCCTTCCCCAGCCACTATGTCTACGAACCCAGATCCCTCGTTGCCCCGATACTCAGCCTGACGTTTCGTCCTACAGAGCGCCTCTCCCTGGAAGGGAGTATCCGGCCTACGGATCAGCCAGACGTTTCCCTGCGCCTGGGGCTTGCCTTTTAGGCGGCAGTTCCAGATTGGGCGGCATCAGGAGAAGAAAATGAGTGTCTTATCGTGTTACCATATTGAATAACGTTTGAAATTGAGATACCTTTCTTCTGTGTCGTGCTGGATGCCGACGCCAAAATATGGAAAGGAGACTGCATTATGCGCCTATTCCGTCTTTCTCTGACCCTGGCAGTCCTGGCTCTCAGCGCCAGCCCGGCCCTGGCCCACTTCGGCATGATTATCCCGTCGACGGACGTGGTAACGGACAAAAGCAAGGCTAAAGTTGAGCTTACGGTCTCCTTTTCGCATCCCATGGAAGGCAAAGGCATGGATATGGCCAAGCCCAAAGCCTTTGGCGTCCAGGACGGCAACCAGAAAACCGACCTGCTCGCCACGCTTAAACCGACCAAGGTCATGGACCACGACGCCTGGAGTGGCGAGTTCACCTTTAAAAAGCCCGGTGTCGGCACGTTTTATCTCGTTCCCGAGCCCTATTTCGAGCCGGCAGAGGACAAGTTCATCGAGCACCTGACCAAGGTGGTCGTGCCGGCCTTTGGCGAGGAAGAGGGCTGGGATGCGCCGGTGGGGTTGTCTGCCGAGATCGTGCCGCTGACCCGTCCGTTCGGCAACTACGTTGGCAACGTATTTACAGGCAAGGTGCTCGTTGACGGCAAGCCGGCGGCCGACGTCGCGGTCGAGGTGGAGTACTACAACAAGGAGAAGGCCTTCGAGGCCCCAAACGAGTACATGACGGCCCAGGTGGTCAAGACTGATGCAAACGGCGTGTTCAACTGTGCCGTGCCTTTTGCCGGCTGGTGGGGCTTTGCCGCCCTCACCGACGCCCCGGAGACCGTGCAAAAGGACGGGGCCGCCAAGAAGATCGAGCGTGGAGCGGTTTTATGGACCAAGTTCGTTGAACCCAAGCGCAAGAAGAAGTAGAACGAACCGCCTTGCCGGGGACAGCGGCCTTTTGTTGTCCCCGGCTGCGGGCAAATCAACCGTGGGGCGGCCATGCATATATCCGAAGGTGTACTCTCCGGGCCGGTCCTGGCTGGCGGTTGGGCTCTGGCTGCTGTCGGCACGACCCTGGGGCTTAAACGCCTCGATTACGATCGCCTGATGACCGTGGCCATTCTATCGGCCGCGTTTTTCGTTGGGTCGTTGATCCATGTGCCCATCGGGCCGGTCAGCGCCCACCTCATCCTTAACGGCTTGCTCGGGGCCATCCTCGGGGTGGCTGCTTTTCCAGCCATTTGTGTGGCCTTGCTGCTGCAGGCCGTGCTTTTTCAGTACGGCGGCCTGGTTGTCCTGGGGGTTAACACCTTTGACATGGCTTTTCCGGCCGTGGCCTGTTCCCTGATTTTCGGGCCGTGGCTGCGAAGCGCCGGGAGCCTGCGCACGGTCGGCGCATTTTGCTGCGGCTTTTGTGCCGTGCTCCTGGCCGCGCTGTTGACGGCCGGCGCCTTGGCCCTGTCCGGTGAAGCCTTTATGACCACGGCCACGGCCATTTTCCTGGCCCATCTGCCCATCATGGCCGTGGAAGGGGTCATTACGGCCATGGCTGTTGGGTTTCTGGCCAAGGTGCGCCCCGAGTTGCTGACCATCCGTCTGGCGGGCTGACGTCTGCCAAGGAGCCGCTATGTTGCGCTTTCTGCCGCGCCTCCCGGGCCTTGTCTGGGCGGCGACGTTGTTTCTCGTTTCAGTGTGTCCGGCCCAGGCCCATCGGGTGAATGTGTTTGCCTACGTCGAAGGGGACTCCGTTGTGGTGGAGTGCAGCTACAGTCGCTCACAGCGCGTACGCTTTGGCGCTATCGAGGTGGTAAACGCCGCCACGGGAACGCCGTACCTGACGGGCAAAACGGATGAAACCGGCAGTTTTCGGTTTCCCGTTCCGCCCGAGGCCCGGGCGGCCAAAGCCGACCTGCGCATCGTGTTGCGGGCCGGCGAGGGGCATCAAAACGAAGAGGTGCTCAAGGCTGCGGAATACCTTGCCGCCGGGCCGGCTGCGTCCGCACCAACGCCAGGCGCGGCTGCGGCTGCATCGCCCCCGGCCGCCAACCCGGATGTCCCGTCCGTTGCCGGAAAGCCGGCCCAGACGCCGCCGGCCGAAGCCCGTGCCGCCCTCCAGCCCGAAGCCGCCGTGGCGGCTATGGACCCAGCCGTCTTGCAGGCTGTTGTGGAAGCCGCGGTGGAGAAAAAAATCGCGCCTCTTCGGGCCATTCTGGTCAGTGAGCAGGAAAAAGGACCGGGATTGAGGGAAATTATCGGCGGCATCGGCTGGCTGGTCGGGCTGGCCGGAATTGCCGCCTATATAGGCAGCCGAAGACGGTCCGGCACATGATCGACGATCAACTCGCCAATGGAACGTCGCCTATCCATACCTTGGACGCCCGCTGCCGATTGGCGGCCTGCCTGCTTCTGTCCGTGGTCGCCGCCCTGGCCCGCACGCCGCAAGCCCCGGTGTTCATTCTGACAGCCGGACTGCTCCTGACGGCCCTGTCCGGGGCCTCGCCGGGGGTTGTGCTGCGCCGGGCGGCAGCCGTCAATGTCTTCATCTTTTTTCTTTGGCTCTTTGTCCCGCTTTCTACCCCCGGGACGCCGCTGTGGCAGGAGTTTGGCCTGACCGTCAGCCGGGAGGGCGTCTCCCTGGCCTGGCTGGTGACGCTCAAGGCCAACGCCGTCTTTTTTTGCGTCCTGTCGCTGTTGGCCACCATCCCGGCCCCGGCTCTGGGAAGGGCCATGACGTCTCTTGGCGTCCCAGCCAAATTCTCCTTTCTTTTTGTTTTCACCTACCGCTACCTTCACGTCATTGCCGAGGAATATGAGAGATTGGTCACTGCGGCCCGCTTAAGGGGCTTTGTCCCGGCAACGGACGGACGGACTTATCGTACCTACGCCGCCCTGGTCGCCATGGTGTTGGTGCGCAGCTACGACCGGTCCCAGCGTGTCTACCAAGCTATGCTGCTTCGCGGCTTTACCGGGGTTTTCCCGTGTCTGAACCGGTTTCAGGCTGGTCGCCGGGATGTGCTGTTTCTGAGTGCCGTCGTGGCCGTAGCCGGGCTTGCGGTTTTTTTCGAAGTACTGGTCAGGAGTGGGAATGTCTGAGCCGTTGCTTGAATTGTCCCAGGTCTGTTTCACCTATCCCGGAGCGGGGAGCCCCGTGTTGTCGGAACTGGATTTGCGCTTCGAGGCCACCAAGCGTATCGGGCTGTTCGGACCCAACGGGTCCGGGAAAACCACGCTGCTCCATGTGATCATGGGCCTTTTGCGTCCTCAGTCCGGTGTGGTCCGGCACAAAGGGCGTACCGTTGCAACCGAGCGCGATTTTCGGGAGGTGCGACGCAGCATCGGCATGTTGCTGCAAAACGCCGATGATCAGATCATCTATCCGACCGTCCTCGACGACGTGGCCTTCGGACCGCTCAACCGGGGCCTGTCGGGGGAGGCTGCCCGTGCGTTGGCCGAGCAGACCCTGGCCATGCTCGGCCTGGAGGGGTTTGGCGAACGGCTGGCCCATCGCCTGTCTGGCGGCGAAAAAAAACTCGTTTCCCTGGCCGGGGTGTTGGCCATGGAGCCGGATGCCTTACTGCTGGACGAACCGACCGGGGGACTCGACCCAGCCACTCGGGAACGGTTGGTCGCTATTCTGGAACGCCTCGGCAAACCCATGATCATCATTTCCCACGATTGGGATTTTTTGGCCCATGTGACCGATACCTACTATTCCATTGAGAACGGCCGCCTGATCCGGAATCCGAATCTGATCCTGCACCGCCATGTCCATGGGCATCCCATGGGCGACCACGACCATCATCACCATTAGTACGCATAAGGGCGCGCTGCTGCGGGAGGCCACGGCAGCGCGCCCTTGAACAGGCGCGGTCAGGTCGAAGGACGCTGGCGTTACAGACCGAGTTGGGCCAGCAGATCATCCACCGAGCCTTGCTGGGTGTCCATTTGCGGCCCCTTAAGCTCGGTCACCTTCTGCTTGGCTTCGGCCTTGAGGTCTTCAATGTCGCGATCGGGCGCTTCGGCTTGAGCCCGGATCTGCAGCCCGGTGGAGAGATAGAGTTCCAGGACGATCTGTTCGACCTTTTTGATGGCGGAAATGATGCGTTTGATGCGTTGGCCGGTCAAATCCTGAAAACTGAGCGTGGTCATGATGCGCATCAAGTCTTCGCCCAGGGCGTCATTGGCCGCCTGCAGCTTGGCCACGTCCTTGGGTCCGGCATAGCCGCCGGGGAGCCCGGCCAGCACGGCAGCCGAGTCAGCTTGCAGGTCCATGTGCTTTTCAACGATATCCATGATCTCGGTCGTGGCGGATTCCGTGGTCTGCAAGATATTGTCGAGCTGCTGGGCGGCTTCCTGAAAGAGCTGGTCAGCCTGCTGCCTGTCGCCGGCGCTGGGTTCGTTGTCGTGCTTGGCCGCCTGCACGATTTCTTTGTAGATATCCTGCAGACCGGTGCGCATTTCATCATTTAAGCGCTTGTGAAATTCGCTTTCCAGAAGCGCCCGGGAGAGTGTCCGGGCCACTTCCCGTTCAATGGTGGCTCCGATACTTTCCCGCAGATCCGGCACCACTTCCTGGACGATTTTTTCCAGCAGACGGTCGAGCAATTCATCGTCATTGACCATATGGCATCAATCCCATTTTTTTCCGCGAAGATCGTCCCGCTGGCTTTGAAAGACGAATTGCACAATGCTTTCCAGGTCGCGTTCCCGGATGCGCGTGAAATCAAGGGCGTAAATGGCTTTACCGTCCACGTCGTCGCAACGGATGATCCGCCCCATGGCTCCGGAAAGGCGCATGGGAAAGCGTGACAGCACAATAACGACTTCAACGGGTTGATCCAGGGGAAGCGCCTCCGGGGTCGAAAACCGTACCCCGGCTCCGCTTATCTCCACGATATCCATGCTGACAGGAAAATCCGCCTCAAGCAGATCACGATTTTGTATGGACAGCAGCATGTCGAGCTTGGAATTGATGGTACTGAGCATTGCGTACAGCGGCTCGCTCATGCCGGTGTCGCGCGGGTCCACACTGCAAATCGTCGATCCCATGGGCGGCGAATCACGGTAGAGCGGAACTTCTTCGGTGTCTGGCAAAAGTCGCAGATGGCCGCGAAGACGCGTTGGGATACGCATGTAGGAGCGTTTTTCATCCACGGCAGACACCTCGCTGTTACATGACGCCGTTTTCGAGCAACATCTCCATGGCCTTCACCGGACAGACCTTGGTGCACATACCGCAAGCCGAGCAGGTCTCACTATCAAACTCCACCAGTCGGGTTTCGATGTTCAGCGACAGGGCTTTGGTCGGGCAAAGGGCTGTGCACATGCCGCAATGGATACAGCTGTCCTCGTCGCGGGAGATACGCTGGGCCACCGGAGCCACCCCGATGCCTTGTTCCTTGAGATAGTCGACGCCGTGCTGGTAGGCATCCCTGGAACCAGTGATCTCGATAGTCATCTGTCCTTCCTGGCGCGGCGTGATCTGGGCGCGCAGAATGCTGAACCCCAGACCGTGCAACCGGGCCAGATCGCAGACGAGCGGTTTGCCCGAGGCTTCTGGAGGAAAGGTCAGATAGACTACTTTACGATATTGCTTGTCTTGTGTCGTATCCATGAAATTGGTCGCTCCTGGCCGGCGCTACTTGGGCATCATGGTTTTGGCCCGGGCAGCAAAAGCGGAATCCGGGTATTTGTCGATGACTTCTTTAAACGACAACTTGGCCGCGCCGGCATTGCCGAGCTTGGAGAAGGCCACACCGCGTTTGAACAGGGCGTCGGCGTGTTTGGCGCTCTTGGGATATTTCTCGATGACTTCCTGATAAGACAGGGCGGCATTGGCGAAATCCCCAACCTGGAAATAGCACTCGCCGGTCCAGAACAAGGCATTGGGCATCAGCGGGCTGGTCTTGAAATTGCGGACGAACTCCTGAAAAATTCCCAATGCCTGCTGGTACTGATGGGCATTGAAACTGGTGAGGCCCTTGGCATAGACCGCATCGGCCGGACTTTGCGCTTCCGACACCGCCGGCGGGGCGACAGCGCCGCTTGGGGCCGGCGGCGGGACCTGGGCCGTCGCCTGAGGGGCTGCGGCATAGCCAGAAGGATTATACGGCGGAATGGGTTCGTCTGCATCGTCGCCGCCAGCCTGGGCAGCTTGGCCGCCATAGCCGGCTTGCGGCTGGCCATAGGCCGGTGCGCCGTACCCGGCCTGGGGAGCTGCGCCATAACCGGGCTGCGCAGCGACGGCGGCAGCTTGGGGCGCTTGAACCCCATAGGCGGTCCGGGGCGGCGTGGCCGCAGCGCCATAGCCGGGCTGGGCAGCCGGGGCGGCATTGGCTCCGGCAGAATCGATATCAATGGCCAATTGGGAGGCCATGCGGCTCACCTGACCCTCCAGGCGGGCAACGCGGCCGGCCAGTTCCGGGTCCTGGCGGTTGCGCTCGACCTGCTGGGTCAGTTCCTCGACTTTGGCGTTTAAACGACGGGTTTCACCCTTGGCGTTTTCCAGTTCGGCCCACATATCGGCCGGGGTATTGAGCGGCGACGGGGCCTTGGGAGCCGGTGCGCACCCGCCGGTCAGGGCAGCGATCAGGGCGGCGGCCAGCACCGTTTTTTTTGCGTGACAGGGCTTCATGACAGCTTGCGACCTCGCTTGCGTCCCCAGATAAAATAAACAACCCCTCCCAGCACGGGCACGAAAATGGCCAGGAGGAACCAGAACATCTTCTCCAGGTGGGATGGAAATTCCCTGTGGAAGCTGTGCCATATTGCAATGAAATTGGGAAGGATAGGCAGGGCCAAAAGTCCGAAGAAAAGGGCGATCTGGCCGGGCGTCATGGCTGGCAGTTCAGGCAGAATCATGTGCATCCTCAGAAGGTTAGGAGCCGGCCATAGGGCGGCGCAAATGGTAAAAGGCAACCAGTAGCCCAAGCGACCCCAGGAATATGGCAATGTCGGCCACATTAAAGGCCGGCCAGTGGTAGCTCTTCCAGTAAAAATCTAGAAAATCGACCACTTCGCCGGTCTTTATACGATCAATAAGGTTGCCTATGGCCCCGCCGAGGATAAGTCCGAGCCCGATGATAAGCAGCTTGTCGCCGTCGCGGGCCATGCGCAGCAGATGCATGATGATCAGGACGGCCAGGGCTGTTGCCGCGAAAAAGAAGTAGGTCTGCCACTGGATGTCCGAGCGGTTGAGGAAGCCGAAGGCTGCGCCGCGATTGAGCACATGGACGATGTTAAAAAAGCCCGGAATGACCGTTCTGGTGGTGTAAAGCACCAGATGGTTTTGTATCCAGAGCTTGGTGATCTGATCGAGCAAGATGACGGCGACGGCCACAGGCAGCGCCAGTTTGTAGCTCAAACGCATGGTCTACATACCCTCTGCGGCCAAAACCGCGGCGCAACGCGGACACAGGTCAGGGGACTCTGGTCCGGCCATTTCCTCATAGTACACCCAGCAGCGGGCGCACTTCTCGCCAACAGCCCGGGACACACCGACAAAGGCCTTGGCAATGGTTTCGCAGGCCACAGCGTCGGCCGGCGCGGCCGCAGCCGCCTCAAGCGTCGCCTGGGACACGATAAACACTTCGCGCAGATCCATGCCCAGGCTTGAGACGGCCTCAAGCATTTCGTCGGGCAGGTACAGAACCACGGCCGTCTCCAGGGAATGGCCCACCTCGCCGGCCTTGCGCCGGGGTTCGATGGCCCGGGTGACCTCGCCGCGCAGGGCCAGGACCAGCTCCAGGCGCTCCCGGGTGGCATCGTCCAGGAGCCAGGGAGCAACATCGACAGGAGCCAGGGTGAAGACCGAATCGCCCTCGCCGCGCTGGCACGTCGGGGTGTGACGAAACACCTCTTCGGCGGTAAACGACAAAATAGGGGCCATATCCCGCAACAGCAGCAGCAAAATACGCCACAGGGCCGACTGGGCCGAACGCCGCTCCAGCGAGTCGGTCGCCGAAACGTAGAGGCGGTCCTTTAAGATGTCGAGATAAAAGGCGGACAAATCCGTGACGCACTGGTTGTGCAGCGTATGGAAGACCTTGTGAAACTCGTAGAGCCCATAGGCTTCGGCCATGCGGACATGGCCCCGGGCCGCGCTGTCCAGGGCAAAGCGGTCGAGCGGCAGCATGGCCTCGGGCGCGACGTCATGGGTTGCCGGGTCGAAGTCGGACAGATTGCCGAGAATGAAGCGGCAGGTGTTGCGGATGCGGCGATAGGCTTCGACCAGACGGGCCAGGATTTCGTCGGAAATGCGGATATCGTCGCGGTAATCGACCGCCGACGTCCACAGGCGAAGGATCTCGGCCCCATGCTTGTCGATGATCTCCTGCGGTTCCATGCCGTTGCCAAGGGACTTGGACATCTTGCGGCCGTCGCCGTCCACCACGTAGCCGTGGGTGAGGACCTGACGGTAGGGGGCCTGTCCCCGCGTGCCCATGGCCGCAAGCAGGGAGCTGTGAAACCAGCCCCGGTGCTGATCCGAGCCTTCGAGATACATGTCGGCCGGAAAGCCCAGCTCCGGGCGCTTTTCCAACACGGCGGCAAAACTTGTGCCGGAATCGAACCAGACGTCGAGGATGTCGGTTTCCTTGCGGAAGTGGCTGCCGCCGCAGTGGGGGCAGGCCAGGCCCGCCGGCACGATGTCGGCCAGATCGGCCTCGAACCAGTAATCGCAGCCGCGCTCATGGCTGGCGAACTTTTCGGCCACCGAACGCATCCAGGCCGCGTCGTTGTAGGCCGTATCACAGGATTCGCACAGAAGGGCCAGGATCGGCACGCCCCAGGTCCGTTGGCGCGAGATGCACCAGTCCGGGCGAAAGGCAATCATATTATGGATGCGTTCCTTGCCCCAGGCCGGAATCCATTCCACATCGTTTTCGATGGCAGACAGGGCCTTCTGGCGCAACTCGCCGGCATCCATGGAAATAAACCATTGGGTGGTGGCCCGAAAAATCACTGGCTCCTTGCAGCGCCAACAATGGGGATAGGAGTGCTTGAGCTTTTTGGCCGCCAGCAGATGCCCGACTTCAGTGAGCTTCTCGATGACTTTGGGATTGGCTTCCCAAACGGTAAGACCGGCGAAATAGGGCACGACGTCAAGGAACCGGCCAGAGTCGTCCAGGGGCGAAAGCACCTCCAGGCCGTTGCGCAACCCCGTGTCATAGTCCTCGCGGCCGTGGCCAGGGGCAGTGTGGACAAGCCCGGTGCCGGCATCCAGGGTGACATAGTCGGCGGTGACGATGGGGGACGGGCGGTCGTAGAAGGGGTGCCGGGCAGCCAGGCCTTCCAGGGACGCGCCCGGGGCCTCGGCCAAAATGGCGGCGTCGGTCCAGCCGAACAGTTCGCTAACGCTCTCAACCAGCTCCCGGGCCAGGATATATTGGCTGTCCCCGGCCGCCACCAGGACGTAGTCGAAATCCGGATGCACGGCCACGGCCATGTTGTCCGGCAGCGTCCAGGGCGTGGTGGTCCAGATGACGGCATAGGTTTTGGCCGGGTCGGCCATGGGGAAGAGGTCTTTGATTTTGGGGTCAGGCAGGGGAAAGCGGACGAAAACCGACGGCGAGGTCTCGTCGGCGTATTCCACTTCGGCCTCGGCCAGGGCGGTCTGGCAGGACAGGCACCAGTGAATGGGCTTTTTGCCCCGGTAGACCGAACCGCGCTCCACGAAATCGCAAAGGGCCATGGCTGTTGCCGCTTCGTAGGAGGGGCGCATGGTCAGGTAAGGATCGTCCCAGTCGCCAAAAACGCCCAGACGCTTGAATTCCTTGCGCTGGATATCGACGAATTTCGTCGCATAGTCCCGGCACAGCCGGCGCACAGTGACGGCCGGCAGATTGGTCTTGCCCTTGGCCTTGAGCTCCTGGGACACCTTGTGTTCGATGGGCAGGCCGTGGCAGTCCCAGCCGGGCACGTAGGGGGCTTGCAAGCCGGCCATATGGCGCGACTTGACGATGATGTCCTTTAAAATCTTGTTAAGCGCATGGCCCATATGCAGATGCCCGTTGGCATAGGGAGGGCCGTCGTGCAGGATGTAGCGGGGAGCCCCTTCCCGGTCGGCGACCATGCGGCGATACAAGTCGCTTTCGGCCCAGAATTTGAGGGTTTCCGGCTCCTTCTCCTTCAAATTGGCCTTCATGGGAAAAGAGGTCTGGGGAAGCTTGAGGGTCTTTTTATAATCACTGCTCATGGAGTATCCTTGCGCTTGGACCGGCATCCGAGCGATGCCGGAGAAACAGGCTTTTTGAAACAAGGCGGCCGGGAAGTCAAGAAAGTGGGGAGGTCCCGTACGGCCAGGTTTTTCCGTGGCCGCATTGGCGTCTGGCCGCTCCCGACGCAAACCCCTTGCCCAACGGGCCGAAGTGGCTTATCCCTGTGCGGTTCCGCTTACATCGTTTCACCCTCTAAAAAAACACACCCACGCCCATGCCCAAACGGACGGACATTAAAAAAATCATGATCATCGGCTCGGGGCCCATTGTCATTGGACAGGCCTGCGAGTTCGACTATTCCGGGTCCCAGGCCGCCAAAGCCCTCAAAGAAGAGGGCTATGAAGTGGTCCTCGTCAATTCCAACCCCGCCACCATCATGACGGACCCGGGACTGGCCGACCGTACCTATATCGAGCCAATTGAGCCGGGGACCGTGGCCCGCATCATCGCCCGGGAAAGGCCTGATGCGCTCTTGCCGACGCTTGGCGGCCAGACGGGCCTCAATACGGCGGTGGCCCTGGCCGAATCCGGCGTCTTGGCCCAGTACGGCGTGGAGCTGGTCGGCGCATCCCTGGACGTCATTAAAAAGGCCGAGTCCCGTGACCTGTTCCGCAACGCCATGGAGAACATTGGCTTAAAGATTCCGCAAAGCGGTATCTGCCACACCATGGAGGACGTGCGCGAGTGGGGCAAGAAGATTCCTTTCCCCATCATCGTGCGCCCGGCCTTTACCCTGGGCGGCACCGGCGGCGGCGTGGCCTACAACCAGGAAGACCTGGAATCGATTTCCGCAGTCGGTCTGGCTGCCAGCATGAAAAGCGAAATCATGCTGGAACGCTCGGTCATCGGCTGGAAGGAATTCGAGCTTGAGGTCATGCGCGACAAGGCCGATAACTGCGTCATTATCTGCTCGATTGAAAACATCGATCCCATGGGCGTGCACACCGGCGATTCCATCACGGTGGCCCCGGCCCAGACGCTCACTGACGACGAATACCAGCAGATGCGCGATGCTGCCATCGCCATCATGCGCGAGATCGGCGTGGAAACCGGCGGTTCCAATGTCCAGTTTGCCGTCAATCCGGCCGACGGCGAGATGTTCATCATCGAGATGAATCCCCGGGTGTCGCGCTCCTCGGCCCTGGCCTCCAAGGCCACCGGTTTCCCCATCGCCAAGATCGCGGCCAAGCTGGCCGTCGGCTATACCCTTGACGAAATTCCCAACGACATCACCCGCGAGACCATGGCCTCCTTCGAGCCGACCATCGACTACTGTGTGGTCAAGATCCCGCGTTTCACCTTCGAAAAGTTCCCCGGCTCCGAAGATTATCTCACCACGGCCATGAAGAGCGTGGGCGAGGCCATGAGCATCGGCCGCAATTTCAAGGAAGCCATGCAAAAAGGCCTGCGCTCCCTGGAAATCGGGGCCACTGGCCTGTCCAATCTGACCGGCGTGTGTCAGGCCGATCGGGAGCAGGTGCTGGCCGATCTGCGCAAGCCCAATTCCCGTCGGCTTTTCCAGGTGCGCGAGGCCATGCGCTGCGGCGTCTCCCTGGAAGACATCTTCGATGCCACCTGGATTGATCCCTGGTACCTGCGCCAGCTCAAGGAAATCGTGGACATGGAAGGGCAGCTGGCTGTTTTCCCCAGGGAAAAAATCGCCGCGACCAACGCCGAATGCCGCGAATTGCTCCTGGCTGCCAAGAAAAACGGCTTTTCCGATCCGCAGATCGCCGAGCAGTTCGGCTTTGCCACGAGTCTTGAGGCCCGCAAGCTGCGCAAGGACATGGGCATCAACCCGACCTATTACTTGGTTGACACCTGTGCCGCAGAATTTGAGGCCTACACGCCGTATTACTATTCGACCTACGAAACCGGCCACGAAGTGGCCCCCAAGGCCGCCCGCAAGGTGGTCATCCTCGGCGGCGGTCCCAACCGCATCGGCCAGGGCATCGAGTTTGACTACTGCTGCTGCCACGCCTCCTACGCGCTACGCGAGATGGGCGTGGAATCCATCATGGTCAACTCCAACCCCGAAACCGTGTCCACCGATTATGACACCTCCGACCGCCTGTATTTCGAGCCGCTGACCTTTGAAGATGTGCTCAACATCATCGAGGTCGAAAAGCCCGAAGGCATTATCGTCCAGTTCGGCGGCCAGACCCCGCTCAATCTGGCGGTGCCGCTTCTCAACGCCGGCGTGCGCATCCTTGGCACCTCCCCGGACAGCATTGACCGGGCCGAAAACCGCGAACGCTTCCAGGCCATGTTGCAAAAGTTGGGCCTTCGCCAGCCGGAGAACGGCACGGCCTTTACCGTCGAGGACGCCGCCGTCATTGCCGACAAGATCGGCTATCCCGTGGTGGTGCGCCCCTCCTATGTGCTCGGCGGCCGGGCCATGGAGATCGTCTACGACCGGGCCGACCTCGAGAACTACTTCAAAGTGGCCGTGGTGGCCTCGGGCAAACACCCCATCCTCATCGACAAGTTCCTGGTCAACGCCATTGAGGTGGATGTGGATGCCGTGTGCGACGGCGCCGACACCTATGTGGCCGGCGTCATGGAGCACATCGAAGAGGCCGGCATCCACTCCGGCGATTCGGCCTGCGTGTTGCCGCCCCACAGCCTTGATCCGGCGCTTATTCAAGAGATCGAACGCCAGACCGAAGCCCTGGCCAATGAGCTTGAGGTCGTTGGCCTCATGAACATCCAGTTCGCGGTCAAGGACGGCGACATCTATATTCTGGAAGTCAATCCCCGGGCCTCGCGCACCTCGCCCTTCGTGTCCAAGGCCACGGGCGTGCCCCTGGCCAAGCTGGCGACCAGGGTCATCATGGGCGGCAAGCTCAAGGACTTAAATCCCTGGGCCGAGCGCAAATCCGGCTATTATTCGGTCAAGGAATCGGTGTTCCCGTTTAACCGCTTCCCGGGCGTGGACGTGCTGCTCGGACCGGAAATGCGTTCCACCGGCGAGGTCATGGGCATCGACAAGTCGGTCGGTCTGGCCTTCATGAAAAGCCAGCTCGGCGCGGGCCAGAACCTGCCCCAGTCCGGGACGGTGTTCATTTCCGTAGCCGACAACGCCAAGGACGACGTGCTTCCCGCCGCCCAGATATTAAGCGAAGTGGGCTTTCGCATCATGGCCACCAAGGGGACGGCCGCCTATCTGGCAGGGAAGGGCATTGCCGTCACCCCGGTCATGAAGGTCTTCGAGGGCCGGCCCCACGTGGTCGACCACATGAAGAACCGGGAGATCGACCTCGTTATCAATCTCGTTTCCGACAAGCGCACCGTGCGCGATTCCCTGACCATCCGTCAGACGGCCCTGCTGTACGGCATCCCGTACACGACCACGGCGGCTGGCGCCAAAGCCATGGCCCAGGCCATCCGCGAGATGGACGGGGCAGGGCTTACCGTCAAAAGCCTTCAGGAGTACTACGGGGACAACTAGCCCCGGGCGACGCACCATGAAAAAGGAATATTGCGGACTGTTCGGCATCTACGGCCACCCCGAGGCGGCCCGGATGACCTACTTCGGACTCTACGCCCTGCAGCATCGCGGGCAGGAGTCGGCCGGCATCGTCACCTGGGACGGCACCCGTATCCGCGAACAGCGCGGCATGGGGCTTGTGGCCGACGTTTTTAGCGAACGTCACCTGGGCAAGGAACTCAAAGGGACCGTAGCGGTGGGGCACATCCGCTATTCCACCACCGGCGCTTCGCTCCTGCGCAACTGCCAGCCGTTTCTGGTGCGCTTTGGCGACTACCATCTGGCCATTGCCCACAACGGCAACCTGGTCAACACCTTGGAGTTGCGTCAGGAACTGGAAGCCTCCGGCTCTATCTTCCAGACCACCATCGACTCCGAGGTGTTCGTACATCTTATTGCCAAGTACTTAAACGGCCATTCCCTGGAAGAAGCCGTCATTATGGCCTGCAACAAGGTCAAGGGCGCGTACTCCATCCTGCTTCTGGCCAATGACAAGATCATTGCGGTGCGCGATCCCCATGGCATCCGCCCGCTCATGCTCGGCCGCATGGGCGACGCCTATGTGCTGGCCTCCGAGACCTGCGCCTTTGACCTCATGGAGGCCGAGGCCATCCGGTCGGTGGCTCCGGGCGAGATGCTCGTCATCCAGGACCGCCGGCTCCAGTCCTATCGTATCTGTGATCCACAGCCTGTTCGCCAGTGTATCTTTGAGCTGGTCTATTTTGCCCGGCCCGATTCGGAAGTCTTTGGCGAGGTGGTCTACGAACGGCGCAAGCATATGGGTTCGATCCTGGCCAGTGAAGCGCCTGTGGACGCCGACTACGTCATGCCCTTCCCGGACTCCGGGTTCTATGCCGCCATAGGCTATTCCCAGGCCTCGGGACTGCCCTTTGAGATGAGCATGGTGCGCAATCACTATGTGGGCCGCACTTTTATCCAGCCCTCCCAGGACATGCGCGATTTCAGCGTGCGGGTGAAGCTCAATCCGGTCAAGAGCATGATCAAGGGCAAGCGCATCCTCATTGTCGAGGACTCCATCGTGCGAGGCACCACCATCCGCACCCGGGTCAAGCGTCTGCGTGAACTCGGCGCGCGCGAGATTCACATGCGCGTATCCTGTCCGCCCATCCGCTACCCCTGCTTTTACGGCATTGATTTCTCCTCCAAAGGGGAACTCATTGCCGCCCACCAGTCCGTGGACGATATCGCCCGTTTCATCGGCCTTGATTCGCTGCATTACCTGAGCATCGAGGGGCTGCTTGAAGCCGTGCATTGCAAGAGCGGCCAGGAACCGCCGTACTGTCTGGCCTGTTTCGATGGCCAGTACATCATTCCGCCGTGCGGCGAGGGCCTTAAAACCTGCATGGACGACGTATCCGTGGCCCTTTCCTGGTAAATGTCCGATGGCTTTTGATGTCAGTGCCGCCTTTGCTTCGGCCAAGGATAAGTCCCTGTCCAAGCTGCTTTTGTCCGCTGCCAAGCCTTTTTTGAAAGAATTCGGCGAGGTGGTGAACGTGACCATCAACAGCAGCGCCCGGACACTCAAAATTGAAGTGCTCCCTCTGGGGGAGCAGGAATCCATTTGGGTGGAGCTGACCGGCTATGCCCTGGCCACCGACGAGACCGGACGCGGCTGGTTGACCTTTGACCAGCTTTCCACCTCCCGCCAGTGGCTGACCCGAGTGGCGGAAAAGGCCCTGCCCGAGCGGCGGCTCAAACTGCCTTCGGCCACGCCCATGGCCTTGCTCCAGACCATGTTGTAGTCGGTTGGGGAACATTGCGGAACGAATGCAAGGCGCATCGGGATACCCGGTGCGCCTTTTTTTGCTTGGCGTCGCCCAGACTCGCCATGGCTGGTCACGAAGTGGCCCAGGGGCGTGTCTGACTGGAGCACAGAGTCAACCAACTTGGATGCATATTTTTATTTCCCCCATTTTCTTCCGTAAATTCAATCCGATTGCCCGTGCCCGGCCTGAAGGGGACTGAATTGTCAATTTTAATTTAGTTTCCCGTATGTTAAGGGGCCCTATCGGCGAATGTCTCGGCATTGGATATGCCGTGTCGACACTGCTTTCCTCACGAAACCATTGGAGACAGCAGAGGTCGCTCGGCCCGATCCTGGTGTCACTCTTTTGCCGTCCCGCGTCGCCACACCTAAGGAGACCGCCTGCCATGGAGCCTTTGGAACTCGCCGTCGCCTCGTCGGAACTCAGAGACCGGCTCCAGGCCCTCGACGTCCGGTCGTGCCTTGGCTGCGGGGCCTGCGCCAGCGGCTGTCCCATTCCCGGCACACCGGGCATGGAGGGGTTTGATCCCCGGGTGGCGGTGCGCCTTATCGCCATGGGCCGCGAGGCGGAAGTGGCGGCCTCGGCCTTTCCCTGGGTCTGTACCAGCTGCGGCCGGTGTTCCCATGTCTGTCCCATGGGTATTGATCTGACAGCTGTCTTCAGCCTGCTGCGCGGTCTGGTCCCCCGTTCCAAAGTCCCGGGAACGCTCGAAAAGGGTGTTTCATCGGTATTGGAAACCGGCAACACCCTGGCTATCCCTCTGGAAGACTTTCTCGACACCTTAAGCGACATTGGCGGTGAATTGGCCGAGGAGGAGTGTCCTGGCTTTTATGTGCCCGTGGACCAGCCCGGAGCCGATCTCCTCGTGTTTCTCAATTCCAAGGAAGTCTTCGGCGATTTCGACGATCTCAAATGGTGGTGGCGCATCTTCTATAATGCCCGGGAACACTGGACCGTGCCGTCGCGCAACTGGGAAGCCGAGGACTGGGGGCTTTTCACCGGCAATCCCGATGTCTCCCTGGTGCTGGCCCGGCGCAAGCTTGATCTCATGCGCAGTCTCGGGGCAGCCCGGCTGCTCATCCCCGACTGCGGCGGCGGATCCTACGGCTGTCGCATGGGGCTTAAAACCTGCGCCCTGGAAGATCCGTCGCATCAGGTCGATTCCCAGTATTTCTACGACTATCTGCTGGGCCTGATCGATTCGGGCCGCATCCGTCTCGATCCTACCCGCAATGCCGGACGCACCTTCGTCTGGCATGACGCCTGCAAACACGGTCGCGAACTGGAACGCCACTTCGGCAAGGGCTATTACGATGAGCCACGCGCCATCCTGGCCCATTGTGTCGGCGCACAAAATGTTGTGGCCATGACTCCCGATCGGGCCAACAACTACTGCTGCGGCGCCGGCGGCGGCAACTGGCCCATGCCTTTTGAAAAGGAATCGGCCGCCCATGGCCGGTTCAAAGTAGCCCAGCTCGAAGCCTGCCGGGCCGATGTGGTGGTGGTCGGCTGCGCCAACTGCCGTGACCAGCTGCAAAAACGCCTGCCCCGGTTTTTCCCTGGTCGCTGCAACTACGAAGTCAAATACCTCTGGCAGCTTGTGGCGGAGACCATGATTGCGACGCCCTGGACGCCAGCCGAGGTCGAAGCGGCCACAGAACGCAGCCGGCTGCAACACCAGCATTTTGAAGCTGAACTGGACGGAGGCTTTTGATGGACTCCCGACAGCCACTCCCCATTCTTGTGGTCGGCAGCGGCATGGCCGGCTTGCGGGCGGCGCTTGATCTGGCTGCGGCCGGCGCAGACGTCCTTCTTGTCGAGGCCGGCACTCGCCTTGGCGGCAGCCTGTCCCACGTGGCGATCCTGGCCCAAACCGGCCAACCCATCCGAGACCAGCTTGATGCCCTGACCAGGGAAGTCCAGGAGCATCCGGCCATCACGGTCCGGCTGGGGCAGCGCCTGGAGTCTTTTGCCGGCCAGCCCGGGGCGTTTCGCGCCGGGCTGGCCCAGCCAGGAGTGCAGGACCGGGAGGAGGTTGCGGTCTCGTGCCTTATCCTGGCCACGGGCAGCGTCCCGTTTCATCCGGGAAGCCTCGATTTCCTGGGGCACGGCGTCATACCGGACGTAGTCACAAGTCTCGATTTGGAAGCCATGCTCGCCAGAAAGGGCGGCATTGTGCGTCCTTCCGACGGCCAGCCACCGCTTTCGGTCGCCTTTATGCAGTGCGTTGGTTCACGGATGCTTCAGCCGCTGGATCGGCCGGCCTGCTGCGCCACCGGTTGCGCCGTAACCGTGCGTCAGGCCCTGGCCATGCCTCAGGCCAGACGCATTATCTGCGCCATTGATCTGCGCGCCCATGTGCCCGGAACCCAGGAGGCGCTCCATCAGGCAGAATCCGAGGGGGTCGCCCTGCGTCACATCCGCCCCCACACCCTGGAACCGGGACCGGACGGACGGGGGGTGGACTATCGCTTTGTAGACGAACAGGGCCAAGAGTGCCGGGAATCCGTGGATATGGTCGTATTGGCCGTGGGCGTCGGGCTGTCGGTCAGCACCCGGGCCATGCTCGAGGCCTCAGGGGTGGCGACCGGACGGCATGGCTTTGTGGCGACACAGCCGT
Organism: Desulfovibrio sp. TomC; assembly: GCF_000801335.2. Lineage (NCBI taxonomy): Bacteria > Pseudomonadati > Thermodesulfobacteriota > Desulfovibrionia > Desulfovibrionales > Desulfovibrionaceae > Desulfovibrio > Desulfovibrio sp. TomC. The sequence goes on from NZ_JSEH01000001.1 coordinate 85,338, forward strand.
TTGCACCCGTGGCCACCAGCCGGCCGGGCGTCTTTGTGGCCGGCAATCTGCGTGGTCCGGGCGAGGCGGCCCTGGCCGTGGTCCAAGGCTCGGCCGCAGCCTGTGAGGCGTGGACCGCGTTTGGCCCGAAAGAGGCACAGGCAACGACAGCGCCAGCCCTGGTGCTCGGCGGCGGGGTGGCCGGGCTGGCCTGTGGGTTGCGTCTGGCCCAGTGTGGTATTCCCGTGACCCTGGTCGAGTCTACCGACCGTCTGGGCGGCAATCCGCGCAAGCACCCGACGATCTGGAAAGGCCAGGAGACCAGGGAAGCCGTTGCCGCCATGGCCCAGGCAGTCCTTGACCACCCCGGTGTCACCGTGCTGACCGAGGCACGGCTGGTCGGCCTCTCCGGAGGGCCGGGGGCCTGGACCGGGCACCTTGACACGCCCCAAGGCCCTTGCGCCAGGGCCTTTGGCGCAGCCGTTTTGGCCCTAGGCGGCAGCGAAATCCGGCCGGACGAATATCTTCTTGGCCGCGATCCCCGGGTCATGACCCAGCTTGAATTCGAGAACTGGCGGCGCTCCCATCCCGCACCGGACGAAGTGCCGCGATCCGTGGTTTTCATCCAGTGCGTCGGGTCGCGGCAACCCTGCGGGTACACCGCCTGCGCCAGGCTGTGCTGCTCCCAGGCCCTGTGCGCTGCCGTGGACGTCAAAAAAAGCCGTCCCGATGCCCAGGTGGCTGTTTTTTATCGCGACATCACAGCCTACGGCGAAGCCGAGGACATCTATACCGAGGCCAGACGCCTCGGCGTGCTTTTTTTCCGCTACGACCCGGATGCTGCGCCCCGGGTAGAGCGGTTGGGCACCGATCTGGCCGTGACCGGCGAAGACAGCCTGCTTGGGCGGCCGGTGCGGCTTCGTCCGGACCGGGTTGTCCTGGCGACGCCACTGGCCGCCGCCGGCGTCGCTGCAATGGCAGCCCTGTTTGCCGTGCCGACCGATGCCCTGGGATTTTTGTCCCCGGTCCATCCGGTGCTCTTTCCGGTGGATCTGCCCCGGCCCGGCCTTTTTGCCGCCGGAGTGTGCCTTGGTCCCAAACCCCTCGACGAGTCCTTTGCCGAAGCCCAGGCGGCGGCCATGCGAGCCGCTGTTTTTCTGACTGGACGTGCCTGACCGGCCTGTCTGGGCAGGGCGAACCATTCGTGCTACAGCGGGGAGATGACCATTTCCCAACAGCAACGCACGGAATTTTGCCCATGAATCGCCCCAAGACCTCTGCCAAAGCCCTTGTCCTTGGCATCGACGGACTCGACCCGGTGTTGTGTCGCCGGCTCATGGCCGCCGGCCGGCTGCCCCATCTGGCCCGGCTGGCCGCAACCGGCTGTTTCGCCGCCCTGGCCACGGCCAATCCGGCCCAGAGCCCGGTGGCCTGGACCTGTCTGGCCACCGGGGCCAATCCCGGCCAACACGGCATCTTCGATTTCATTATCCGCGCGCCGGGAACCTATCTGCCCCGGCTGTCGCTCACCCGACCCGGCCCGGGCGGCCTGCCCCAGCCGGCATACAATTGTGAAACTTTTTTTGAGGTCGCGGCCAAGGCTGGCCTACCGGTGACCGCCGTACGTTGGCCGGTCACCTATCCGCCGGCCTTTGCCGGGGTGACGACCCTGGCCGGCCTGGGTGCGCCCGACGTCAAGGGCCGTCTTGGCAACTACGTCCAATACGCCGAGGACGCAGGGGCAACCGGGGGAGGGCGTGGCAAGTTCGTGCCGGTGCGCTTTACCGACGGCTTCGCCGTGGTGTCCGTGGAAGGTCCCATGACTCCGGTGACGGGCCGGAAGACGCCGGCCGTTGTGCCCCTGGAATTGACCCGGACAGAGGGACGGTTGTCTTATGTCGTATGCGGCCAGTCAGGCAGTCTCGAACCCGGCGGCTGGTCGCCGTATCTGACGCTTGATTTCAACGTCGGCCAGGGCCGGCAGGTGCGGGGACTGACCCGGCTGTGGCTGGGAAGGCTCAGCCCGCTTGAACTCTACCTCGGCCCGGTGCAGGTCGATCCCACGAGGCCCGATCTGCCTATTGCCGCGCCGGCCGGGTACGCAGCCGAACTGGCCGGTGCCCTCGGCGGACCGTTTTCCACCCTGGGAATGCCTGAAGAAACCAAAGGACTGACCGACGGAGTCATGACCGACGAGGCCTTTTTGGCCTTGTGCGACGAGGTGACGCGCGAGCGCGAGGCCATGCTGGATTTTGAGCTGGGCCGGTTCCGGGCAGGGCTGCTGTCCGTGGTGTTCGACACATCCGACCGCATCCAGCACTGTTTCTGGCGGCTGGCCGACCCCAGCCATCCGCTTTACGACGCAGCCGAGGCTGCCCGTCTGGGGCCGGTCATCGATGAGCACATGGTCCGCATGGATGCGATGGTCGGCCGGGCCATGGCCGCCGCCGGCGACGATACGGCCCTTTTTGTCTGCTCGGACCACGGCTTTTGCTCCTATACCCGGTCCTTGAATCTCAATGCCTGGCTGGTTCGGGAAGGCTACATGAAGCTTACGCCCCACGATCCGGCGGATAGCGGCGAACTCTTTCGCCACGTGGACTGGACAGCTACCCGGGCCTTTGCCCTGGGGTTTGGTTCGGTCTGTCTCAATATTGCCGGCCGGGAGCAACAGGGCGTGGTGCCGCCCGACGAGGCCGACGCCCTGGCCAGGGAGATTGCCAGCGGTCTTGAAGCCCTCACGGATGCCGGCGATTCGCCAGTGGCTGCTGTCCACCACAAGGCCGCCCTCTACCATGGGCCGCTGGCCGGGCAGGCTCCGGATCTGGTGGTTGGCTGTCGTCCGCCCTACCGTGTGGCCTGGACGTCGGCCATTGGCGGCGCCGGGGGAGAGGTTTTTAGCGACAATCGCCAGAAATGGTCGGGGGATCACTGCGTGGACGCCTCGTTTGTTCCGGGTTCGCTTTTTTCCAACCTGCCTCTGGCTGCAGCCGACGGCGTAGCCCAGACCCGACTGGCGGCCACGGTCTGTCGGACGCTTGGGCTGGTGCCGGCAGCGCATATGGAGCCTGACTTGTTTCAATAAGCGGGCCATGCCCTTGACGCAGCCCAGGGTCAGGCTTATTGTTTCATAAACTAACTAATCGCGGGAAGGGTACAGCCATGGCCGATCCCCTCGACACCTGCGCTCGTGAATTGCTCGACGTCATGCCGCTGGTCATGCAGGATTTACGGCGCACCATGCGCAGCCAAAGCGCACCCGATCTTCGCGTGCCGGAACTGCGCAGTCTGGCGTTTTTGCGCTGCAATCCCGGTTCCAATCTCACGGATTTAGCCGAGTATATCGGCGTTTCCCTACCCTCCATGTCCAAACTGGTCGACACGTTGACCGCTCGCGGCTTTATCGTGCGCACTCCGGATGCCCAGGATCGACGACGGGTGCGCCTGGACCTCACCGAAACGGGGCTGGGCATTTTGGCCAAGGCCCGGGAAGCGGTCAAAGCTTCCTTCGCCGCCAAACTGGCCAAGCTTGCGCCACAGGACGTGGAACGGGTCACGGCCAGCATGAACCTGCTGCACGCTCTGTTTGCCATTACCCCGGAGACCGGCCCGGCAAGCGGTTAACCACACGGTTGCTGGAACAAATCAACCATACAGCCGCGGCAGCCCATCGGGCTGCCGCCGGTTTACAGTAATGCCCATCTTATCGAATCCGCCCGGCAGTCTGCTTCTACGGTCTTTTCGCCATCGCAACTTCCGGCTTTTTTTCACCGGCCAGTTTATCTCCCTGACCGGCACCTGGATGCAGTCAGTGGCCGTGTCCTGGCTGGTCTACCGCTTGACCGGATCGAGCATGGCCCTGGGACTCGTAGGATTTGCCAGCCATATCCCGGTGTTTTTGTTCGGACTCTTCGGCGGCTGTCTGGCTGATCGCGGCAACAAACGGGCTATTCTCATCGCGGCCCAGGCTGCGGCCATGCTGCAAGCCCTGACCCTGGCCGCCCTGACCCTGTCTGGAACCGCCAATGTCTGGCTGGTCGTCTCCCTGGCCACATTCCTGGGTCTGGTCAATGCTGTGGATATGCCCACCCGCCAGGCTTTTGTGGTGGATATGGTGGGGCGCGAGGACCTGCACAACGCCATTGCGCTTAATTCCTCCATGTTCAACAGCGCCCGGGTGGTTGGCCCGGCCCTGGCCGGCGTGCTGGTGGCCGCCATTGGCGAGGGCTGGTGCTTTCTGGTCAATGGACTCAGTTATCTGGCCGTCATCGCCGCCTTGGCCGCCATGCGCCTGCCGCCTTCCCAACCCTCCTGCGGCTCCGGCTCGGTTTCGGGCCATGTCGGCCAGGGGTTGGCCTATGCCTGGGACGACCGGCCGATACGCTCGATCCTGGCAAGCCTTGTCGTCACGAGTCTTTTTGCCTCGTCCTACATGGTGTTGTTGCCGGTGGTCGTCAACACGGTCCTTGGCCATGGGGCCCAGGCTCTGGGATTTCTCATGGCCGCAACAGGCGTTGGCAGTGTGCTGGCCGCCCTGTTGCTTGCCCTGCGCCAGAAGAGTCGAGGCCTTTCCCGATGGCGGATCGTTTCCGGCCTGGGCGTGGGGCTGGTCATGCTGGCGTTTGCCTTCTCCCGGACATTTTGGCTCTCGGCGTTTCTGTCGATGATCCTGGGATTCTGTCTGATCTTTTTCTTCGCCGCCTCCAATACGATGCTGCAACTGCGAAGTCCGGACGCCATGCGGGGTCGCATCATGGCCCTGTATTCCGTCACCCTGGTCGGCATGGCCCCCTTCGGGTCGTTGCTGGCCGGGGCGGCGGCCAGTCTTCTGGACGCGCCGACCACCATCGCCCTGGCCGGCGGCCTGTGCGTGGCCGGGGTGGCCCTGTCCACGGTTCTGGACCGGAAGCCGGGGCAGGAGCAGTCGGCCTCAAGGCCCTGTTGACAATTACGGGAGACTGCGGCCAGACAATGGCTGGCCCGCACAGCCGCTTGAGTGCGGCAAAGGAGATGGACAATGCAGACGCGGACACTGGGCAACACCGGCCTTGCCACCTCGGCCATCGGCTTTGGCGGCATCCCCATCATTCGTCTGGGGCGCGACGAGGCAGCCGCCTTGCTGCGCCATGCCGTGGATCGGGGCATCACCTTTTTTGATACGGCCAACCGGTACATGGACAGTGAAGAGAAGATGGGGCTGGCCTTTGCCGGCATCCGCGACAAGGTGGTCATTGCCACCAAGACCGGGATGCGCGGAGCCAAAGAGGCCATGGAAGAGCTGGAACTGAGCCTGACGCGCCTTCAAACCGACTATATCGACCTGTACCAGCCGCATCAGGTCTCCAACCCCGAGGAATTTGCCGCCTTGATGGGTCCGGGCGGGGCCATGGACGCCCTGCGAAAGGCCCAGGAGCAGGGGAAAATCCGCCATATCGGCATCACCTCCCACAGTTTGGAGATGGCCCGCAAGCTCGTGGCCACGGGACTTTTTGCCACCATCCAGTTTCCCTATAACATCGTTGAGACCGAAGCGGCCGCCGAACTGTTCCCCGAGGCTCTGGCCCAGGGCATGGGCATTCTGGTCATGAAACCCTTTGCCGGCGGAATGCTCGATGACGGCGATCTGGCCCTGCGCTTTTTGCGTCGGCAGTCCGACCTGCTGGTGTTGGCCGGCTGTGACACGGCAGAGCAGGTGGATCAGGCCGTGGATGTCTTTTCCGGCGAGGCTGTCTGGACCGAGGCCGACGAGGCCAAGACCGAGGCTTATCGCCAGGAATTGGGGTCGCGGTTTTGCCGGCGTTGTGAATACTGCCAGCCCTGTCCCCAGGGCGTGCGTATCACCTACGCCATGATGTATCGGGTGGTGGCCAAGCGGATGTCGCCGGCCAAGGCCGTGAATTTTGCCGGCGCGACCATGGAGACGGTGCGCGAGTGCGTCGACTGCGGCGAATGCGCCACGCGCTGCCCCTACAATCTGCCCATTCCGGAAATGCTGCAGGAGTATCTGGCCCTGTACGACAGCCACCGGCAGGAAGCCCAGTGACGCCGGCCGGGCCGGCCCTGGCCGAACGATTCTGGCAGGCCGGGGCGGTCACCGTCTCGGCCGGACCCATCACGCTCAAATCCGGGCGGGTCAGCCATGTCTATGTCTCGCTGCGCCATTTCGTGTGCAACCCGGGCAATCTGAAGGCGCTTGGCGATGTGTTCGGAACATGGCTGGGCGAACGGCGACTGGTCCTTGGCAGCGTGTCGAGCCTGCTCTCGCCGGTCCTTTGCGGGGCCTTTGCAGCTCGATTCGGCCTGCCGCTGGCCCTTTTTCGACCGGACGCTTCGGAGAAAGGGTTGGCCGGGCAGGTGTTTGGCGGCGAGGCCGGGCGGCCGGTCGTGCTGCTCGACGATGTGCTCACTTCCGGCGGCACGGCCCTGGCTGCGGCCAAGGCCTTTGCCGGCCAGGGGCTGGGCGAGGTCTCGCTCTATGTCTTTGTGGACAAGCGGCCAACCGGAGTGCGGGCGGAGTTTACCCTGCCTGTGGCCGCGCTGCTGACGCTTACGGAACTGCTCGGACACGGCTTGGCCGCAGGCCATATCGCTGGTCCGGCCGTGGCTTGGGCCGAGGAGGAACTGGCGTTTCTGGAAGGCTCCCGCCGCACCACCTAAAAGCAGCAACTATTTGCAATAATAGGTTGTTATTTGGCTGTTAAGCCGGATGGAATTTCAACCGCAGTGGTCCCGGACGATTGTTTGCGCAGCGTCAGGCAAGAAAACGGGTGGACCGGATTGCCCCGGTCCACCCGTCCCTTAAGCAGCGGACGCGAGTTTCTGACTAATCATCGCAGCGAGCTTCGTTGTCGGCCGACCGATCAGCCTGCTCAACTGGCGGCTGTCATCGAAGAGGCCGCCTTTTGACGCGCCGACATCCGATTCGGCCAACAGGGTCGCCAAACCTTCCGGCAAGCCGGCGTCAATCAAAGCCCCCCTGAACTCGCCTCCAGGCAGATTCCGATAAACCACGGCCTTGCCCGATTGCCGGGCAATGGCCTGAGCGAGTTCGTCCAGTGAGTAGGACTCGTCGCCCGCCAGTTCATAGATGCGGCCAACCTGGTTGTCCCGTGTCAGCGCCACAGCGGCAGCCTCGGCATAATCAGCGCGCGCCGCCGACGCGATTCTTCCTTCGCCGGCGCTGCCCAGCAGGACGCCGTATTGGAGTGCAGCCGGGATGCCGGCTAAATAATTTTCGGTATACCAGCTGTTGCGTAAAATCACCGCCGGCAGACCGGAAGCGCGGATCAGGCTTTCCGTTTCCTTGTGCTCGGCGGCCAGAGGCAACGGGGACGTATCGGCGTGCAGGATACTCGTGTACGCCAGCAGACCGACACCGGCCGCCTTGGCCGCAGTAATGACCGCGCGGTGCTGTGGCGTCCGGCGGCCGACCTCGCTGGAGGAAATCAGCAGCAGTTTGTCGGCACCTTTGAAAGCGGCAGCCAGGCTCTCAGGCTGGTCGTAATCAGCCTGACGAACCTGGACACCGCGAGCCAGGAACTCGTCAACACGCCTGGGATTGCGGACGGCAGCGACGATCTCTTCGGTAGGCGCCTTTTGCAGTAAGGCTTCGATGACAAGGCGGCCAAGCTGGCCTGAGGCTCCGGTCACAACAATCATGATGAAACTCCTTTCTTTTGATTGGGAGAATCAGCAGAATAGCGACGAAGCAAACTTTTAGTAAGTACGCACAAAAAGGTAAGTGCAAATGCGTGATGATCGCCAATTTCCCGGCTTCGCCAAACTGATGCAGCGCGGCCAGATATTTTCCGAAAAATGCCCGTCCCGGGCTGTGCTCAAACACGTCACCAGTCGCTGGGGCGTCCTGCTGCTCGTGGCCCTGCTTGGCGGAACCCTTCGCTTCAGCGACTTGCGCCGCAAGGTCAACGGCATAAGCGAAAAAATGCTGGCGCAGACGCTGCAATGGCTAGAAGGCGACGGTTTCGTTGAGCGAATCTCCTATCCGGTTGTGCCTCCCCACGTCGAATACCGACTGACGCCGCTCGGCGAGGAAATCGGCCGCAAAGTGGAAGCCTTGGCCGACTGGATTGAGGTCAGGATGCCGGAGATCTTGGCAGCGCAGCAGAAAAATAGATCAGGAAAATCGGAAAAATAAAAAAAAGCGCGAGTTGCCTCGCGCTTTCAAGGGAAGCCGGACACCCGGCTCCAACCGTTACCGCTGCTTCCTTTCGGACCTGACGGGGTTGGCGGCGAAACCGCCATCCGACTTCCCCAAAATTCGTGGCGGAGAGGGAGGGATTTGAACCCTCGGTACCCGTTAAGGTACATACGATTTCCAATCGTACTCCTTCGGCCGCTCGGACACCTCTCCGCGAAGCACTGCTATCTAGCCAAGACCCTTGACCTTGGCAAGCAAAAAATGCTCGTTAGGCCAACTTTTTTCCGGTCAGCACTTCGTAGGCCGTCAGGTACTTTTCCTGGGTCCGGGCCATGACGTCCTCGGGCAGGCGCGGCGCCGGCGGCTGTTTGTTAAAACCGACGGAGGTCAGCCAGTCGCGCAGATACTGCTTGTCGTAGCTCGGCTGGGACTTGCCGGCAACGTAGCCTTCGGCCGGCCAGAAACGCGAGGAATCCGGGGTGAGCACCTCGTCGATCAGGATCAGTTCGTCGCCAAGCAGGCCGAACTCGAACTTGGTGTCGGCGATGATGATGCCGCGCTCCCGGGCAAAATCCCGGGCCTTGGCGTACATGGCCAGACTGACGGCCTCGACCTTGTCAAAAAGCGCGGTCCCAAGGAGTGTTCTGGCCGCGTCCCGGGTGATGTTCTCGTCATGGGACCCGAGTTCGGCCTTGGTCGACGGCGTGAAGATGGGTTCAGGCAGGATTTGTGATTCCACCAGCCCGGCCGGCAGGGCGTGGCCGCAGACTTTGCCCGTAGCCTGGTAGTCCTTGAGGCCCGAGCCGGTGATAAAGCCGCGCACGATGCATTCAATGGGCAGCGGCTTGGCTTTTTTGGCCACCACCGCCCTCCCGGCCAGATCCTCGGCGTAGGGGGCCAGGGGAGCCGGGAATGCGGCCGTGGTCGTGGCCAGCAGATGGTTCGGGATCAGGTCCTTGAACATATCCATCCAAAAAAGGGTGATCTGGTTGAGGATCACGCCCTTCAGCGGGATGGGATCGGGCATGATGACGTCGTAGGCCGAAATGCGGTCGGTGGTGACAATAAGCAGGCTCTCCGGGGACAGCTCGTAGATGTCCCGGACCTTGCCGCGGGAGAGCAGGGGATAGGCCTTGATGTCGGTTTCAATGACGGCGTGCATGATGACTTCCTCACTTAGGCTTTGAAGCGGCATTCCACGCTGCGGGCGTGGGCTTCGAGATTTTCCAGCCTCGCCAGTCGGGCGATCTTGGCCCCATGGGCGGCGACATAGCCCGGAGCAGCGGCAATAAGGCTTGTTTTCTTGGTAAAGGTCGCAACCGACAGGGCTGAGGAGAACCGGGCCGTGCCCATGGTCGGGAGCACATGGTTGGGACCGGCGAAATAGTCGCCCACCGGTTCCGGGCAATGATGGCCCATGAAGACCGCTCCGGCATGGCGCACCTTGCCCACAAAGGCCCAGGGATCGGCCACGCACAGCTCGAAGTGTTCCGGTGCTATGGCGTTAATAAGGTCCATGCCGACGGCCATATCCGGCACGGCAACCAACGCGCCGTAGTGGCGAAGGGATGTCGCAGCGATGTCGTTTCGCGGCAGATCGGCCAGTTGGCGGGTGAGCGCCGCGCACACGGCGTCAAGCAGGGTCGTGTCGTCACTGACGCACACGGCCGCTGCCATGGGGTCATGCTCGGCCTGGGAGAGCATGTCCGCGGCCAGCCAGTCCGGGTTGGCCGTTGTATCGGCCAGGATGGCGATCTCACTCGGGCCGGCGATCATATCAATGCCGATGCGGCCGATTAAAAGCCGCTTGGCCGTGGTGACGTAGATGTTGCCCGGTCCGACCACCACATCCACCGGGGCAATGGAGGCGGTCCCGTAGGCCAGGGCGGCAATAGCCCAGGCGCTGCCCACCCGGTAGAGTTCGGTGACGCCGCACACGGCGGCGGCAGCCAGAATATAGGGATTGAGCGTTCCGTCGGCCCGAGGCGGGGAGACGACCACGATACGCGGTACGCCGGCCACCTGGGCCGGAAGGACATTCATCAGCAGGCTGGAAATAAGGGGGGTTTCGCCGCCGCGCCCGCCCGGGACGTAGCAGCCGGCTGCATCCACCGGAGTGACGATCTGGCCAAGCATGGTGCCGTCGGCCGAGGGTACCCACCAGGACTGCTCTTTCTGGCGCTCATGGAAGGACCGGATATTGGCGGCAGCTTCCTCGATGATAGCCAGATCAGCGGCCGGTATGGCCCCGCGGCCGGCCTGGATGTCGGCTTCGGTCACGCGCAGACAGTCGGCCGCAAAGCCTTTGCAGTCAAAATCGCGGGTCAGTTCCACCAGAGCGGCATCGCCGCGGGCGGCCACGTCGGCCAGGATGCGCTCGACTTTCTGAGCGGCGTCGCCGGCGGCTTCTTCGCGTGTGGCGAGCAGGGAGCGAAGCGGCCCGAAGTCGCCAGGACCCGTAACGGTAAAACGAGGGCAGGGCATGGGAGTATCCTTGGACTTGGCATTGATTGAAGGTGACGGGTGCAGCAACCCAATTTAGGCCCAAGCGCGGCAAATGTCGAGACACGTCCCGGCCGGGGGAACGCGAGAGGAGAAGGCAGAAGAGGCCTCCGGCGGCCGGGGGCCTGAGGCCCCCGGACCCCCCAACGGGAAGAGTTTTTAAAGGGGTTTGGGGCGCGTTGGGTGCCAATCCGGTCGGCTGTTGGCAGGGACAGCCGAAGCATAGGCTTGACGAAAATTCCCGTTGCTCCGACTGCGGTGTGGTCAACTTTCGGAGGGTATCTGTTCCTCGGGCAACTGGCAGCGCTCCCCGCCCGGGGGACGGTCCAGGATGGGGGCAAGCGGTTCGCCCCGGGCCAGACGTCTGGCCAGTTCGAGCTGCTCGGCCCGGCATACGGCCTGGCCGTCGATGGCCGCTCCAAGCACCCGGCGCAGAATATCGGCGTAGCGGGGCCCGGCCTCGACGCCGAGCTTTTTGAGGTCGTTGCCCGTCACCTCCACTCGCTTGTGACGCAACGTGGTCAGGTGCATGGATACGTATTTCTGGAGCGGCTCCCGGGGGTTTCGGGCCATGAGATAGAGCGCGCCCTCAAGGGGCAACGGCTCCAGCAGGAAATAGAGGTCGGACAGCGGCCCCTTGTGATATTCCCAATTGAAAATGCCCTGGGCCGTGTCGCGGATCTGCTGACGAAGCGCGGCGATGTCGCCGGCTACACGCTTGGAGAAATTGAGCCGCCGGGCAATGATGGCAAACTGCTCCGGGTCAAGCCCGGTGCATAGGGCCAGGAAGTAGAGCAACCAGACTTGCGGCTGGGGTTCGATGTAGAGCAGGCGGTACCAGTTGACCACGTTTTCCACCTCCAAGAGCACAGCTTCCTTGGACGGTGTGAGCGCCAGCAGCGGGTGGACGGCGGCCAGCAGCTTATACTCCTGCATCCGGCGCAGGCAGGACAGCGGAGTTTTTTCTTCGAAAATAATCCGTAATTCGTGCATGACCCGGGAACCGGACAGCTTGTGGAAGAAGCTGTGGCGCACGGCGTTCTTGATCAACCGGTCGGTCTGTCCGCCGATCCGAAAGCCGAAGCGTTCGCTGAAGCGGATGGCGCGCACGATGCGGGTCGGGTCTTCGACAAAGCTCAAGGAATGGAGCACCCGCAGCACCCGGTCTTTGATGTCGCGCTGTGCGCCAAAGAAATCCACCAGATCGCCGAAACGATCCGGAGACAGATGCACGGCCAGGGCATTGACCGTAAAATCCCGGCGATAGAGGTCCATTTTGATCGAGGAAAGCTCAACCGTAGGCAGAGCAGCCGGGTATTCGTAGTATTCCAGCCGGGCTGTGGCCACGTCCACGCGCTGGCCGTCGGGCAGAATGATGACGGCTGTTTTGAATTTGGGATGGGCCTTGTAGCGGCCGCCGTAGATCCGGGCCATTGCGGCCGCAAAGGCAATGCCGTCGCCCTCGACCACCAGGTCCACGTCGAAATTGGGGTGTTTGAGCAGCAGGTCCCGGACAAAGCCGCCAACGACATAGACGGCCTGCCCGCGCTCGTGTCCCAACGTACCGGCCTTCTGAAGGAGCTCCAGGAGTTTTTTGGGCAGCCGTTCGCGCAGGATCCCCCCGATATTGCGCTCTTTCTTGCGCTCGGGCAGCAGGGCTTCCGGGATGCGGGCCGGTTCCTTGACCAGGGTGTTGACCAGATCGGTGCGGGTGACGACGCCGGTGAGCTTGCCGTCTTCCACCACCGGAGCAAGGCGCTGGCGGCGGCCAAGGATAATCTCCATGACCGCGTACAGATCGGTGTCCGGGGTAATGAGGGCCGGGTCGCGGATCATGTAGTCGCCGACCGGCACCTCGCCCAGGCCATGATTGATGGCCTTGTCCATGATGTCGTGCTCGATGACTCCGACACACCGCCGGCCGCCTTTGGCCACGACCGGCAGGGCTTTTAGGCCGTAGCGGGTCATGATCTCCTCGGCCCGGCGCATGGTGGCGGTATCCTCAATGGAAACGGCAGGCTTGCTCATGAGTTGTCTGGCGTGGACCTGCGGATTGATCTGGGAATAGAGCAGGCCGAAGAGTTCCTCGCGCACCTGGGTGAGCGTCATGTCCTTGATGGAGGCCGAGGCGGCATAGGGATGGCCGCCGCCGCCAAGCGAGGCGCAAATCTTGCCCACGTCCACGTCTGGCGTGCGCGAGCGGGCGACCAGATGCACCCGGTCGTTCATGAGTCCGATGGCGAAGAGGACGCGCAGGTTCTCCATGTCTAAAAACTTGTGCACGAGCAGGGCGAAATCGCCGATGTACTGATCCGACGTGGCCTCGGCAATGACCACCTCCACGCCGTTTATATCGTGGGTCTGGGCCGTCTCGATGAGTTGGCTCATAATGGTGATCTGCTCTGACGACAGCTCCCGGGTCATGAGGTCGGCAATGACGCCGACGTCCATGCCCCTGGCCCGCAGCCAGGCTGCGGCCGCCAGATCGTGCTCGGTGGTGGAGGCGAAGGTGAACGAGCCTGTATCCTCGTACATGCCAAGGCCGAGGATGGTGGCTTCGTCCGGGGTCAGCGTCAGATCGCGCTCCATGATCTCGGCCATGAGGATGGCCGTAGTGGAGCCCCAGTTCTTGACCACGGAGATTTCGGCCGCCACGTCCTCGTCGGTGTCGGGATGGTGGTCGTAGCAGTGGATGACGAGGCCGGGGGTAGAAAAAACGGCCTCAATGTGCGGCACGCGGGAACGCTGGCGGGTATCGACCATGACGAGCGTGCGCACACTCTCCGGATCAATCTCCTTGAAGCTCTTGAAATTGAACATGTAGGTGGCGCTTTGGATAAAAAAGTGCCGGAGATTTTTTTCCTGGCTGCCCGGAAAGATCAGGGTCGCGCCGGGGTAGAGCTTGCCGGCGGCGATGATGGCGGCCAGACAGTCGAAATCGGCATTGGCGTGGCCGGTGATAATAGTGGGGGCTGCCAGGAGTTCGGGTTTGGACGAGGAGCTCATAGATAAAGTATTGCTTTAACCTTTGTCCCGCTCACGGGACCTGGGGTGATGGGCGCGGTGGACGGCGAGCAGGCGGCCGGCCTGGACATGGGTATAAATTTCCGTGGCGCTGATGTCGGCATGGCCGAGAAGCATCTGCACGGTGCGCAGATCGGCCCCGCCGTCGAGCAGATGGGTGGCAAAGGAATGGCGCAGACTGTGGGGCGAAATGCGGGTGGAGACGTTTGCGGCCAGGGCGTAGCGCTTGATGCCTTTCCAGACCGCCTGCCGAGTGAGTCCCCGGCCGGAGCGGTTGAGAAAGACATGTTGGTCTTTGGGAGAAAACGCGCCGCGCACCGTGGTGATATACGTGGAGAGAAACTCCGTGGCCAGAGCGTGGATGGGGGTCAGGCGCTCCTTGGCCCCCTTGCCGAACACCCGCAGCAACCCGGCCTGGGCGTCGAAATCGCCGAGCGTCAGGCCCACCAGTTCCGAGACGCGAAGGCCGGCGGCGTAGAGCAGCTCGAGCATGGTCCGGTCGCGGTAGCCAAGAGGCGTGGTCGTGTCCGGAGCCTCGAGCAGGCGGGCCATGTCCTCGCGGGACAGGACGTCGGGAAGCAGACGCGGCAACTTGGGGTTTTCGATCAGCGCCGCCGGGGACCCGGGCAGCCAGGACTCGTCGGCGGCAAAGGCGAAAAATCCGCGCAGGGCCGAAAGATGCCGGGCCAGCGAACGACTGGCCAGGCCACGGGAGCGCAGATGCATGAGATAAAGCAGCACGGTCTCGTCGCTCACGCCCTCGAGCGTCCCGGCATGGTCGTTTAAAAAAGTTAAAAAACCTGTGATGTCGGTGGAATAAGCCACGATGGAATGCTCGGACAGCCCCTTGGCCACCACCAGATGTTCCAGGTAGCGGTCGACCCAGGGATGGGCCGGACGGGGAGGGGCAGGGGGCGTCTCATGGGTGGTCATGGGAACAATCAGGTACCTTGGCTCGATTGTGCCCGGCCAAAAACGGACTGCCGGGCAGGGCAGACGGCTTGACACGGGCTTTTGCTCTTCATTACTGTAACCGGCCTGCCGCCGCAAGGCGGGGACACACGCCCAAAGGAGCCGTCATGATCGAATTTCCCATGGCCGACCGCGTGGCCGCGCTGCCTCCGTATCTGTTTGCCGAGATCGACCGCGTCAAGGCCGAAGTCAGGGCCCGTGGCGTGGATATCATTTCCCTTGGCATCGGCGATCCGGATCTGCCCACCCCGGATTTCATCGTCGAGGCCCTGTGCGCCGGAGCGAAAAAGCCCGAAAATCACCAGTATCCCGACTATGTCGGTCTGCTTGCCTTCCGGACAGCCGTGGCCGACTGGTACAAGACCCGCTTTGGCGTAACCCTGGACCCGGCCCGCGAAGTGGTGAGCCTGATCGGCTCCAAGGAAGGCATTGCCCACTTTCCGCTGGCCTTCGTCAACCCCGGCGATCTGGTTATCGTCTGCTCGCCCAACTACCCGGTCTATCCGGTGGCCACGGGCTTTTGCGGCGGCGAGGTCAAGGTGTTGCCGCTCACCGACGCCAATGACTATCTGCCCGATCTCGACAGCCTGACCGAGGCCGAATGGGCCAGGGCCAAGATGATCTTCGTCAATTATCCCAACAATCCCACCTCGGCCGTGGCTCCGCGCGCCTTCTACGAGAAGCTCGTGGCCAAGGCCAAGGCCACCAAGACCATCGTGGTCTCCGATGCCGCCTACACCGAGATGTACTACAACCCGGCGGAAAAGCCCATGTCGATCCTGGAGATCGAGGGCGCACGCGAGGTGGCCATCGAGTTTCACTCCCTGTCCAAGACCTATAACATGACCGGCTGGCGCATCGGCATGGCCGTTGGCAACGAACAACTGGTCAAGGGCCTGGGCAAGATCAAGGAAAACGTGGACTCCGGCATCTTCCAGGCTGTGCAGGAAGCCGGCATCGCCGCCCTGGCCAAGGGCGAACCCTTTGCCGAACAGTTCCGGGGCATCTACAAGGAACGCCGGGATGTGGCCGTGGCCGCCCTGGCCAAGATGGGCATTGCCTGCCGCACGCCCAAGGCCTCGTTTTACCTGTGGTGCAAGACCCCGGCCGGCCACACCTCGGCCGCCTTTGTCACCAAGGTGCTCCAGGAGACCGGCGTGGTGCTGACCCCGGGCAACGGCTTTGGCGCGCCCGGCGAGGGCTTTTTCCGTATCGCCATGACGGTCCCGGTGGCCCGTCTGGAGGAGGCCCTGTCACGCATCGCCAAACTGTAACCGCGCATATCGGCCTCGGCTCCAATCTGGGAGACCGGCTGGCTATTCTGCAAACGGCCCGGGAGCGTCTTGCCGCGCTCCCGGGGGCCGTCATCACGGCCGCCAGCCCCATATATGAGACCGAACCCTGGGGGGATGCCGCCCAGCCGCGCTATCTCAACCAGGTTGTGGCCCTGGCCCTTGGCCCGTCCTGGTCGCCCAGGCAACTCCTGGAAGCGCTCTTGGCCATTGAACACAGTCTTGGCCGGGTGCGCGACCCGAAGCGTCCGTTTGGCCCTCGCACGCTTGATCTCGACATCCTGCTTTTCGGCGAGATGCGCCTTGACGAGCCGGACCTGATCATTCCCCATCCCCGGCTGCGCCAGCGCGCGTTCGTGCTGGTCCCTCTGGCCGACATCGGGAAGGATCTGCCTATTCCGGACGGGCAGGGAGGAAACGTGACTCAGGCGCTGGCGAATAGACCTTCCAAAGATGCCGGGAAAATTGTAAGACAATCCGAGTGACCTGCCCCGAATCAGGCGCAGGGAGGAGCGATATGTACCGTTGGCTCATACTGATCGTGGCCGGATTTATCCTGTATAAGCTGTTTATTGGCGACCGTGGCCGGAAAAAAGACCAGGAAGCGGAAACCAAAAAGCGTATGGCTGCCACAGGCGAGATGGTCAAAGACCCGATCTGTGGCACCTATGTTCCGGCCGACGCCAATATCCGAGCCCGCGACGGCAACAACGTCTATGCCTTTTGCAGCTATGAATGCCGCGACACCTTCGTCAAGCGCCTGGAAGCCAGCCGCACCCAGTCCATGGAGCAGGGCACGGCGACCGAACAGGTCAAGGACGGCCGCGCCGAGTAAACGCCGCAACCGGCCCCATCCCCGGACCGCGCGTCTTGCCGAAGGCCTGACAGCAAGGGCGGAGTCATTGCGACGCCATCCAGGCTCTTGCCGACCGTTGCGTCTGCGCTGGGTCCGGCACGAGACACCATGGCCAAACAGCATATTCTGCCCGCGTCAGGCGAGGCTTCTTCTGCCAGCGCCATCTGGGCGTGGCGGCTGACCCTTGGCGGCATTCTGGTCGTGGCCGCGAGCCTTCGACTGTACCATCTGGGGGCACCATCCCAGTGGTGGGACGAAATCCTCGTCCCGCTGACAGCCGCCTTCCCGGTTGCCTATATTCTCGATTTCTCGCGCCACTGCGAGATGCACCCGCCCCTGTACCACCTGTGTATCAAGCTCGTGGAAGGGGTGGGGGTGTCGGATGTTGCTTTGCGCCTGCCCTCGGTCGTTTTTGGACTGGCCACGGTCTATGCGGCCTGGCGGCTCTTTGGCCGGCTCTATGACCGGTCCGTAGGCCTTCTTGCCGCCGGTTTTCTGGCCGGCAGCGCCATGCAGGTCTGGCATGTGCGCCAGGTTCGGCCCTATGCCATCCTGGTCTTTCTCTTCACCCTCTCCCTGTTCTATTTTCTGCGCTTCCTTCGGGAACGCAGAAACGCCGACTTGGTGGCCGTTTTGGCCCTAAACGTGCCGCTTTTTCTCCTGCATTATTTCACGTTCCAGATTGTGCTGGCCGAAGGCCTCGTCCTGGCCTTGTACTGGCGTCCCCACGGTCAGGGAGTCAGTCTGCGCCAATTGGTCGTTTTCGGTCTGGGGACGGCGGCCGTGGCTCTGCCTGTGCTGTTCTTGTTCTTTCTGCCGAGCCAGACAACGCTGTCGATTTTCGGTTTCAAGGCGGGATGGGGCGAAATCGGACAGCTGATCGTTGCCTACAGCGCCCATGTGCTCTGGAGCCACGACGATTGGGCCATGCGCCTAGGGGTCGGGACGCTCTTGGTGGCCGGCGGGACCGTCATGTGGAAAAAGACCCCCCGTGAACTGTGCGCCTGCCTGCTTCTGGCCGCCATACCGGCCTTTGTTCTTTTTTGCATGCGCAAGACCGCCTATTTCTCGCCGCGCCATTTTCTGTATATGACGGTACTGGCGGCCGTACTCATCGGCCATGTCGGACGCTTGCTACCGCGTCCGGGCTGGGCCATGCCGCTGGCCCTGGCCCTGGCTCTGGGACAGGGCGGCGACTTGTATTTCGGACACAGGGCCGCCTACTACGACGAGACGAGCTACCATCATCCGGTCTTTAACACCGACTTCAAGCCGATGGCCAAGGAACTGGCCCAACGGCTGCGTCCCGGAGACAGGATCGTTGGCGCCGACCAGGGAACGATCAATGCCGTGTCCTGGTATCTCGACCAGTATGTGGCGACCAACCCCTTTCGCAGCCAATCCCTGGATGCCGCCAGCGGCGACTATCAGGTGACCTTTTTTGCCCCGGACAAGAACTGGGGCCACCTGGGCCAGACCGAAGAAGCATTTCGGGAGGCCGTTGGCCCCATCGAGTCTGTCGAACCAGTATTGAACGGCGCCCTGTACCATGTGCCCATCCGACGTGAAGCGCCGCCAAGCATTCATTCCGTGCCCTACCATGTCCGCCGGCGCGCGGCTTTTCCGGCTTTCTACCAGCAGGTGGAGACCGTTACGGACATGACGGTGAATCCCTACTGGGGCGGGGAGGCCATCGCCACCCGCAACAACCAGCCGGCCCGGCTGTCCTACCGACTGGACAATGCGGCCGGCCCCGGACCGCAGCAACTCCAATTCGTTTTCGAATACAAAAACCAGGGGCAGGGCAGCACCATGGCCTTTGCCGCTCGCTTTGACGATGAGCCGCCCGTGCCGCTTTTGACCTCAAGGGGGCCTGACCCAGCTGAGGCGAAAACAGTCTCCCTTGTGCGCGAAGCCCCGTATAAGACCCTGACCCTGACCCTGGAAACCATCTGCGCCGACCTGACAGCCCGCTATCCCGGCGGCAATCTGGAAACGGCCGCATTTCGGGGGTTCGACCTGGAGATTGTGCCGGCAGGGCGCTTTGACGCCTCGCCGGTGGTTGCCAACCAGCAGGAAATAAATCTCGGCAAGATTGAACATAATGAGGCCAATATTTGGCGCTGGGGCCTTGGCCCGAGCAGTACCCTGACCTTTACTCTGGCCCAGGCCATGCCCCTGTGGTTGGAATTCGATTTTGACAATACGCTCCCCGGACAAAATGTTGTGGTTGCGGCCAATGGGGAAATCATCTCTTCGCTCAACGACCTCGATGCCGGCAGCCAACACAGCCTTCGGCTGCCCGTCGCCGGACGGGCAGGCCCAAACGACGTTATTATTGCCTACACCCACTGGAACCACGGCACAGTCACCTTTGCCCCGACGGACATTCGGCCCATGAGTCTGTTTATCCGCAAATTGCGTCTGGTCCCTAAACAATAGCCGTGATCGCCAACCCCACGAGGTCGGCCCGGAAGAAGGTCGCATGACGCCGTTGCCGCAACAAACGCCATCCGACGCAACTCTGCCCCGCGGTGGATGGGCGTTGGCCCTTCTGACCCTGATTGCCGCAGTGGTGCGCCTGTATCAGCTGGAAACGCCGTCCATGTGGTGGGACGAGATCCTGGTGCCGCTCAATGCGGTCACTCCGATTGGCGACATCCTGGCCCGGGCCGCAACGGACGACTTTCATCCCCCGGCGTTTTACCTGCTGCTCAAGCTCGTGTTGGGGATAGGGGATTCGGATTTTGCCTTGCGTCTGCCGGCAACGCTGGCCGGCATCGCGTCTGTCCCCCTCCTGTATGCCCTGGCCGCTCCCCGGGTCGGGCGGACGACAGCCCTTTTTGCCGCCGCCGTCCTGGCCATCGACGGTTCGATGATCCAGTATGCGCGCCAGGTCAGGCCCTATGCCCTGGTCATTTTTTTCTCCCTCCTGTCCGCCTATTTCCTGCTGCGCTGGTGTGAACGGCCCAAGGCAGGCACAGTGGCCGGGCTGACCGCCGCCACCTGGGGATACGTTCCCCTGCATTATTTGGGCATTTTGATTCTGGCCGTGCAGGGGCTTTTTGCCGTCATCTGTTTTTTGTTGCGGCGGCGAGGGCGTCCCTGGGGCCAGTTGGCGGTCTACACCCTGGGCAGCGCCGTGGCCGTGGCCACAACTTGGGCCTTTTTTCATGCAAGTCCCAACACCCTGACCAAAGGAAGCGTGGCCTCGACGGCGTTGTTGGGCCTGGACAGGTTGGCTTGGGCCTTTTTCGGCGATGGGTCGAGTCTTGTGGCCCGGGCAGGCATCCTGATTCTGACCGGGCTCGGGACCGTGCTTTTAGCCAGACGGGATCGCCGGTTGGCCATTCTGGCCCTGGCCACGGTGGCCGGGCCGGTGATCCTGCTCGCCCTGGCCCGTTACAACTCCTATTTCAATGCTTGGCATCTCAGCTTTGCCGTACCGTATCTGTGTCTCATGGCCGGGGCCTGTCTGGACGCCTTGGTCCGGCCGCGTCGTCTCGCCCCGGTTGCGGCGGTGGTGCTGGGCATCGCGGCAACCGGGGCTATTTTGGGTTTTGGCCGGGCACGGTACTATGAGCAGCAAAGCCACAGCGCCAACTACAAACAGCAGGCCCGGGAGCTGCCGGCCATTTTGCGGCCCGGCGCGCTTGTTGCCTACACCGAACTCTCGGATCTTGACGCCATCGACTGGTACGCCTCGCGCTACAACGTCCCCGACCCTCTGCGCCATCGGACCGTGACCATCGGCCAGCAGGTCGCTGTGGATTTCGTATCATACGGCAGTTTTGGCCACTTGGCCCAGAATGCCCCGGAATTCCTGGCGCATTTTGATATGCTCCAGGAAATCACGCCCCTGGCCGGGGGGACCGTCTACCATGCCGCCATGAACCATGCCCGGCCGCGTCTTGGCCCGCAGTTGCCCTGGCGCGACACCCTGGCGATGACGCCTTGGGATATTGCCCGGCAATGCGATGCTATCGCCGGGGCCAATCTCGTGAGTATGTTCGGGGGGAGTCTTGTCCCCGAAACAGGCGATGGGCCGGGAAGCCTGCGCTACGTGATCGAGAGTCCCACATCCGTCCCCAGCCCGTTGTTTGTCCGCCTGACCGTTCCCTATTCCAATCCTGTGGCCGGCAATGTGCTGCGCATGACCTATGCCTTTGACGGCGAGCCGCCCCTGGTCGCTTTCGAGAGCCAGGGCAACGAGCCCGAAGCCGTGCGAACCGTCATTTTGCGCCCGGACAAGCCGTTTTCCCGTCTGGAATGCCAGTTCACCCTCGAACCCCACGTGTTCTGGCCGAGCATGACCGGCAACTCGGGCGCTTTTGTTCGACTCAAGGCGATATCGATGTATGCCAACGCCATTGCGGCCGAAATCCTGGGTTCCTCCAGCCTGGACGTGCATGAAGAAGGGGTTGGTCCAGTGGAACAGGGGGAAGCGGGGCAGTGGCGTTGGGCCTTGGGAGAGGCAACCACCCTTCGGTTCACACTGCCTCAAGCCGGCGTCGTGACCGCAGATCTCGCCATCAACAATCCCATCCCAGGCCAGACGGTGGAGCTTCTGTTTAACGGCCGTCCGTTGGAGGAAATCCGGGAACTGCCGGCTGACAAGTGGTTGTCGCCGAGTGTCGCCCGGCATCTGCGCCTGGAGGGCCAGCCTGGGGACAATACGTTGACTGTCCGGTTTGCGGCTTGGAACGGCAAGGAGGCTGCGCCTGGGGCAACCTTTGCTCCGGGCGACGGCCGTCTCCTGGCCGGGGCGTTTACCAAGCTCAGGCTTGACCTGGAAAGCAACGCGACGCGGTTGGTCTATTGACCATGGGGTTTCGTGGGCGCATTGCCATATGGTCTGATCCATCGTGACGGCTCTAATCGGCTGGAGCTGAAGGCCGTTAGCCTTTTGTCCGCGCCAAAGCGACTGGGCCAATCACACACACGACAAGGCCAACTTCGGGGAACAGGGGCAGTGCGCGGTAGGCGGCAGACTGTTTCCTGGCCGTTTTGAATGTCCCGCGGGTATGTGGCGGCATCGCCCGGACCGTCGGGAGAAGGATGCACCCAGGGCGATGTTTTTGGTCGGTTATCACAAGGCAATTTCAACTTCAGGATAAGTCGTCGGCGGCTGAGAGGCTGGCGCTGCCGAACGACGGCCCCTGGGGGAAGGCCGGTTGTGCATGGCTACCATCTCATCTCCCAAGAGTGGCAAGGAACGGGGAAGACCGGAGAAGGGGCAAAAAAATGGGATTCAAGGCAAGATTTGCCGCCCAGTTCCCTCTCTCTCGTACAAAAGTTTACATAATTTACATTATGGGACAAAACTGAGGAGTATGAAAGAGGGGCCATTCACTCGGCCTCGCCACAAAAGTACAAGCGCCGACGTCCCCTTGTATGGCTCGTCGGCGCTCGTGTACGAAAAAAGGCACAAATTGTATTACGAATTGTACCTTGTACTGTTCTGAAACCGCACCTCTATAAAAACAACGGTACCGGCGCAAAGGCTGTCACGTCCACCAGCCCCTTGTCTGTCAGCTTGAGGCTTGGGATGACCTCCAGAGACAAAAACGACATGGACATGAACGGATGGGCTTCAGCGCCCGCTGCAAGGCCGGCCAGTTCGCGGTAGGCTGCGCCAAGGGCTTCAAGACCCGACAGTACGACTTCCAGGGGCGCATCGCTCATCAGGCCGGCCACGGCCAGACGCACCTGCGCCAACACCTGGCCATCACGCACCACGGCAAAGCCGCCGCCGGACACCATGAGCGTCCGGGCGGCCAGAGCCATGTCCGCGTCGTTGACGCCGGCCACGATGATATTGTGGGCATCGTGGGCCACGGTGCCGGCAATGGCCCCGGCCTTAAGGCCCAGGCCGCGCACGAAACCCAGTCCCAGGTTGCCGGTGCCCTTGTGGCGTTCGATAACGGCCAATTTGGCCAAATCCCGGGCCGGATCGGCTACGGCCAGCCCGTCGCGCACGCTCGGCTCCAGAATAAGGGGTTCGGTCACGATCTGGCCCGGCACAATGCCGATGACCCGCATTTTGTCGGAAACGGCCGGCACGGCCAGACGCACTTCGGACAGCTCGCCGCCCACCCGCATGGCCCGGGGCGGAGTCAGACAGGAGCGGTCGGCAAATTCCCAGTCCCCGAGCCTGCGTCCGGCCAGAACGACCTCGCTGACGGCAAAAGACGTCAGATCCTCCACCAGCACGGCGTCGGCCCGATAGCCCGGGGCCACGGCTCCCCGGCGGCGAAGGCCAAAATAGCGGGCTGGATTGATGGAGGCCATGGCCACGGCCCGAACCGGCGGCAGGCCGCAGGCCACAGCTTGGCGCACCAGGGCGTTTAAGTGCCCTTCCCGACTCAGATCCGTTGGGTCCCGGTCGTCGCTGACCAGGGAAAACTGGCCGGCATTGTCCGGCGTCACCAGACCGATCAGGGATTCCAGATTTTTTTCGGTGCTGCCCTGACGGATCATGATGTGCAGACCCCGGCGCAATTTTGCCCGGGCCTCGTCAAATTCCGTGCATTCATGATCCGACTCCGGGCCGGCTGTAACGTAGGCGTCGAGCGCCCGGCCGGTCAGGCCCGGCGCATGGCCGTCAATGACCCGTCCACGCGCTGCAATAAGCTTCCGCAGCATCCCCTCGTCCCCTGCCACGACTCCGGGAAAATTCATAACCTCAGCCAACCCCAGTATACGGTCGGGATGCCGGGCCAGCATGGCCGCCACGTCCATGGCCCCCAGGCGCGCCCCGGAGGTGGCCATGTCGGTGGCCGGCACACACGACGGCATCATGAAATAGCAGGTGACCGGCAGATCCTGGCTGCAGGCCAGCATGTATTCGATGCCGGGCAGTCCGAGGACGTTGGCGATTTCGTGGGGATCGCTCACCACGGCGCAGGTGCCGTGCGGGGCCACAGCCCGGGCAAAGACCGGAGGCGAAAGCAAGGTCGATTCGATATGGATGTGGCCGTCAATGAATCCCGGGCACAGGTAGCGGCCGGCGGCGTCAATGGTTTGCCTGGCCTCTGTGCCGGAAAATCCGACAAAGACGCCGTCGGCCACGGCCACGTCGGCTTCGTGTATCTCGCCGGAAAGCACATTGACCACCCGGGCATTCTTGATGACCAGATCGGCCGGGACATCGCCCCGGGCCGCAGCCAGACGATGTTTGAGACTGTCGAGAGGCTCGGAAGCGGACATGGGCGACCCTTTCCTTGAAGTATTACTTTAGAAAACAGGATTGAATCATGGGCCGTTTTTCTCTATAGCACGGCCCATGAATGCACCAGGAACATTTACCCTCGGTCCCGCTGACGGCCGCGCCCGCACCGGACGCCTGACCACTGCCCACGGCGACGTCGAAACCCCGATATTCATGCCCGTTGGCACCCAGGGTACGGTCAAAAGCCTGTGCCCGACCGATCTGGCCGATTTAAAGGCCCAGATCATTTTGGGCAATACCTACCACCTCTACCTGCGCCCCGGCGACGAGCTGGTGGCCAAGCTTGGCGGCCTGCACAAATTCATGGCCTGGGACGGCCCCATCCTCACCGATTCCGGCGGGTTCCAGGTGTTCAGCCTGTCGGGGCTACGTCAGATCGCCGAGGAAGGCGTCACCTTCGCCTCCCACATCGACGGCTCGCGCCACCTGTTTTCACCGGAAAAAGTCATCTCCATCCAGCGAAACCTCGGCTCTGACATCATGATGGTCCTGGACGAATGCGTGCCCTACGGCGCGGACCGGGCCTATACCGAAAAATCCCTGGGCCTCACCACACGCTGGGCCAGGCGCTGCCGGGAGGCCCACCCGGCCGGGGACCGGGGCCAACTGCTCTTTGGCATTGTCCAAGGCGGTTTTTTCAAGGATTTGCGCGCCAAAAGTGCTGAAGAAATCATCGGCGTCGGTTTTGACGGTTACGCCCTGGGCGGCCTGTCTGTGGGCGAAAGCCGCACTGAGATGTATGATATTTTGGACGACGCAGCCCCCCTGCTCCCGGCCGATCGGCCCCGCTACCTCATGGGCGTTGGCGCGCCGCGCGACCTGCTTGCCGGCATGGCCGCCGGCATCGACATGTTCGACTGCGTGTTGCCTACCCGAAACGCGCGAAACGGCACGCTTTTTACGAGCTTAGGCCGGATCAACATCAAGCGGGCCGAGTACCGTGAGGACGACTCGCCCCTGGACCCCGCCTGCCCCTGCTACGCCTGCCGGACCTTTTCCAAGGCCTATCTGCGCCACCTCTACATCGCCAAGGAACTCTTGTCCTATCGGCTCAATACGCTACACAACCTGACCTTTTTCTCGGTCATGATGGAGCGCGCCAGACAGGCCATCCGCGAGGGCCGATTCGCTGCCTTCCGGGCCGAGATGGAAACTCTCTACCCTGAGATGGACGAGGAGAAGGTCTAAACGTCCTTTCTTGAAAAGTGCCGCCCAGGCCGCTGTCTTCGCCGGCCTGACCTATCCTGACCTCCTGCCGCCTCTGCCAACAGCCGGGGCAGGAGGCCAGGGTTAATCGGCCAGAATACAACAATTTTTCCCCGATGCCTTGGCTACATACAAAACCGCATCCGCTTTTTCGAGCATGTGCTCTGCCGTCTCCCCTGCCTCGGGTATCTGCCCGGCCACGCCGGCGCTGATGGTCACGATCGAGGGTGCGCCGGTTTTGGCATGGCACACACCCTTTCCCGCAACGACTCGGCAGATCTCCTGAGCCAGTGTCCGAGCGGCCTGTCCTGTTAAGCCCGGCAGGATGACGACAAACTCCTCGCCGCCGTACCGGGCGGCCAAAGCATCCGGGCCTCGCACGGTGGTTTCGAGCACTTCAGCCACTTGACGCAGGCAGTCGTCGCCTGCCTGATGCCCATATTGGTCATTGTAATTCTTAAAATCATCCACATCCAAAAGGATGATGGACAGGGGCTGACGCTGCTTCAGAGCGTTGTCCCAGGCTGTGGCGTAGGCCAGATCGAATTTGCGGCGATTGTACAGCCCGGTCAGGCCGTCGCGTTCACTGAGCCGTTGCAATTTCCCGTTGGCCTCGGCCAGTTCACGGGTACGTTCGGCGACCCGGGCGTCAAGCAAGGCCCGTTCCTTGGCCAGAGTGTCGGCCATGGAGTTGAATGCCTGGGCGAATTCCGCCAATTCGCGTCCCTTGGGCGACGGCACCCGTTCGCCCATATTCTGGGTCGGGTCGTCGGCGATGCGCTTGGCGACAATCTTGGCCCGTTTGAGGGGCTGGAGGATAAGGACATTGAGCAGCATCCCGGTCAGGCTCAGGAGTAGGCAGAGAAAAACAAGAAAAAAGTATGAAGAGGCCTTGGCCACATGATCGGCCACGGCATAGGCTTCGGTCAGGGGCACGCGGACCGAGGCTGCGGAAATGATCTGCCCTTCCGGCCAATTAAACCCAAGCTGACGGCCATATTGCGCAACGAGATCGGCTGGAGCCGATTCCGGAGTGGAATGGCAAGCGAGACAACTTGTTCCTACTGGCCTGAAAGGACGCAAAATCGTGTAATAGGCCTTGCCGTCTATAATTCTGACGCCGTTACGCTCATTTTCTGTTCGATTCGCGTTAAAGAATGTGATGATTTCGGCCTCATATGCATCAGCCTCATCGTCTAATACTCTTGAGTTGATAGTGCATATTCGATAATGATACTGTTCTGAATTGAGGGCGTTGTATAGTTTGTTGATTTCACGAACAGTAAAAAACGAAGACATTATGGCCGGATCGAAGGCTTCAGCGGATATGTCATGCATAATTTGCATGTTTTTTGGCCTGATCTTGTCCCTAAAATGGGTAAATATAGCCGTATTGAGATCGAAAAGGCTTTCGGCCTTGACCCGGGCTTCATCGACGGCGCGCGCTTGCTCTTTGTCATATACGACAGAAATATAGAGAGAGAACGCAATAGCAAATAGAGCAACAAGAAAACCTAGAACCATCGTCCTGATTGAGAATTTTGGAATTGTATTCATGAAGGACCAAGTTCACGCATTGTCTGTCTAAGCGACGAGCCAGAGAAATGAGTAGAGCAATGATTTTTTTTGAATTGTATATCTAAAAACGCAAACCGGCAAGCCCACAGATTTGGCTCCATCCTATGGTCACAACGATTGATCTCTTGCCCTTTAAACAACAGGAAATAAGTACGTCTCGGTTATGAAAACGGGTGTGCGCATCACGGGTCAGTCTGAGCCGACCTTGTGCGCACACCCGTCTTTAACGGCCTTCGCTCGCACCGTCCCAACCAGGCAATGGCAACAGGATTGAGCGTTCTTCCTGACCGGTGTTAAGCGCCGAGCAGTTCCAACATCTTCGCCGCATCTGACGTCGGCGGCTGGCAGGAGCCGCCCCGACAGACATGGGCCGCGGCCCGTCCGTCCAGGGGCAGCTGGTAGCGGGTGAACGGGGCAATGCCAACGATGTCCGGCTCGACGTCGTCCGGGCGCAGCACCACTGCCGCTTCCGGCAGATAGCGTGAGAAGACGGCCCGGGCCAGGGCGTGGGTATCCGGGTTGTCCGGATCGCCGGCAATGGTCACTTCCGAGGCCTTGGCCAGCAGCTGGGACAGGCCGCACAAGAAGAAGGCGTGGCCCGAGGCATGGTCGGCCAGACGCGGGGTCATGGCCCGGGCCAGGGCGGCGGCGCTTTCCTTGAAGGCCGTATTGCCGGTCAGGCGGAAAAGCGTGGTCAGGACAAAGAAGGCCGCACTATTGCCCGAGGGAATGGCCGCGTCGTAAAAGATCTTTTGGCGAAGGAGCAACGCCTCGACGTCGTCTGGCGTCAGGTAAAAGCCTCCCTCCCCGGCGTCGGCAAAATGATCAAGCAGGGTCTGGGACAAGACGATTGCCTGACGCAGGTAACCGGTATCGAACACGGTCTGATAGAGTTCCGTCAGTCCCCAGGCCAGGAAGGCATAGTCGTCGAGCATCCCGGCAATGGCGGCCTCGCCGTCGCGCAGGCGGTGGAGCAAGCGGCCGCCCGGCAACCCGAGCTTGGCCACAATGCCGTCGGCGGCC
Source organism: Desulfovibrio sp. TomC (assembly GCF_000801335.2). Lineage (NCBI taxonomy): Bacteria > Pseudomonadati > Thermodesulfobacteriota > Desulfovibrionia > Desulfovibrionales > Desulfovibrionaceae > Desulfovibrio > Desulfovibrio sp. TomC. The sequence goes on from NZ_JSEH01000001.1 coordinate 113,159, forward strand.
TGCCTGGCCCGGGCGGCCAGCTCCTCGTCGTCAAAAGCCCGGGCCGCCTTGGCCAGGGCGGCGATCATGAGGCCGTTGACGTCTGTGAGCACTTTGTCGTCGCAAAGGGGCCGCACGCGCTTTTCCCGGGCCGCCAGTAAGACCTGCCGGCAGCGTTCCAGACGTTCCAAGGCCTCGGCCCCAAGACCGGCCGTGGCGGCCACATTCCCGAGGGGATTGGGCTGAAAGAGAATATTGCCGCCGGTTTGTTCGCCCGTGGCCTCGTCGTGGCTGTTGCCGTCTTCGCTGGCCCCGTACGCAGCCATAAAAAAGGCCGCATCCTCGCCCAGAAGGGCGCGCAGTTCGGCCGCATTCCAAAGATAGAATTTCCCCTCGACCCCCTCGCTGTCGGCATCCTCGGCGCTCCAAAAGAGCCCGTCCGGACTGGTCAGGTCGCGGCGCACATATTCGAAAATTTCCAGAGCGGTCTGTTTGTAGGACGGCTCGCCCGTGGCCAGAAACGCCTCGGTATAGGCCATGGCGGCCAAGGCCTGATCGTAGAGCATTTTTTCGAAATGCGGCAAAAACCAGTGTGCGTCGGTGGCATAGCGGTGCAGCCCAAAGCCCACCTGGTCGTAGACCCCGCCCCGGCGCATGGCGTCAAGGCTGGCCCGGACCATGGACAGGCAATCGGCTGCGCCGGTACGCCGGTATTCCCGCAGCAAAAAGAGCAAGTTGTGGGGAGCGGGAAATTTCGGCGCGCCGCCAAAGCCGCCGTTTTCGGCATCGAAAATCGCCGTCAACTGGGCCTTGCCCGACTCCAGTTCGCTCTCAGTTGGTTCGGCTGCCGCACTGCCGGCCGCCGCCATCTGGTCGCGCACGGCCTCAAGGATCTGGTCGGCGTTGCCAATGACCGCCTGCCGGTTGGTCTTCCAGGCCATATGTACCCGCTGGAGCAGTTCACGCATGCCCGTGCGGCCGTAGCCCGACTCCTTGGGGAAATAGGTGCCGGCGAAAAAGGGCTGGCCGTCCGGGGTCAGAAAAACGGACAGCGGCCAGCCGCCCCGACCGGTCAGGGCCTGGCAAAAGGCCATGTAGAGCGAATCGAGGTCCGGGCGCTCCTCGCGGTCCACCTTGACGGCCACCACCGTGGCCCGCAGCAGGGCGGCGATGTCCTCGTCCTCAAAGGACTCGCGCTCCATGACATGGCACCAGTGGCAGGTGGAATAGCCGATAGAGAGAAAGACCGGCTTGTCTTCGCTTCGAGCCAGGGCAAAGGCCTCTTCCCCCCAAGGATGCCAGTCCACCGGGTTGTAGGCATGCTGCTGCAGGTACGGGCTTTTCTCGTGTATAAGGCGGTTTGGCGTACGGTCCATGGCGTCCTCCCGGGAACCTGTGTACCAGCCGCCGGGCGTTTTGCAAGCCATTGACGCAAACTCCCTGTGCAGCATGCAGTTGCCATCGGCTGCCATCTGGGGCATAGCTTGGAGCAGACTCTGACAATTGTGTCAAAGTAGTCACCCGACACAAGGAGAAGCCTATGCAAGCCAAAAAAGCCCTGATCATATCCGCCGACGCCTTTGAGGACAGCGAACTGCTCTACCCGCTCTACCGGCTGCGCGAAGCGGGATTTGTCGTGGACGTGGCCGCTCCGGCCGCCGGTCCCATCACCGGCAAGCACGGTTATGTTGTGACCGCCAACTTGGCCGTGGACGCCGTGGAATCGGCTGGTTCCTGCGGCTACACCCTGCTCGTCCTGCCCGGCGGCAAGGCCCCGGCCACCCTGCGCACCTTGCCCAAGGTCATCGACATCGTGACGGATTTTGCCTCATCCGGTATCCCCACCGCCGCCATCTGCCACGGTCCCCAGATCCTGGTCACGGCCCGGCTGCTCCGCGGCAAGCATGCCACCTGCTACACAACCGTGGCCGACGAACTCAAGGAAGCCGGGGCGCTCTATGAGGATGCCCCGGTGGTGGTGGACGGCCCGCTTGTCACCTCGCGCATCCCGGACGATCTGCCGGATTTTATGCGCGAAGTCATGAAAATGGTCGGTTAGGCGGCTCTCATCGGTTGCTTCCGGTCTCCGGGCACGGTACTGGCTGCCGTGTCCCGGAAGCCGGAGGTCTGCCCACGCCATGTCCCACAGTGTTTTCCTATCCCGCCTTGACCGCTATGATGATCCCGGCCTTTCTGCCGCCGTGGCCGCCCTGCTCGACCGGGCCGGCTGCCCGGCTGGCCCGGGCAGCCGGGTGCTGGTCAAACCCAATCTGGTCGCCCCGCGCAATACCGCCCTGTCGTGCACCAGCCCGGCCGTGGTGCGGGCCATTTGCCTGTTCCTGCTTGACCGGGGCGCGCAGGTGACCGTGGCCGACTCGCCGGCCTTTGGCACCGGGCGCATCGTTGCCCGGCTGGCCGGCCTCACCGAGGCCCTGGCCGACCTGCCCGTGGCCGTGGCCAGCCTGGACACCCCCCGCGCCGTCTCCTTGTCCGGCGGCGGCAGCATCGGCGTGTCCCGACTGGCCCTTGAGGCCGACCACATCATCAACGCCCCCCGGCTCAAATGCCATGACCAGATGGGCCTGACCTTGGCGGTCAAAAACTTCTTCGGTTGCGTCTGCGGCTTTCGCAAATCCCTGGCCCACCAGACGCTTGGCAAGGATTACAGCCACTTTGCCGGCATGATCCTGGACGTGCTGGCCGCCCTGCCGCCGTCCACCTCGCTGTTGGACGGGGTGGTGGCCATGCACAAGGCCGGCCCGGTCGGCGGCGAACCCTTTGCCCTGGGGCTTCTCGGCGCAGCGGCCAATCCCGTGGCCCTGGACACGGCCCTCTACACCCGCCTGGGCCTTGCCCCGGACCGGATACCCCTGTGGCGGGAGGCCAGGAAACGCGGCTTGCCCGGGAGCGATGCCGGTACAATCGACTACCCGCTGCACACGCCCGACGATTTTGCCATGGAAGGCTTTGTGGTCAATCCGGCCCTTGCCCCTCTGGCCTTTGAAACCGGCCGGTTTCTCCGGGGCCGGTGGCGAAGCCTGCTGGTCACCCTGGGCCGGGGGCGTTGACACGGCGGCAAAGCCCGATACCTTGCCGGACATGCCAAATGTCATACGACGGCGTCATGTGGTGGCCGGTCAGGTCCAGGGGGTGGGCTTTCGCCCCTTTGTCTATCGTCTTGCCCGGGAACTCGGCCTGTCCGGCTGGGTGCAGAACACGCCTGAGGGCGTGGTCATTGAGGTCGAGGGGCCGGCCGGGGCGGTAACGGCCTTCGGTCAGCGCCTGCCGGTTGAAATACCCCCGCTGGCCAGACTCCTGTCCCATACGATGACCGAGACGGCGGCCTGCCAGGACGACGGCTTTCACATCCTGGCCAGCGCCCCGGGCGCCGGCCACGAGGTGCTGATCAGCCCGGACACGGCCACCTGCCCGGACTGTCTGGCCGATATGGCCGCTCCGGCCGGCCGCCGCTTCCGCTATCCCTTCACCAACTGCACCAACTGCGGCCCGCGTTATACCATCACCCGCCGCGTCCCCTACGACCGGGCGACCACGTCCATGGCCTGTTTTCCCCTATGTCCGGCCTGCGCCGCCGAGTACGGCGACCCGGCCGATCGGCGCTTCCATGCCCAACCCAATGCCTGTGTGGCTTGCGGACCGGCTTTGTGGCTGGTCGACCGGCATGGCGCGGTCCTGGCCCGGGAGGACGCGGCCATACCGGCCCTGGCCGGGGCCTTGGCCCAGGGGAAGATCGCCGCAGTCAAGGGCCTGGGCGGCTTTCATCTGGTCTGTAGCGCCGCCGACAGGGCCGCTGTGGCCGAACTGCGCCGCCGCAAGCACCGTCCGACCAAGGCCCTGGCCGTCATGGTGGCAGACCTGGCCACGGCCGCGCGTCTTGGGCGGGTAAAGAGCACGGCCAGGGAGTTGCTCACCGGGACGGTGCGGCCCATCTGCCTGCTGCCGGCCCATCCGGACAATGGCCTGGCTCCGGAGATTGCCCCGGATGTCGGGGAAATCGGCGTCATGCTGCCCTATACGCCATTGCACCATATCCTCCTGGCCGATTATGCCGCCGCCCTTGGCCCGGACAGCCTGCCGGCTCTGGTCATGACCTCGGGCAATCTCGGCGGCGATCCCATTTGCCTCGGCAACCGCGAAGCGCTGTCCCGGCTGGCTGGTCTGGCCGACCTCTGGCTGCTTCATACCCGGGATATTCTGGTGCGCACCGATGACTCGGTGGTGCGGCCTTTGGAGGCGGCCGAGGCGCAAAGCGTCGGCGCTCCGGCCATGTTCCTGCGCCGGGCGCGGGGGTATGTCCCCTCCCCGGTGGCCCTTGCCCGATCCGGCCCGCCGGTGGTGGGCCTGGGGCCGATGCTCAAGGCCACTGTGTGCCTGACCAAGGGGGATCAGGCCTTTGTCAGCCAGCATATCGGCGATCTGGAAAACCTTAAAACCATGGAATTTTATCAGGAAACGCTGGAGCATCTGCTCGACGTGCTCGGTGTTGCGCCTGAGTGTTGCGTGGCCGATCTCCATCCGGATTATCCGAGCACCCAATTCGCTCTGGAACAGGACCGCTGGCCGGTCGTGCGCCTGCAGCACCATGTGGCCCACATTCACGCCGTCCTGGCCGAGCACCGGATGCGTGAACCGGTCCTTGGCTTGGCTTTGGACGGCACCGGTCTTGGCGACGACGGAACGCTGTGGGGCGGCGAGTGCCTGCTGGTCGATCCGACCCGGCTCACCCACCAGCGTCTGGCTCATTTTGCGCCCATGGCCCTGCCCGGCGGCGATGCAGCCGTGCGCGAACCCTGGCGCATCGCCCAGGCTTGTCTCTTCGCCCTGGGCCAGGATATGCAGACCGGGGCGCACTGGCCATGGCTTGCAGGGTACGGCGGGGCCTCACGGCTGGTCGGGCAGATGCTGCGCCAGGGGCTGAACTGTCCGACGACCACCAGCTGCGGCCGGCTGTTTGATGCCGTGGCCGCCGTCATCGGCCTGTGTCCGGCTATCGACTATGAGGGACAAGCGGCTATCCGGCTCGAATGTATCCAGGATATGGCGGAGACCCGCCCCTATGCCTGCCCGATTGACTTGACGGTCGATCCGGCCAGGCTGGACACCCTGGCCCTGTTTGCCCAGGTGGCCGAAGATGCCGAACGCGGCGTTGCCGTCGGACGCATAGCCCGTCGCTTCCATCTGGGACTCATTTCCGGCCTTGCAGCCCTGGCCCGGGCCATGGCCAAGGCCACCGGCGTATACACGGTGGCGGTAAGCGGCGGGGTGCTGCAAAATCGAACCGTGGCCGTTTCGTTGCCTGCAGCCCTTCGGGAAAACGGACTTTTTCCGCTCTCCCACCTGCGAATGCCGTCCAACGACGGCTGCATCAGCCTTGGACAGGCGGCCTACGGTTCCATGAAAGTTCGATAGATAAACGCAATAGAATTGGCAAAATGGAGGGTATATTAAATTAGATTAAAATAGTATAATATCGTTGACAGGCCTGATGGCGGCGGGTAGGCATCTTCGCGCGTGGCATTTTCCTTCTCTCTAGCGCCTGCTGTCCGACAGCACACGTTGGTCTCAAATAGGGCAACGGTGCGACAATCTGTACATATCCTGGTCAGCCAGTCCCGTTACCGGACAGACTAGGTAGCTTCTTGAAGGGAGACAACACTACTAACAAAAATGTTAATTTTAGCACAAGTCGTTTCTTCTCGCTGTCTTGAAGGTGCTTGCGTTGCATCAGATAGTACAACTTGGGATGTTCCAGCTTTTAACTATAGTATAGAGATTTATGTGAACCATTTCCAATGGAATGACATTGGGTATCACATTGTGTTGTCCTAAAATTCTTGACATCCTTCTAAAATATGCGTATTTTTGATAAATAGAATACGTTGTCTTGCCAGTTGTTTCTCGTTAACTGCATGGATAAATGCTTAAAAACATTTCCATCCGACCTTTCCCGTGAAGCAAGTGTTTGTTGTATTGCTTATGTAATAATAATTATATGCAATTGCAATTCACTGGATGGCGACTTGGCGGCATTTAGGGCCATCTCAAAGGACGACGATCACCCCTTCTTGCTCGGGTTACTATTCCCGAATCAATTGATCGCGTTGGAGGCGACATGAAAAACGAAGAAACGACTCAGGAGATGATCAATCGCTTTGAAGAAGCGTTTGATCGCATCAAGAAATCGACCGGAATGCGGACCCAGGTTGAGATCGCAAAATTGCTCGATATCCGCCAATCTAGTATTTCCGATGCCAAGCGTCGCCAGTCCATTCCCGATAGCTGGCTCATCAAACTGTATCAGATCTACAACCTCAATCCCAACTGGGTCCTCGACGGCGAAGCTCCCCAGTTCCTCGGTGAACAGCGCAGCGGCGCCTTTCTGGTCAAGGAACCAGGCGAGGCCTATGGCCGCAAGCCCCGACATTACCAGATGCCGGTGTGCTCCATGGCCCGGTCCGAAGGGACTGACGGTCCCTGGCAGGAGCAGGCAGTCGACTCCCTGAGCGTCCCGGAGCAGTTCCATCGCCCTTCTCTTGTCGTTGTTCGCATGGAGGAAAGCGATATGGAGCCTGTTATCCAACGAGGCGCCTATGTCGGCATCGACAAAGACCGCAAGACCATCCGATCCGGTGCGCTGTACGCCCTGGACATGCCCATGGAAGGCCTTGTCATCAAGAAGATCCTGCACGATGCCGAAAATGCCCGCCTTATTTTGCGTTCAGAAAATCCGAACTTCACCGACCAGATTCTACCGGCCGAAGGTTCTGCCGAACGCATTGTCGGTCGGATCGTTTGGGTCATACAGGCCATTTAAGCGTTCCAGAGCAATGTCTTTCATCTTGCTGTAAAAGGCGCGCGCCAGACTCCAGGTGCGCGCCTTTCTGTCTTGTCTCAAAAGGATACCCCGCCACACGCAGTCTCTTTTCCCCTGCACCTTCGCAGGGGATGGATTGACGAAGCCGCTTATTGATGATACGTAATTATTCAAGCACTATAGATAAATACAAACAAATAGACAAACCGGTTGACTGCCTATACTGCCCGCCCAGGAGGCTGCGTGAAGCCAGATACCTTCGAAGACGCATACGCCCGAATTCAGACAGCCACTCGAGCCAGGACCCAGACTGAAATCGCCACCATTCTTGGCATCAAGCAATCCAGCATCTCCGACGCCAAAAAGAAGAATACCATCCCCGACGGCTGGTTAGTCACCCTGTACCGCACCTTTGCCTTGGAGCCGGACTGGATTCTCTACGGCCAGATGCCCCCTTCCCGTCGCGAAGGAGCCACCCTGCCTTCTGGAGTTCGCGAAAGCGCCGGCGGCTACGCCTCCCCTCCGAGCCGGGTCACGGTCTATACCATGGCCTGCACTGACCCGGAACACGGCAACTGGACACGCGAAGCGCAGGAAACCATTCCCCTGCTCGAATCGCTCAACCGGCCCAACCTGGTCGTCGTCAAGATGGACAACTGCAGCATGGAGCCCGTCATCCGTCGCAGTGCGTATGTTGGCCTGGACTGCGATGACATCCGCCTTCGAAGCGGCGAAATATATGCCCTGGATGTTCCCGGCGAAGGCCTGGTCATCAAGCGCGTCATCCGGGATCTTGAAAAACAGCGTCTGGCCATGCTGGCCGAAAATCCCGCTCACCAGAGCCTGTATCTGCCGCTGGACAACCCCGGTGTTGCCACTGTCGGCAAGGCCGTCTGGGTTATCCAGGAATTGTAAACGCCGCCCCCGCAGCTGCCTGCGCAACCATCCGGTCAGCCTCACCCCGGGGTTTTCCGATAGGCTGGTTTTGGCAGGTTTTGCGACAGGCAGGGTGATTGTTTTATAAATAAATTTATTTACAATTATATATAGACGTCGTACTCCCTGCACTGCATCCGCACCCGTTGACGATTCCGCGTCAGGGGAGATTCATACGCACCAGGCCCAGGGACACGACTCATGTCTACATCGCTTTCGCCCAACCCTTGCCCAGATTCCACTACCGACGGACACCGCGTCCTCGTCCATGCCACCAACCGGACTGACCCGGTCTCCGGAGCTTGGTTGCCAAGCCCCTTGGAAGTCGTCACAATCCCTGATCGACTGTTTTTTCCCGGACTCTTGGTGGTCAGGATGGAAGACGCCAGCATGGAACCCGTCATCCGTCGCCACGCCTTGGTCGGCATCGACCGGGCGCGTGCCACGCTCGATGGCGGCCAACTCTATGCCCTGGATATTGTGCCGGAAGGACTTGTCCTTATCCGGGTCATGGTCGACACGGGAGCGCAACGCTATGTGTTGCAGCCTGAAAACGGCCAGCCGCCCCGGCACTATCCCTTTGCCTCGTCCGGTCTGACCAGCCTTGGTCGCGTCGTCTGGGTGATCCAGGAACTGTAACGACAGGGCTGGCGGCGGTCACACCCCCTGGAGCAAGGCCCTAGGACGCGAGAGAGCCCATGGGACAGGCAGGCGCATCACGAATCATCAAGCGGCTGGGGCAGGCTCTGTCAGCTCAGGGCGCCAATGCCGCTGCCCGCAGGCTGGCCGGGGCCCAGCCCCTTTTGCAATTTCACGATGGCGATGCCATCCGGTCCCTGGTCCTTCGCCATTGTCGGGAATACAGCCTGGATCCGGCCTGGGTGCTGCTTGGCCGTGGCAGTCCACCGACCTCTCCTCCCGAACTGACGCCAGTGTTTGCCATGTCGCGCATTCATCCGGTCACCGGACGCTGGCAGATCACCGAGATCGAACGCATTGCCCTGGCCCCCGGCATCCTCGCCTCCGGCCGGTTCGTAACCCGCATGGAGGGAACGGCCCTGGAACCGCGCATCCACCACGGGGCCTATCTGGTGGTGGACACCCGGGAAGTGCGGGTGCCTGAGACGCATGAGACGCAGGCCTTTTTTGCCGTGGCGTTGCGCGGCGAAGGTCTGGTGGTGCGGCTGGCCCATTGGGACAGTGAAGCCGGGCGCGTGGTGCTCTCCGAACTCAGGCCCCGGAGTTTGCCGCTCTTTGCGCCCAGAGATGGGGTGGTCGGTCAGGTGGTCTGGGTGGCCCAAACCATGTGAACCGGTCTATTCCCGGTCGTAACGCCGAACCGACGGGTCGAAACAAAACTTGCATCCCGGGGGCAAAAACACCCGGACAAGGGCCAGCCCGGTGGCAAAGCCGCCCACATGGGCCCAAAAGGCCACACTGGCCGCCTGCCCCTCGGAGACTGTTCCGGCCAATCCGGAAAGAAGCTGCATCAAAAACCACACGCCCAGAAAAACCACGGCCGGCAGTTCCACGATCCAGGGAATGATGATGATGGGAATAAGCGTCACCACCCGGGCTTTGGGAAACAGTCGGAAATAGCCGCCCATGACCCCGGCGATGGCCCCGGACGCCCCAATGACCGGCATCAGGGCATCCGGGTTGAACAGCACATGGGCCAGGGCTGCGCCAAGCCCGCACAGCAGATAGAAAGCCACGAACCGCAAGGCCCCCAGGGCTTCCTCCACATTGTCGGCAAATATCCACAGCACCCACATGTTGAGCAGATAGTGCAGCCAGCCGCCGTGCAGAAACATGTACGTCAGAAACGCTGTCCAGCCGCCTTTCGGGTAACCGATATGGGCGGCCAAGACCGGATTGGTGAACCGGACCGGCACCACGCCGTAGAGGTGCATGAACTCAAAGAGCACGCGGTCCGGCAGCAGTTGCTGGTAAAGAAAGGTTACCGTGCACAGCCCGATCAGGGTCCAGGTCACCAGCGGCGGCCGGGTGCTTGGCACATTGTCTCGAAGCGGAATCATGGCCTCGGTATCCCCTCCCCCCCCTCCGGAGCATAGCCGGCGGCAGCCAGCGCAGCCAGTCGCCGCCGCATGTCCTGGCGTCGCAGGTCGGCCAGGGTGGCGAGCACCCGGTCTCCGGCCGAAGCTAAGTCCCCGGCGGTGCCGGCGTTGTCCACCACGAACCGGCACTTGGCCAGTTTCTTGTCTTGCGGCCATTGCCAGCCGTCCATACGGCTGGTCAGTTCCGCAGACCAGCCGCGTCCGGCTGCCAGCCGCGCGGCCCGGACCGCATCGTCGCAACGAACGCCGACAACCATGTCCACCATCTCGCCCGGCAGCCAGCCAGCTTCAAAAAGCAGCGGCACTTCGGCAAAAATTGCCCGCTTTCCGGCCTGGGCAGAGGTAAAACCAGTCAGCTCGCCCTTGACCAGCGGATGGATCAGTTCGCACACCTCGCGGCGAAACCGGTCGCTTTCGGCCATGTTGCGGCCGAGCCAGATTTTGTCCACCGACCCATCAGCCGCAAGGGCCTGTTCGCCATAGCGCCGCGACAGCATATGCGCGCCGTCGCCCCCCGGGGCATAGAGCTGCGCCACGGCCGCATCGGCTGAAAAAATCGGGAAGCCGGCCGCAGCGAAATGATCAAGCAAGGTGGATTTGCCGCAGCCCGGCATGCCCACCAGGCCCACGCGTTGGCAGCGTCGGCCAAGGATGAGCGGCAGCCGCCAGAAATCCCGGGGCGGCGGCAGGCGAAAAGCCATAGCCTCGCCGGTGGCCGGATGGGTAAAGGACAACTTCCAGGCATGGAGCATCTGCCGGGTGGCCAGTCTGGCCACGGCCCCGCCGCGTCGGGTCCATTCGGCCTGCTGGCGCGCGCCGTAGACCACGTCGCCAACAATGGGGTGGCCCATGGAGGCCATATGGACGCGGATCTGGTGGGTGCGGCCGGTGGCGATGGCCACTTCCAGCAGGCTGGCCGAGGCGTCCGGCGCGCTCCAGACCAGTTTCCAGGAACTGCTGGCCGGACGTCCGCCCTTTTCCACCACGGCCATGCGGGTCGGATGCTTGGGATCACGGCCGATGGGCAGCTCGATGGTCCCTTCGGGCCGGGCCGGGCGGCCGTGGACCAGAGCCAGATAGGTCTTGGACACGCGCCTGGCGGCAAAGTCGGCGGCCAGGGCCAACCGGGCGGATTCGGTGAGAGCCACCAGCAGCAGGCCGCTGGTATCCTTGTCCAGGCGGTGGACAATGCCGGGACGGTGTCCGGCCATGCGGCGCATGTCCGGAAAATGGTGCAGCAGCCGGTTGACCAGGGTGCCGTCGGGCAGTCCCGGGGCCGGGTGGATGGTCAGGCCGGGCGGTTTGTCCAAAATGAGCAGGTGTTCGTCGTGGTAGAGTACGCCAAGGGCTCCGTCCTCGGCCACCGCTTCGCTTGGGGTTGGCGACAAGGTCAGAGTCAGGGTTTCGCCGCCGCGCAGCTTCTGGCCCGGCTTGCGGCAGACCGTGCCGTCAATGGCGGCCAGCCCGGCCTCGATGGCCGTGCGAATCTTGCCCCGGGAAATGTCTTCAGCCGCCAGCCGGGCGCTCCAGAACACGTCCAGGCGGGCTCCAGGGCCATCGGCAGCGGCATCATATACAGCCTCAAAGGGCGTCGTGGCTTCCGTATCGTTCATGGTACCTCAGTAGTGTATTGCATGGGCCAATTGGCCCGTCGGGTCAAGGTGCAAGGACGGAAGCGTTTGATGAAGTCCCGTCCGTGGGCTATGCTCGGGCCACACTAACCGCCCCAAAGGAGCGCCCATGCAGGCCGTCATCTTCGAAAATGGTTCCGCCCGCCTGTCGGACAGGCCCGAACCGACGCTTGGCCCGGACGATGTGCTGATCGAGGTGCATCTGGCCGGCATCTGCAACACCGATCTGGAACTGTTGCGCGGATACATGGGTTTTGCCGGCATCCCGGGCCACGAGTTCGTCGGCCGGGTCGTTGCCGCCCCGGGAAGCCCCCAGCTGCTTGGCCGGCGGGTGGCGGCCGACATCAATATCGGCTGCGGCGTGTGCCCGGTGTGCCGCAAAGCCGATGCCCGGCACTGCCCCAACCGTACGACGCTTGGCATTGCCGGCAAGGACGGGGCCTTTGCCCAGTTCCTGGCCATGCCGGCCCACACCATCCAGCTTGTGCCGGACAACGTGTCCGATGCCCAGGCCGTGTTTCTGGAGCCGCTGGCTGCCGCCCTGGAGCCGGGACAGCAACTCCACCTGACCGCCCGACAATCCGTGCTGGTCCTTGGCGACGGCAAGCTCGGCATCCTGACGGCCTGCGCCCTGCGCCGGCTTGTGCCGGACATTGTCCTGGCCGGCAAGCACGAAAGCAAGCTGGCCATTGCTGCTGTCCAGGGCGTGGCCGTGCGCCAGGGGAGCGACCCCGAGGCCATCGTGGCCGGCCTTCGCCGGGAGTTTGGCCTCTTTGACGTGGTCATCGAGGCCACCGGTCGGCCCCAGGGGCTGGAAACGGCCCTGGCCCTGGTGCGGCCGGAAGGGACCGTTGTCCTTAAAACCACCACCGTTGCCCCGACTACCCTGAACATGGCCAAGGTGGTGGTGGACGAAATCAGTCTGGTCGGCTCCCGTTGCGGTGATCTGCGCCTGGCCGCCGCCTATCTCAAAGACGGGCTGGTCGATGTCCTGCCGCTGGTCGAGGCGGCCTACCCGTTCACAGCAGTTGCCGAGGCCCTGGACCATGCCGCCCGGGCCGGAGCCATGAAGGTACTGCTGGATTTCCGTTCGTTGTAGGGCCGGCCAACGGTCTTGGCCAGGGTCACGGGTCGAGCAGGGATTTGCGCGTTTGGGTCTCCCCCGGGAGCTCAGCCAGCATGGCGGCGAACTGCTCCGGCGACAGCACGGCGACGCCAAGAACTTGGGCCTTGGCCAGTTTGGAGCCGGGGTCAGCCCCGGCCACCAGATAGTCGAGCTTTTTGGACACCGACCCGACCACCTTGCCGCCGGCCCCTTCCACCAGGGCTTGGGCCTTGTCCCGGGCCATGTCCGGCAGCGCGCCGGTAAAGAGGAATCGCTTGCCGGTGAAGGGCGTTACTGCCGCCGGGACGGCCGAATCGGTCGATTTGATGACGCTGACCGGCCACAGGCCGATTTCCCGGAAGCGCTCCAGCAGATGGCGGTTCTCGGCATTGTCGAAAAATTCCCGAATAGAGCCAGCCACTTCCGGACCGACGTCCGGCAATGAGGTCAGGTCCTCAACCGTGGCCGCGCCCAGGGCGTCGAGGTCGGTGAAATGCTCGGCCAGGGTGCGGGCCGTGCGCGTGCCCACCTGCCGGATGCCGAGGGCAGCGATCAAGCGGGGCAAGGTGGCGGAATGCTTGGCCGCTTCCACGGCCGCCACGAAATTGGCTGCCGATTTCTCGGCCATCCGCTCCAGGGGAAGCAGATCGGCCTCGGTGAGGCGAAACAGGTCAGCCGGGGTTTTGACCAGCCCCTGGTCGATGAGCGCCTGGACCCATTTGGCCCCCAGGCCCTCGATGTCCAGGCCCGACTTGGACACGAAATAGCTGATGCCGCGCCGCAGCATGGCCGGGCAGGCCAGATTGACGCAGCGCCAGGCCGCCTCGCCCTCGCCGCGCACGGCCGGCGACTGGCAGGACGGACAGATGTGCGGGAAATCGAAGGGTTCGGCATTGGGCAGGCGTTTGTCTTCAACCACCCGCACCACTTCCGGGATGACGTCCCCGGCCCGGCGCACTACCACCGTATCGCCGACCCGCAAATCCTTGGCCTTGATCTCGTCCTCATTGTGCAGCGTGGCCCGGGCAACGGTCACCCCGGCCAGACTGACCGGCTCCAGGATGGCCACCGGGGTGAGCACCCCGGTGCGGCCTACCTGGACGTCGATCTGGCGCAACACGGTTTCGCCTTCGTGGGCCGGAAATTTCAGGGCAAAGGCAAATCGCGGGTGGCGATCAGTGAAACCAAGTGCGCTCTGGAGGGCAAGGTCGTTAATCTTCGCAACGACACCATCAATTTCAAATTCGAGCTTATGGCGCTTGTGTAATATCTCTTGATAATATTCATATACATCTTTACACGGAAGAATCTTTGACAATCTATTAACTTTAAATCCGTATTTTTTTAAAAATTCCATTATTGATTCATACTTATTCCAAGCATTGTCTACAATTCCCCATTGAACAAGTCCAATTCCATATGGGAAAAAACTTAACTTTCTACTAGCCGTTATTTTGGGATCTAGCTGTCTCACAGAGCCTGCTGCAGCATTTCTTGGATTAGCAAATACCTTATGACCGCCCTTACGCTGACTCTCGTTTAAAATAAAAAAATCTTGCAGAGTAAAAACAACTTCTCCACGAACTTCTAATATGTCTGGGATTGGAATTTTATGACGTTTAGCATGTCCCCGCAAATCAAGTGGCACATGGCGAATCGTTCGCACATTTTCTGTTACATCCTCACCAACAAATCCATCTCCGCGTGTCAATGCCTTGGAGTAGACTCCGTTCTCATAAATTATCTCTAGTGCTAGTCCGTCGAATTTCGGGTCTACCCAAAATGCAGATTTGGAAAATTGTATTTCACCTATTTCAAGTTTATTTTCCGCTCTAGCCAGAAAATTAGTCCAGCCTTCATAAGTTATATCCTTGTCTAAACTGTACATGCGCAGTCTATGTGGACGTGAGATAAAACCGTCTTGTACAGCTCCACCTACTCGTTTGGTAGGTGAATTGGCATCGTCCAGCTCTGGATGGGCTTCTTCAAGAAGTTGGAGCTTCCGGTAAAGAGCGTCATAGGCCGTATCAGTAATTTCCGGATCGTCTAGGACGTAATAGCGGTGGTCGTGATAATGGATTTCTTCGCGTAACTCGCGCAACTGCTCGGCAATACTCAGATTAGACACGGACATATCCTCGGAGCTATTGATCTTGTTCTCGGTTAAGCCGGGTATCGCCATTAAAAACAACCTGCCACAGCCGTTCAAAGGCGTGACCGGTGTTGCCGGCGTCATCGGGATCGGCGGTGACGATCTCCAGGGCGCGCCGGTAAAAAGCTAGGGGCCGGGCCAGGATGCGCTCCCGGGCCACAAAAAACATGCCGGCCGGGGCGGTGACCAGAAATCGCTCCGGGACCGGGCCAAAGAAGAGTTGTTCGTACACCGCGCCAACCGGAATGTCCTGGCCGAAGCCGGGCCGATGGCCGTGCAGGGTTGCGTCGGCCATGGCGTGGGGACGCCCCAGGCGGTCGCATTTGAGCTTGAAAAAGGCAAATCCGGTAAAGCCCAGCCCCAGACGGACGTTTTGACGGATGCGCTCGGCCAAGCGCTCGGGCGTGGTCCCCGGCGGCATGTGCTCAAAGGGCGCGGCCTGGACAAAGACCGTATACCCGGCCAGGGCGTCATAACGCCGAACGATGTGAGTCAAATAGGTGTGGCTCTCCCGGCCGAGATTGGGCAGGGCCAGTTCGCCGGGTTGGCCGGACTTGTCATAGATCGCAACCGGCAGGCCCAGGCGCGTGGTCCAGGACACATCCTCGCGGTAGCGGGCCACCACCACCTCGACCTCGGGCGCTTTCACAAAATGGCCCGCAACCCGTCCAGGCCTTCGTTCTTTCCAACCAGGATCATGGTGTCCCCGGCCTCCAGGACTTCCTGGGGCTGGGGATTAAAAATCATTTCGCCGGCCGCCTTCTTGATGGCGATGATGATGAGATTGAAGCGGGGGCGGATTTTCGATTCGATAAGATTGCATCCGGCGATTTCCGACGAGGCCGTCACCTGCAACTCTTCCATCTGCAGATCAATGGCCCCGCTACGGCCGGCCAGCTCCAGAAAACTCGTGACCGTCGGGCGCAGCACGGACTGGGCCATGCGGACGCCGCCGTACATATGCGGCACCAGCACCTGATCGGCCCCGGCCCGTTGCAGGCGCTGGGTATGGCTCTGGGCGTCGGCCCGGGCCACGATGCGGATGGCGGGGTTGAGCTGGCGGGCGGTCAGGGTCACGTAGACATTGGCCGCTTCCTGGGTCAGCGCCGCAACCAGCGTCCTGGCCCGCTCCAATCCCGCAGCCAACAGCACCTCGTCAGCCGTGGCGTCGCCGGACACGTAGGGGATGCCCTGCTCATCAAGCAATCGAATGACTTCGGGGTTGCTCTCCACAATGACGGCGGCCACGTTTTCGGCCAGGATCTCGCGGGCCACGATGGAACCGATGCGGCCGTAGCCGCAGATGATGACGTGGTCGCTGAGACCGTCGATGATCTTTTGCATACGCCGTCTCCCGAAATATTTTTGCAACCGGCCCTCCACCAGCACCTGGGTGAAGGAACCGACCAGATAGGCAAACGATCCCACGCCGGACACAATGAGCACCATGGTCAGGATGCGGCCGTTGCGGGACAGGGGGTAGACTTCCTGGAAGCCGACCGTGGAGAGGGTGATGACGACCTGATAGAGGCTGTCGAAAAAGCTCCAGCCCTCCACCTTCATGTAGCCGATCAGGCCGCAGACAAAGACCAGGGACAGGGCCATGAAGCCGCCGATGAGCGGTCCCCAGGTCCCGAGGCGATGGGTGAGGCGCGCGGCTTTGCTGCGAAAACGCAGGGAACGGTGGGGCATACTAGTGTCGTGTCCTCGAAACTCGTTCACTCGAACATACAGGACAACATTCTAACATTGCTTTTTTCTCAGAAAATACGCCGATATCGAGTAAGGCGCGCCACACTAGCCCAGCTCCAGCAGGCGCTGGCGCAACAGCGCCACCTGATCGCGGCATTGGGCCGCTTTCTCAAATTCCAGGGCCTTGGCTGCCTCGCGCATTTCCCGCTCCAGCATCTTGATTTTCCGTTCCATGCCCTTTTTCGACAGGTCGCCGTAGGCCTCGGCCTCTTCCCGCACCGAAGTCCCGGCCGCCAGTCCCTTGCCGCCGGTGGCATAGCCGCCCCCGCCGCTGCCCGCGGAGGCATACGTCGTTCCGGATTGTCCGCCCTGGTACAGGCTGTCGAGCACGCTGTCCATGGTCTTGACGATGGACCGGGGCACCACGCCGGTTTCGAGGTTTGACGCCTCCTGCATTTCCCGACGCCTAGCCGTCTCGTCCATGGCCGCGCGCATGGATCGGGTGATCGTGTCAGCGTAGAGGATGACCCGGCCGTCAACATTGCGCGAGGCCCGGCCAAAGGTCTGGATGAGCGAGCGGACCGAGCGCAAAAAGCCCTCTTTGTCTGCGTCCAGTATGGCCACCAAGGAGACTTCCGGTATGTCCAGGCCTTCGCGCAGGAGGTTGATGCCGACCAGGACGGCAAATTCCCCCTGGCGCAGGGCTTTGATGATGGCCACTCGCTCCAGGGTCTCGATGTCGGAGTGGAGATAGCGGGAGGTGACGCCCATGGAATTGAAATATTCGTTTAATTCCTCGGCCATGCGCTTGGTCAGGGTGGTGACCAGCACCCGTTCGCCGGCCTCCATGCGCTGCCGGCACTCGCCCATGAGGTCGTCCACCTGCCCCTTGGTCGGCCGCACTTCCACGATGGGGTCGAGCAGGCCGGTTGGCCGGATGATCTGCTCCACCACCACGCCTTCACTGCGATTGACCTCCCAGTCGCCCGGGGTGGCCGAAACGTAGACGGCCTGGCCGATGCGGCCGAGGAATTCCTCGAAGTGCAGCGGCCGGTTGTCCAGCGCCGAGGGCAGCCGGAAACCGTAGTTGACCAGCGTCTGCTTGCGCGACCGGTCGCCAGCGTACATGCCGCCGACCTGGGGCACGGTGATGTGGGATTCGTCCACAAACAGGATGAAATCCTTGGGGAAGTAATCGAGCAGCGTGTACGGCGGATCGCCGGCCCGCCGGCCGTCGAGGTGGCGGGAATAGTTCTCGATGCCGTTGCAGTAGCCAAGCTCCTCAATCATCTCCAGGTCCTGCATGGTGCGCATTTCCAGGCGCTGGGCCGAGAGCAGATCATTGGCTTCGCGCAGCTCAGTCAGGCGCAGGCGCAGTTCCTCGCGTATGTCGGACACGGCCCGGTTTAGGTTGCTGCGGTCCGATACATAGTGGCTGGCCGGGAAGATGATGGCCTTTTCCATGGACCCGACCACCTCGCCGGTCAGCGGGTCGGTCTCCAGAATGGCTTCGAGTTCATCGTCGAAAAATTCCAGCCGCAACGCCCGGTCACGGCTATAGGCCGGGATCAGCTCAATGACGTCGCCGCGCACCCGGAAGACGCCCCGGTGGAAATCGTAGTCATTGCGCTCGTACTGAATTTCCACCAACCGGCCGAGCACCTTTTCCATGCCGACTTTTTCGCCAACCGTCAGCGTCAGCACCATCCGCTCGTAGTAATCCCGGGACCCCAGGCCGTAGATGCAGGACACCGAGGCCACGATCAGCACGTCGTTTCGGGTCAGGAGTGAATGGGTGGCGGCATGGCGCAGCTTGTCGATGTCGTCATTGATTGAGGCGTCCTTCTCGATATAGGTGTCCGTGCGCGGCAGGTAGGCCTCGGGCTGATAATAGTCGTAATAACTGACAAAATACTCAACGGCATTGTGGGGAAACAGCCCCTTGAACTCGCTGTAGAGCTGGGCGGCCAGGGTCTTGTTGGGGGCCATGACCAGGGCCGGGCGGTTAAGCCGCGACACGACCTGGGCCATGGTAAAGGTTTTGCCCGTGCCGGTCGCGCCGAGCAACACCTGGCTTGGCACGCCCTGGTCGAGATTGGCCACCAATTCGTCAATAGCCCGGGGCTGATCGCCGCGCGGGACGTATTCGGATTCAAGCTGGAAATGCATGGTGTTTTCTTTTACAATCCTTGTCGACCCAATAAAAGCAAAAAACCCCGTGGCGTCCGGGCCGGTGGCCGCGCACCGGACCGGGGACAGCCTATCCGTGCAAGGAGACGCCTCATGGAAATCGATGTCGTTCCGGCTGATTTCAACCTGCCTGTGGACCGGGCCTGGACTGTGTCCATTGTCATCAAAAGCTTCAAGGGCCGCAAGGACGTCGACGTCCACCTGTTCCGTCCCGAGTGGGCCCCGGAAGAGGTTGAAATTTACGATTGGAACGTGCTGCTTGGCGACCCTGTGGACCCGGACCTGCCGGTCAGCTTTGAAAGCAGCCGCCGGGTACTGCTGGAGTCCTTCACCGAGGAAGAGCGCGACGCCCTTGTCGAGTATATCAGGACCCGCTACCAGGACAAGGTGTCGGAAGTGCATGCCTGCGCGCTCAATATCCCGGTCCCGCTCGGGCTGGTCGCGCTTTCCGAGCTGGCCGAGGGCAAGGACATCGGGTTTATCCATTTCGACAAGATTCCCAATTATACCCTGCCCTTCCCGGTGCGCGGCTATTACGATCTGAGCCAGCACAAGCCCATCATCGCGGGCCTGGAGTAGCTCGTTTCGACTGTTTCACCTTTCCCTGAGTCTTTTTTTAGCAAGGAGGCTGCCCAAGGCGGCCTCCTGTTGCGGAGTCCTTTGATGCAAAGCGTATGCGTGTTCTGCGGTTCAGCGTCCGGGGCCGATCCGGCCTATGTGGAAACGGCCAATGCCCTGGGCCGGTTACTGGCAGCCGAGGGCCTGACCCTTGTTTACGGCGGGGCCTGCGTCGGGCTTATGGGCGCTGTGGCCGACGCCACGCTGGCGGCCGGCGGCAAGGCTGTTGGCGTTTTGCCGGATTTTCTGCGCCGCAAGGAGTTGGCCCACCCCCGGCTGACTGAGCTCCATGTGGTGTCGTCGATGCACGAACGCAAGGCCCGCATGGCCGAGCTGGCCGATGGCTTCATCGCCCTGCCCGGCGGCATGGGCACCCTTGAAGAATTCTGCGAGATCATCACCTGGGCGCAGCTTGGCCTGCACGAAAAGCCTTGCGGCCTGCTCAATGTCCAGGAATACTATTCCCCCCTGCTCCAGTTCGTGGACCGCATGGCCGGCGAAGGCTTTTTAAAGGAAACGCAAAAGGGCTTGGTGCTGTCGTCGGACACGCCTGAAGGGTTGCTTGCGACGATGCGGGCCTTTGAGCCGATCCGCGTGGCCAAGTGGGTGGATAGTCGGGCAAAGGCTTAGGCCGTACCATTGCCCCGGGCGCTGACAAACTCTGGAAACGCTCCCAAGGACGCAAGCTATGACAGACGATTCGCAACACCAGAAGCCAAAGCAAGTTCGCTCAACGCAGAAAGATTTCAACGGGCTGGATTCGTACGCCAGCCCGGAGGACGAGTTGCGTTATTACAAGGAAGAGTACGTCCGGCTGAAGGCGATTATTGCGCTCCAGAAGCAGAAGATCAGGAAGTTGGTGGGGGAGAAACGGCTAGTAAACAGATAACGCTGGCGTTGACTCCGGATTGCAAAGTGCGATAAACTTACATATGTAGATAAGTATTTTGTAACACATAAAAGATTAGGAATCATTATGATTGACACAATATTTCACCACATGCCGTCTGACCCATTTGATTCGCTTGTATATCTGCTTGATTATTATGATAATAATACTTTGGTAAAGTATGACGAGGAACTCGACTTCTTCAATCTTCTTGCAACCGTTTTAAAGCACTCAGACCTTGATATCGATATTTCAATAAATGATTACAGTGCCGTTTCCTATGAACTTAGTGAGGCTGTTCTATTTGTAAAAAGGAAGGTCAGTGAAATAAGAGTAAAAGAAGCTTTTGATTTACATCAGACCGGGAAAATTATTCCAAAAGAAACAATTAATTTAATTCAAGAAACAATTAATTCTTTACGGAAGGAAATCAAAGAAACAACAGATTATGACGATGAGCATAAACGCAGATTGCTTGAAAAGCTTGAATTACTTCAAAAAGAGCTTCACAAGAAAATTCCAAATAGAGAAGTGTTATTCTCTGGCATTGCTAAGTTTGGAATTTTGCTTCATGAATTCGGGGTGAACACAAAGCCACTGACAGACAACGCTGTGCGACTTATGGAGAGCTTAGGAAAACTGTTCGAATCTATTTGGAAAATGGATTCTGATTTACCGTCATTATCTAGTGCTCAAAGGAAATTCCTTTCCCTGGAAAGTGAGAAGACGAATACCGAACAATAAGCAGTGAATGATCAGGGAAATCCCCACTAAATATTTACTACCGCCAAGTTGGAATTTGCTTCGTCGGCCATATCGCCAATATCCCGCACATCATCGGCTTCCACGGCGATACTCTTCAAGAAGCCCAGGCCGCTTTCATTGAAGCCGTCGACGACTATCTCGACCTCTGCGCCAAAACCGGCATAACACCCGCCCTCCCCTAATTCGCACCAGCCTCCTGCCCCGCCAACTCCCACTTCCCCACCATCCCTGCTTCTTCCCGCGCCACTTCGAGCCGCTTTAAAAACTCATTGCGCGTCACTTCCTGCGCTCCAAAGCGGCACAGATGGCCGGTGGTCTGCTGGCAGTCGATAAAGTGGAAATGCTGCCGCTCCAGAAACCGCGCCAGCGTCACAAACGCCACTTTCGACGCATCAGTTGCGCGGTGAAACATGGATTCGCCGAAAAAGGCCTTGCCGATGGCCACGCCGTAGGCCCCGCCGACCAGTTCGTCGTCCTGCCAGGCTTCAACGCTGTGGGCGTAGCCGGCGCAGTGCAAACGCTCATAGGCCTCGATCATTTCCGGCACGATCCAGGTGCCGTTGTCGGCGGCGCGCATCATCTCGGCACAGCCGCGAATGACGCCGCCAAAGTCCGTGTCGAGCGTCACCCGGAACTTCCCTGAGCGCAGGGTGCGTTCCAAACGCCGCGACACATGCACCTGCCCGGGGATGAGGATGGGCCTGGGGTTCGGCGACCACCAGAGGATGGGACTCTCGGCGTCATACCATGGGAAAATGCCCCGGCGATAGGCGGCCAGGAGCCGCTCAAGGCTGAGGTCGCCGCCAACGGCGAGCAGTCCGCCCGGCTCGGCCAGGGTCGGCTTGGGGAAGATCGGTTCGTCAATGAGAGCGAAAACAGGCATGGGTCTCCATAGGCCGTCAAAGGCCCCGGGGCAAGGTCGGACGACGGACCAAGTTCGGTCCAGACACCGGCTTGCCGCCATAAAAAAGCCAGGACCGCCGACTGGCAGCGATCCTGGCTTCAGGCTGGTTTGACATTTGAGGAAGCTTCCTCCGTCCCCCCTTTCGGGAGGGTCCGGGAGGGGCTGAGCCCCTCCCGGCCGCCGGAGGCTTCTTCCCTCCTAATCCCTTCTCGCGTTCCCGCGCCCTAGCTGGCGTCGGCGGCGTCAGCCGCTTCGGCCACGGTCTTTCGCGGGGCGCGGCTGGAGAAGGTGAAGCTGAACAGCTCGGGCGCTCCCTCGGGCGCGGCGTCCACAACCGCCTCGCCGCCCTTTTGCAGCTTGCCGAAGAGCATCTCCTGGGCCAGCGTGTCCTTGATCTCCACCTGGATGACCCGGGACAGGGGGCGCGCGCCGTAGTCGGCGTCAAAACCCTTTTCGGCCAGTCTGGCCGCAGCCGCCGGGGTCAGGCGCACGAACACGCGCTTTTCCGCCATCTGGGTGTTGAGCTCCCGGATGAACTTATGGACGATGCGGTCCATGACCTCAGGCACCAGGGGCTTGAAGCTGATGATGTCGTCCAGGCGGTTGCGGAACTCGGGACTAAACAGCCGCTCGATGGCCTTCTTGCCCTTGTCCGCTGCCTCGCCCGGCTTGTTGGCTCCAAAGCCGATGCTCTTGGCCGCCATCTCGCGCGCTCCGGCGTTGGTGGTCATAAGCAGGATCACGTGGCCAAAGTCGGCCTTGCGCCCGCTGTTGTCGGTCAGGGTCGCATAGTCCATCACCTGGAGCAAGATGCTGAACATATCCGGGTGCGCCTTCTCGATCTCGTCGAGCAAAAGCACCGAATAGGGATGCTTGCGGATGGCGTCGGTCAAAAGGCCACCCTGCTCAAAGCCGACATAGCCCGGAGGCGAACCGATGAGCCGGGCCACCGCATGCTTCTCCATGTATTCGCTCATGTCAAAGCGCACGAAGTTGATGCCGAGCACCGCAGCCAGCTGCTTGGCCAGTTCGGTCTTGCCAACGCCGGTCGGACCGGCCAGCAGGAACGAACCCGTAGGCTTGCCGGCATTGGCCAGCCCGGCCCGGGCGCGAAGGATGGCCTTGGCAATGCCGTCCACGGCCTCGTTTTGGCCAAAGACGAGGTTTTTAAGCTCCCCTTCCAGGTTCTCCAGGCGCACCTTGTCCGAGGACGTGACCCGGGCGGCCGGAATTTTGGCCATGGCCGCCACGACCTTCTCCATCTCGGCCACGCCAATGGCGCCCTTGGCCTCGGTGCCGGCCAGTTTGCGCACGGCCCCGGCCTCGTCAATGACGTCGATGGCCTTGTCCGGCAGGAAGCGGTCGTTGATGTGCCGGGCAGACAGCTCCACCGCCGCACGCAGGGAAGCCGGAGTATAGCGCACGCCATGGTGGGCTTCGTAGTAGCTGCGAAGGCCCTTGACGATCTCGACGGCCTCTTCCACGGTTGGTTCGGCCACGTCGATATGCTGGAACCGGCGGGAAAGCGCCCGGTCCTTTTCGAAATGGTTCTTGTATTCTTCGTAGGTCGTGGACCCGATGCAGCGCAACTTGCCCGAGCCGAGCACGGGCTTTAAAATGTTGGAAGCATCCAGGGTGCCGCCGCTGGTGGCCCCGGCCCCGACGATGGTGTGAATCTCGTCGACAAAGAGAATAGCCCCGGGCTTCTGCTCCAGTTCCGAGAGCACGCCCTTGAGCCGCTGTTCAAAGTCGCCCCGATACTTGGTGCCGGCCAGGAGCGCCCCCATATCCAGGGCGTAGATGAGCGTATCCCGGAAGCTCTCCGGCACGTCGCCATTGACGATGCGAAGGGCCAGCCCCTCGGCCAGGGCGGTCTTGCCGACGCCGGGATCGCCGACGAAGATGGGATTGTTCTTGCGACGCCGCAGCAGCACGTGGATGGTGCGAGTCAATTCCTGGTCGCGGCCGATGAGCGGATCGATCTCGCCCTTCCTGGCCTTGGCCACCAGATCAACCGTGTACTGCTCCAGGGCCGATCCGCCGGCCTTGCCCTCGCGTTGTTCCTCGCTGCCGCTGTCTCCGCCTTCGGAAGCCGTTTCCTTGCCGCCGCCGTGGGAGATGTATTCCAGCACGTCCAGGCGGGAGATGTTGTGCGACTTCAGGTAGTAAACGGCGTAGGAGTCTTCTTCGTCAAAGGTGGCGGCCAGCACGTCGCCGACTTCCACCTGCTGCTTGCCTGAAGACTGCATCTGCATGATGGCCCGTTGCAGCACACGCTGCACGCCAAGGGTCTGCACCACTTCGGAGTTGGTGTCCTGGGGCAGGGTTTCCATATGATCGGTGAAAAACCGCTCAAGCTGATGCTTGAGGCGAACCACATTGGCGCCGCAATGGACCAGGATATCCCGTCCAGTGTCTTCCAGGAGCATGGCATAGAGCAGATGCTCGAGGGTGAGATACTCGTGATGGCGGCGCTTGACCTCTTTAACGGCGCTGGTCAATACCCGTTCGAGTTTTTTACTGAGCATTTAAACCTCTTCCATGCTGCAACGCAGGGGGTAGCCGCTTTCCTTGGCTAGGCGGTGGACAAGCGAGACCTTGAGCTCTGCCACCTCGGCCGTATACACGCCGCATATCCCTACGCCATTGTTATGGACATTGAGCATGATCTGCGTGGCTTCATTCTCGTTTTTGCGAAACACGTTGACGAGCACCAAGATCACGAACTCCATAGTGGTGTAGTCGTCATTGTGCAGCATGACCTTGAATTGCTTTGGTTCACGGACTTCGTCTTCAACACTGACGCCCATATCGGGCTGGTCTTCATACATGGGATGGGTCATGAACTGCCGTCACCTCTTCCAGATGGTGGAATGCCGGGAAAAGTCCCGATTTCCCGACCTCGGAGATATATAAGTCGCTGTGGCGGACTGTCGAGGGGGAGCACATGCCTGCGCCCTTGACCCCGACTCCATGCTCTGGCCTACGGAAAAACGCAGCGACTGACAACAGGGTTGCCAGGGAACTGAAATTGCTGGTGCTTTCAGAGCGATTCGGCGAGGTCGACCAGAATCTTTCGACGGGTATCGGGCGGGAAGACAAAACTCATATCCGGCGGCAGGCCGCGTTCCCTACGATAGGCTTGGTGCAATTCGTGGTAGGTCTCGGGCAGGGCCTGGGTCATGGACAGGCCCAGGCGGCCGGCCAGAATCGGGATGGACTCGGCCGGTCCCTCAATTTCCAGGTAACGGCCAAAAGGCAATTCATCCAGACAGACCAGGGCATCGCCGGCCTGCCAAGTCTCCCGGACTTTTTCGTAGCGCAGAAACGGGACATAGCCCAGGGCTGCGAAAATGGCTTCCAGGGCAGCCGGATCGGCCACCTCGGTTTCGATCTCACGGCGGATTTTGAGTCCGCTGTGTCCGGGAGCCTCGGCCGGCATTTTGATAGTCACTTTGCAGACGGCGTCGCGCCGGATGCGCAGCAGGACATCCCGGCCGCGCAGGGTCGCCGCCGTGTCGTCAAGGACCACGTTTTCTTCGAAGCGCCGCGACAGCCGCACACCGCCGGCCGTCACCAATGACCGGCGCACCGGAGTAAAGGATTTGACGGCAAATTTCGTTTCGATCTCATCCGCTATGGACACAACTTTTCCTCGTCACGGCCAGGACTTCTCGCAAAGCCGTCTGCAGGGCGCATTGGCAGGCAAAAACAAAAGCAGGTCTAGCCGGCACAGGCCCGGACCACTTCGTAGGCAATGCCGCCAAGGCCCATGATCTTATCCACGCCGCCAAGCTTGATGGCTTCCTGGGGCATTCCAAACACCACGCACGAAGCTTCGTCCTGGGCGATGGTGTAGGCTCCGACATCGTGCATCTCAAGCATTCCGGCGGCTCCGTCATCCCCCATACCAGTCATGATGACGCCAACGGCGTTTTTGCCGGCGTAGCGGGCAGCGGAGCGAAAGAGCACATCGACGCTGGGCCGGTGCCGACGCACCAGCGGCCCGTCCTTGACCTCCACGAAATAACGCGCACCGCTGCGCTTAAGCAGCATATGGCGGTTGCCCGGGGCAATGAGCGCCTGGCCGCGCAGGATGGTGTCGCCGTCGGAGGCTTCCTTGACCGTGATGCGGCAGATGCCGTCCAGGCGTTTGGCAAAAGCGGCTGTGAACTGCTCCGGCATATGCTGGACAATGGCAATGCCGGGGCAATCCTGGGGCATGGCTTCGAGGAATTCGCGCAGGGCCTCGGTGCCGCCGGTGGACGCGCCCACCGCCACCACCTTTTCAGTGGTCTGGAACATGGCTTTGCCCGTTGGACCGGGCAGCATGGCGTCGGCCGAGAGCTTGGGGGTGACCTTCATGGGGCCGGTCGCGGCCATCTTTTTCAGACGCGCCCCGGCCGCAGCCTTGACCGCATCCACTACCCGGATGCGTGATTCTTCCAGGAACTGTCGCGTGCCGAGTTTGGGCTTGAGGATGATGTCAACGGCCCCGTATTCCATGGCCCGCAGCGTGGTTTCCGAGCCGCATTCGGTCAGCGTGGAGCAGATAACCACAGGGATGGGATGCTGGGTCATGATTTTGCGCAGGAAGGTCAGCCCATCCATACGCGGCATTTCAATATCCAGGGTGATGACGTCCGGGGTCTGCATCTCCATGCGCTTGACTGCGGCATAGGGGTCGCCTGCAGCGCCGATGACTTCGATTTCCGGATCCGAAGACAAAATATCGGTCAGGGTCTGGCGCACCAAGGCGGAATCGTCCACCACCAGGACCTTGATGGTCTGTTTCACGCAGGACCTCTTTGGAGCAATTGTTCGGAGATTTATATTTTTCTATATACCGTCGGGGCATGTTGGCGCAAGGGCAAGTCCATACCGGTCAGGCTTTCAGAATGCCCGATAAACAGGAAGCCCCCTGTCAGAAGTTGGGTGCAGAACTTCTGCAGGAGACGTTCCTGGGTGGCCCGGTCAAAATAGATCATGACGTTGCGACAAAAAATGGTGTCAAGTGGTTCTGGGAAGGCGAATGATTCCATAAAATTAAGACGACGAAAATCAATGATGCGACGAATATCCGGAGCCACGCGCACAAGTCTCTTGGCCCGGTCCTTGCTGCGCAAAAAATAGCGCCGCTTGAGTTCCATGGACATTTTGGCCAGACGCTCCTCGGGATAAACGCCATTTTTAGCCATGGACAGCACCCGGGTGGAGATGTCCGTCGCCATGACGCTGAAACGAAATCCCGGTGAACGGGCCGCAAACTCGGAGAGCACGATGCAAAGCGTATAGGGTTCCTCACCCGTGGAACACCCGGCACTCCACAATCGAAAAGGACGACCGGAGCCGTTCTCGCTGCGCCAAAGCGGCAGCGTCTGCTCGTTCATGATTTCGAAGTGGCGCGGTTCCCGGAAAAACTCGGTCGTATTGGTGGTGATGACGTCTATGAGGTGGACAAGTTCCTCCTCAAGTCCTTCTGGGCTAAACAGGTATTCATAATAGTCGCGATAATGGGCCTTACCGAGCAGTCGCAGACGTTTCTGCAGCCGCGCTTCGACCATAACCTTTTTCGACGACGGCAGTTTGATGCCGACCTCGGTATGAATAAACTCGCTTAACCGTTTGAATTCCTTGTCGCTCATGGCGACCAGCCCGGACGTCCGGCCGGCAGCGGCAGTCGGCGTCATGAAACGCAAGCCTCCCCGGCCTCCGGGCCGGCATCGCCCAGGGCCTGGGCCAGCCCGGCCAATTCCATGGAGGTGAAGACCTTGCTGATGTCGAGGATAATAATGAACTGTTCGCCGGACTGGCCCATGCCCCGGATGAACTCGGCCCGGATAGGTGTTCCCATACGTGGCGGCGGCTCGATCTGCCCTGTATCCATTTCATAGACTTCCTGTACGGAATCGGCCAAAGCCCCAAGCACCGTGCCCTCGCCGTCCAGGGACACTTCGACAATGATGATACAGGTGTTAACCGTGCGCTGGGTGGCGCCCAGACCGAACTTCATCTTAAGATCCACCACCGGTACGGCTCGCCCGCGCAGATTGATCACGCCACGGATATACTCGGGGGTTCGAGGAACCCTGGTAATGTTGACGAGTTCGAGGACTTCACGCACTGAAGCGATGTCCAACGCGAACAGTTCGCGTTCCAGGGTAAACGTCAGGTACTGGTTGTCATTGGTGGTTGGGGCCTCGGCCATATCTTCCTCCCGCCCTCGCGGTGTTGCCAAAATGAGCGAATGTGCCGCCTGTCAGGTGTGCGCAGCAGCCCTGCCTTGCCCATGTGTTGCTGCTTGGCAACCCATGACAGGAATCACCGAATGCCACGCAAATCGGTTCCGGCGGCCCGGCGCACCAGGGAGGGCACATCCACGATCAGGGCCATGGAGCCGTCCCCCCGAATGGTGGCTCCGGAAAATTCTTTGACGTCGCGGTACAGTCTCCCCAGACTTTTGATAACGGTCTGGTGTTCGCCAACCACCCGGTCCACTGCAATGCCGATACGTTCTCCATCGACTTTGGCCACCACAATGGGTTCAATAGCCGGGGCGTCGCCGTCGAAGTTGAAAAGATCGCGCAACCGCATCACCGGCACCACTTCACCCCGCATATTGACGATGTGCCGTTCGGTCCCATTGTCTTGTCGGGCAATTTCCACACACTCTTCAACCAAAGCCAGCGGCACGACATAGTATTCCCCGGCCACCTGCACTTGCAAACCATCAATAATGGCCAGAGTCAGGGGCAGGCGGACAATGATGGACGTGCCCTGGCCGGGTTCGGAGTCGATTTCCACGCTGCCCCGCAGGGAATCGATGGCCCGTTTGACCACATCCATGCCAACGCCGCGGCCGGAGATGCTGGTGACGGCCGAAGCTGTGGAAAATCCAGGCTGAAAGATGAGATGATACAGTTCCTTAGGTGATAGATCCGCTCCTGGAGCGATAAGGCCGCGCTGTTCGGCTTTGGCGCGAATACGGACAGCGTCAAGCCCGCCGCCGTCGTCGGCCACCGTGATGACCACCTCCCCGCCGGCGTGGGCGGCGGTGAGATGGATACGGCCGGCCAGGGCTTTGCCGGCAGCCCGACGGTCCGCTGGTTGCTCAATGCCGTGATCGATGCTGTTGCGCAGCAGATGAACAAGAGGATCGCCCAACCGCTCAATGACGTTTTTATCGAGCTCGGTTTCCTCGCCACTGGTGACAAGTTCGATATCCTTGCCGAGTTCGGCGGAGAGATCGCGTACCAGACGGCGGAATTTGGCGAAGGTGGCCCCGATGGGCACCATGCGGATGGACAGAGTGGAATCGCGCAGACTGTCGCTCAGGCGTTCGAGGTGCTCGGCCAGACTTCGCAGGTAGAGGTCGCCCCGTTCGTCCACGGCTTGACGGATCTGGGCCTGGACAATGACCAGTTCGCCCACGAGATCGACGAGGAAGTCAAGTTTGTCAGCAGCCACCCGGATGCTGGAAGTCTTTTCCTGGCGCTCGGACTGGGGCTTTTGCTGCAAATCGCGCACAGCAGACTGCTCGGCCAGAGCCGAGGCTACCTGGGTTGAACGCACCAGCCCCTTGTCCGTTAAAATATCGCCCAGCCGTTTCTGGACAGACAGAGCCGCTTTCAGATCCTCCGGCGTGATGTCGCCACGTTCGACCAGGATCTGCCCCAAAAGCTTGTGCGCCTGCTCTCCGTCCTCGGCGCAGCCGTTATCCAGGACATCAATGGTCAGGTCGCACTCGTCTTCGGCAAAAACAAAAATATCGGCGATCTCCTGGCGCCCGGCCGTGGTTCGCAGCACACAGTCCCACCACACGACGCAGACTTCCGGTTCCAGGACGTCGAGCGACGGAAGGGCTTCGGCGTGGAGGAACAGTCGGCAATCACCCAGGGCACTGACGTCCTCGATCAGATGCAGCGGATTGTTCCCTGTGGTCAACATGTCCGAATGGGGCTTGAGCCGCAGTCGGTAAATAAGCGGTCGGCAGCCGGAGAGCTCCTCGGCTGACGGGGGTGTCTGGGCGGCGGCGACTACGGGTTCGGCCGCGTCTTCTCCGGCAAACTGATGAAAACCGTCAAGGAGGGTGCGCCCCTGGGCAGCCAAGGCCGCGTCCTGGTCCAACCCGGGTTCGAGCAAGGCCCGGATGTGGTCGCAGGCATGAAAGGAAAGATCAAGCAACTGGCGGTTGACGCCGAGCTGGCCGTTTCGCACCCGGTCGAAAATGGTTTCAACATCATGCGTGAACGCCGCGATGTCGTCGAAGCCGAACATGGCCCCGGACCCTTTGATCGTGTGCATGGCCCGGAAAATTTTATGGAGCAGATCGGTGTCGTCAGGGATCTTTTCCAACTCCAAAAGCGAGGCTTCAAGGTCGGACAAGAGCTCCCGGGCCTCTTCCAGATAGGCTCGGCGATGGGGGTCGTCCTGGGACATCATCGTGTGTCTGGCTCCTGTGCACCCTGCGGCGGCATGGCCTAAAACAACTCGACATTATCGCCGAATTCGGTCGGTTCCTGGGAAAAAGCCTTGGCTTGGGGCTTTGCCGCCAGTTTCGATTGCGACTGGCCAAAGGCCGCCTCATGCACATCCCGCTCCGCTTCCATGGTATAGCGGTCATAGAGTTGGCGCAGCCTGTTGCTTCGTCCCTTGCCGCCGCTTGGCACAAGCTTGCGGGCAGCTGCGATCTGTTCATCCAGGGAGCGGCGGATACCCGAAAAGCTCCGGCCGATCTCCCGGTCAAAATCGATGTTGCGGGACAATTCATCCGCCCGGTCACCCCAGGTACGGCTTGCTCCGCTCAGGGAAGCGAACAATTCCTGGCATTGTTGGGTGGTTGCGCTGGTATCGGTCAGGACGGCATCCAACTCCCCAATGATCCGCCACGCTTCAGATTGATCGTTATACCGGCCGGCATTATCCTGCAACCTCGTTGAAGCGCTGGCAATATCTCCCAGAATGCGGGCAACGGCATCGGTCTGGCGGCGGGCGTCGCCCGACAGCCGCTGGATGGCCAGGGCCAAGACGCCCAAGGCGGCCCCGGCTTCGCCGGTATGGGCGGCCTTGATGCTGGCATTAATCGCAATCAGCTCGATTTCTGTCCCCACTTCCTCAATCGCTTCAATGGCTCCGCCCATTCCGGCGATGGTATCGGCTACGGAGTCCATGATCGTGCCCAGGGCCTCGCCAGCGGCCGCGAAATCGCCAAGCTCGGATTTCACCGTGACCACGCCGGCCTCAAGCCTGGTCAAAGGCGTATCGGCGGTTCCCGCTCCGGTTC
Organism: Desulfovibrio sp. TomC; assembly: GCF_000801335.2. NCBI lineage: Bacteria > Pseudomonadati > Thermodesulfobacteriota > Desulfovibrionia > Desulfovibrionales > Desulfovibrionaceae > Desulfovibrio > Desulfovibrio sp. TomC. Next base: position 144,216 of record NZ_JSEH01000001.1, read on the forward strand.
TGCCGGCAATGGTTTCGCCTATGCCCCGGATGCGACCGGCCAGAGAGGTCAGGGAGTTGCGCAGGGTGTCGGCAGCATTGGTAAAATGTTCGTCAGCGCTGGCAATCTGGGAAGTTTCCAAAGTGAATACATCGGCCACGAAGGCCAGCAGTTCAAGCACGGTCTTGGCATCGGCCTCGTCGGTGACCTCGAGGTCGAGCATCTCGGCCGTCTCGGCAAGGGCGTGTTCGGCGTGTTCAACCTGTTGGCGGACGATGTCATGGGACTGCATGGAACGCACGGCCTGTCCAATGTCGCGGGCGATCTCCTCGGCAGTGCGGGACAGCCCCAGGGAGATCTCGCTGGAACTGGAAGCCATCTCGCCAAGAGCGACAATATTGGCTGCGAGTTGGCGAACGATGACCTCGTGACACTGTTCCTGGGTCCCAAGGATGGCCAGATTGCGTTGTCTGGCCGATTGGACATGGCCGCGCAGGGTTTCAATGCGACCGGCAATGCCGGCGCAATGTTCGACGATCTGATGAGCCAGTTTTTCCACGTCGTCGGCCAGGGTGGTAAAGCCTCGGCCGTCATTGCCGAGACGGGCGCTCTCGATACGGGTGGCAATTCCGAGTATGCTTAAATATTTTACTATCTTTGAAAAAGCCGAAAGGATGTCGGAGAGTTCGTCAACGATCCGGACCACCCCGTCGATTTCCTCAAGGCTCTGGCGGCCGGAGGCCCTGGCCGTGTCGTCCGTAAGCGCCTCAAGCTCTTGGGAGAGGGCGCTTAGGGTGGTGTGCATGGCTTGGCCAGACGTATATGAGACCAGGGACTGGGCGGTGCGGGAGATGTCCTCGCAACTCTGTTGCAAGGCGTAGAGTTCCTCACCCAGAGATAAAAAGTCCTGCTCGTGCGCTTCAATGATCCCGGTCAGGCCATTATTGCTGCCGCCGAGGGTCTTGCGGCATTGCCGCAACAGGTCATGAGCGAAGGCAGATTGGGTCGTCTCGGCCATTGTCCTTACCCCCGCCGTAATTTCTTTGGCAACTTCCGGCCAAGCGTCCGGACAAAGGCGCGCTTAACGGGCACTCCCCGGCCGGGTATCCGAGCCATGGCCAAGGTACATATTTTCCTGGAAAGATCAAAGCGTTCCTGCCTGTGCAAACGCTGCCCATAGGACATCGCGTCGGCAGGCGCTCGTGTTGTGTCTCATGAAAACGTATGCGCGTTATTTTCAATAAACAACGATTTTAGAGTATTGTCCTGTATAATCGCCGTAATGAACTGTGCGGAACGACGCTAGCGAGAGCGGCGCAGGGCCTTGCGCAACCACAATGCCAGGGCCACCAGGCCGGCTAGACCGAGAACGGCCAGTTCGACATGGTGGACGTTTTCGATGAGCTTGGTCAGGACATTTTCCAGCAGGCTGCCGAAACCATAGCCGATAAGGGCAAAAGATACGGCCCAGATGCCGGCGCCGACGGCGTTTAGCAGGAAAAACTTCAAGATGGAGATATCGGCCGTGCCCAACACAAAGGGCGTCAGATTGCGCAGACCGTAGAAAAAACGGAAACTCAAAATAAGCACTTCATGGTACTTCTTGAGCATGACGTGGACCCGATCGGCTCGGCTGCGCCACTTCTCGCTACGGGCCACAAGCCGTCGACCGTAATGGCGTCCGATGAAAAACGCTGTCTGATCCCCGGCCAGACTGCCGCAAAAGGCCACCAGGATGACCAGCCGGACATCGAGATTGAAGGCCGGGGATTGGGCCGCGAATCCGGCCAAAAGCAAAATGGTCTCGCCTTCCAGGAACGTGCCGATAAAAAGCGCCAAATACCCATACTGGGCAATGAGTTCCTTCATGAATTCAATGGACATATACCCTGCCCTCATCCAGGCTCCACAGCGACGGGAGCGTCATTTCGATCCGGCGAGAAGTATGCGGTTCCCTGGCGTCTGTCCACAGGCTTCTTAAAAATCGGTCAGCCTTGCCGCAGTTGCTCCAGCGCGTCTTGAAAAGCACTTGCAACTCTGTCATAAATGAGCATCACCATGCACCGAAGTAGATCATGACCCATTTAAGCGACCTGATCGCTCAAAACGTCGTCGAAAGTCTGCCGGTCGGCCTGCTCATCGTGGACCACACCGGTGCTTTTGCCACAGTCAATTCGGCGGCCGCCGCCATTCTGGGCTACCCTCGGGAACAGTTGCTCGGCCGAGGCTGGGGCGAACTGTTTTTCGAAAACGACGCCAACGCCCGTTTCAACCAGATCGTCATGGACGTGATACAAAACGAGCTTGTCGGTCTATGCCGGGTGGTGCCGTATGCCGCCCCGAACGGCGGGGTCTTGGAATTGTCCATCACCAGTTCCTACCTGTCCGGCGACAGCAATTCCGCCGGGGTGGTGGTCATCTTGCACGATATCACCGAACTGTCTCGGATGCAGCGCCGAGAGACAGAGATTTTAAAGGAAGTCAATAGGATACAGGGTGAGAAGATCCGGGGATTAAACAAGCTCGCCGCCTCGGTGGCCCATCAGATCCGCAATCCTATCTTTGCCATCGGCGGCTTCGCCACTCGTCTGTCGCGCGAGATCAAAGACCTGGGCATTGCCTCGCAGTATCCCGGCATCATTCTCGACGAAGCCAGGCGTCTGGAAACCATCGTGCGTACCGTGGCCCGCTTTGCCTCCCTTGGCCCCCTGCACTTGAAACCGACCACCCTGCCGGCTGTGGCTGCCAATGCCCGCAATCGGACGGAAGCCATGACCGCGTCCCTGGGACGCGGCGTCGCCTGGGATCTGGCCGCCATCCCCGAGGTGTCCCTGGTGGCCGACGGCGATCTGCTGGCCGCCGCCCTGACCGAACTGTTCCGCAACAGCATCCAGTTTGCCGTCAAGGACGCCGTGGGTATACGCCTCACGGCCGCCGTGATCGGAGAACGCATGGAAATCGCCGTCACCGACGACGGTCCCGGCATCCCCCCGGCGGACGCCCCGCACATTTTCGATCCATTTTTCTCCTCGCGCGCCGATGGTTGTGGCGTGGGATTGACGTTGGCCCAGGAAATCCTGCTGGAACACAATGGCCAGATCGCCCTGGACCGCGACTATGCTCCCGGATCCCGGTTCACATTGTCCCTCCCCCGGTTTCCCAGCCACCTCATGTCCCGTCTTGAGGACTCGGTCGCCGGACATTCCGCGCCGACGAAGCTTGGAGTCGGATAATGCACCGCTTCAGGTTGCGCGGGTGAGCTTATGGCGCACCTGACGCGCCCTTGTCCTTCGGCGCGTTTCCGGCTACCGTAACACCTCGCTTCTTCCCACAGCAAACCTCTTTTCCCCAAGGACCAACCGCAAGACACAGCTTATGGAGATCGTTGTCAGTATCTCCGACATGAAGGTTACCAACCGCGCCAAGGATGTGCTCGTCACGCATGCCCTCGGTTCGTGCCTGGGCCTTGCCGTCTATGACCCTGTTGCCGGGGTGGCGGGTCTCATCCATTGCTTGTTGCCCCTGGCCAGAGATGCCCAGTTTCCCCTGAAAAATCCCTTCATGTACGTCAACACCGGCGTTCCTCAGATGATGCGCGCCATGTTCGGGCGTGGAGCCACCCGGGAAAACCTCGTGCTCAAAGCTGCGGGGTGCGGTCGGATGATGCATATTTCCAATCAGTTCGACACCGGGGCCAACAATTTTTCGGCGCTTAAAAAATTGTTGCAGGTCAACGAGATGCGCCTTTTGGCCGAGGATGTGGGCGGCACCATTCCGCGGACCATGCGTCTTTACGCGGAGACGGGCCGAGTCGTGATCTCATCGTGCGGGAGGTCGTGGGAATTATGAGCCGACGCGAAGACATCATCCAAAAAGCCGTTGCCATACCGCATATGCCCATGCCGGTGCAAAAGGTGCTGGCCTACATCGGCAATCCCGAAGCCGACCTGCGCCAGCTGGCTAAAATCATTGAATTTGATCCGGGGCTGACCGTCAATGTCCTGCGCATGGCCAACTCTTCGTTTTTCGGAGGTGTCGGCAAGGTGTCCACGGTCAAGGAAGCCCTCATGCGCCTGGGTCTTAACCGGGTGTACCAGCTCGTCATTGCCTCGGGCGTGGCCCCGTTTACCCGTTATGAAATCAAGGGCTACGGTCTTCGCCCGGGCGAACTGCTCGAACATTCCGTGGCCGTGGCCACGGCCTCGGAGACCCTGGCCCGGGAGCTTGCCGTCACCGCCCCGCCCCACACCTTCACGGCCGGACTATTGGTCAACATCGGCAAAACGGTCATGGGGTCGTTTCTCGAAGTGGACGCTGCTCCCATCCTGAGCCTGGCTCATGAACGCCATATCCCGTTTGAACAGGCCGAGGAAATGGTTCTCGGCATCAATCATGCCGAACTGGGGGCCGTGCTCCTGGAACGCTGGGGCATACCAACCCCCATCGTCAATGTGGTCCGCTACCGGCTGCGTCCCGACGATTGCCCTGAACCCGACATGGCTCTGGACCTCGTCCACGTCGGCGACGTCATCGCCAAAATGACCGGCATCGGCATGGGCATCGACGGCATGCAGTACGTCCCGTCAGAGGTCGTGTTCGCCCGTCTGGACATCACCCCGCTCCAGATGGAAAATGTGATGGCTGCCATAATGGAGCAGATCGCCGAGGTCCGCGACATCCTGATGGACAGCACGTTCTAAAGGTGAATTGATGCCTCGATCCTCCCACCCCCTGCGTGCCCGGGACCTTGGCTATGCCCAGCGGGTCTGTGTGGCCAAGGCCGGCAAGCTCATGATGCGCACCGGCCAGCTTTCCCCCCGGGCCAGAGTCGGGCTGGCCGTTTCCGGCGGCGTGGACAGCTTGGTCATGCTGGCCGTCATGGCCATCCGGCGCCGCATTGTGCCCTTTCCCGTGGAGCTTATGCTGCTCCACTTAAATCCCGGATTCGACCCGCACAACCACGCGCCCCTCGTCTCCCTGTGCGCCGGCCTTGGCATCGCTGCCCATATCGAGGTCACGGATTTCGGACCCAGGGCCTTCTCCGAGGAAAATAAGAAGAACTCCGCCTGTTTCTACTGTGCCTGGTTGCGACGCAAACGCCTGTTCGACCTGTGCGCCCAATACGGCCTGACCCACTTGGCCTTTGGCCACAACGCCGACGACCTGTCGGCCACCTTTTTCCTCAACCTCTTCCAGAACGGACGGGTGGACGGTCTGTCCAGCCGGGAATCCTTTTTCAAAGGCCGCCTGACCGTCATCCGCCCCCTGCTCCTCATCGACAAGCCCACCATTATCCGGGCGGCCAAGGCCTGGGAGCTGCCGGTCTTTTCCAACCCCTGCCCCATGGCCGGCAAATCCATGCGGCACGAGGCGGAAACCTGGGTCCGGACCATTTGTGACGGCGGCAAGAAGCGCAACGTCAACCTGCAGCACGCTCTGGGCCGCTGGCAGTTGGACCGGGACGCCCTGCCTGACGTGTCGTTATCCGAAGATCTTCACGATGTTTAAAAACTACCAGATCGTCATCTTTCGGGACCACCACGGGGCCTACCGCAAGCTGCGCTTTCGCGGCTGGTTGTTTGCCCTGATGCTCGTCGCTCTGGCCGCACTCGTGGCCGGCAACGTCTCCCTTGTCAGATATTATTATAATTATAAACGGATGGAGCATGAATTGGCCCAGTGGGAGAACAAGGCCCAGGACCAAAACGCCCAGCTCTTAAGCCTATCCGACAAGATCAAGGGCCTGGAAATCGATCTCGTCCGCATCCGGGGGTTTGACGCCAAGCTGCGCCAGATGGTCAACATCGACCAGGAACCCCGCGAGGTCGCTCCGGGCGGCGAGGACAAGGACTTCGACAAAAAGTACCTGCCGTTATACCGCCAGGAGATGCTCACCCGCAAGCTGCACCAATTTTTGACTGAACTGCGCGACCAGGCCGCCCTGGAGCGGGTGCGCCAGCAGGAGCTTCTCTCCATGCTCGACGCCACCAAGACGCATCTGGCCGCCTTTCCCAGTACCTGGCCCGTGGCCGGTTGGATCGCTTCCCCTTTCGGGGAACGCACCTCGCCATTTACCGGCAAAAAGGAATTCCACAAGGGTATGGATATCGCGGCTCCAATCGGGGCCCTGGTTGTAGCCCCGGGAGAAGGCGTCGTAACCTTTGCCGGCGAAACCGAGGGCGGCGGCTTTGGTCTGGTCATCGACCACCAAGGCGGTTTGACCACCTCTTACGGCCATCTGCGCGACGTCCTTGTATCCAAGGGCCAGACCGTGACCCGGGGGCAGACGATCGGTCATGTGGGCGACTCCGGCCAGACCAGCGGTCCCCATCTCCACTACGAAACGCGCCTTGGCGGAGTGCCCGTCAACCCAATGCGCTATATCCTGGAGTAGCAGGCCGGCCCCTGGTCCGGCTTTTGCTTGCCCCCAACCATGGACCTGTTCCACATCAATCCGGCAACGGTATTTAGCTTTTTGCTGACGTTTATGCGCATAAGCGTCGTGCTTTTCATGCTGCCCTTTTACGGGGCCAACCTGATTCCCAACGTCGTCAAGGGCGCCCTGTGCTTTATGATCGCCCTGGCCCTTTGGCCCAAGCTCTCCTTTGCCGGCACGGCTCTGCCGGCCAACACCTGGACCATCGCACTGATGTTTCTGGGCGAGGCCATCATCGGTTTGCTGCTCGATATTCTGGTGCGCCTGTTGTTTTCCGCCGCCCAAAGCGCCGGGGCCATTATGGGATTTTCCATGGGCTTTTCGCTCATGAACAGCATCGATCCCATGACCGGTGCGTCGGAATCGGGCTTGGGTCATTTGATGAGTCAGGTCACTACAATGCTTTTTTTATGCTTAAACGGGCATTTGCTCCTCCTTTCCAGCATGGCCCAAAGCTTCGAACTGGTGCCGCCAGGGGGGCTTTTGATCAACGCCGCCCTGGGAGAGCATCTCATCGTCTTTACCAGCCAGATGTTTGTCATGGCGCTTAAAATCGCCGCACCCATCATGGCCTCGATTTTTTTGGTCGATTTGGCCCTGGCTCTCGTTGCCCGGGCAGCGCCCCAAATGAACGTGCTTTTCATCGGGTTTCCTGTGAAAATCACGGTGGGGTTTCTTTTTATGACCATGGTATTTGCGGCCTTGGCCATCACCATCGAACAATTTTTGATGGAGCTTGAACCGATGTTCCGTCTCATTCTCAAGGCATCGAGTTAGCGTTGTCTTCCCAACGCTTCTTTTGCATGTAAAAGAAGAGACGGAACATATGCACGGAGTGGTTTTGCAGCCACGCTGACGGAAAGAGTTGAACGCCGCATGAGGCCGGCTAAAACGGTCCCGCCCGGCGCCTGGACGTCACGACATGGCCAGAGATCCAAGTAAAACAGAAACTGCCACCCAAAAACGGCGCGATAAAACCCGTGAAAAGGGATCGGTGCCGCGAAGTCAGGAATTGCCCAAGCTCACCGTGCTCATGGCCGGCCTTTTCACCATCCGCTATACCCTTGGGGACATTTCCCTCCAGATGCGGGACATTTTCCGGACATTTCTGGGCCAACGGCTGAATTTCCAGGGCACCACCGACGACGTGACGGCCCTTTTGTGGTCGCTGTCGGCCAAATTGGCCATCATGCTCCTGCCGCTCCTCCTCGTCATGGCAGTCGTCGCCTATATCACCCAGCGCCTCCAAGTGGGATCGCTTTGGCGTCCAAAGATCTTCGAGCCGGATTTCAGCAATATTATAAATCCGATGCAGGGATTGCAAAAGCTCCTCATCAGTCCCCGCACCTTCATCCAGCTTGGCAAACAGGTGGTCATGGCCGCAGCCATTTCTCTGGCTCCGTATCTCATCTTAAAAGACAAATTCAACGAATTCATGCCGTTATTTTACCAGACCACAGAGAACTTTGCGGTTTTTTTGTTGACCAACGGCTACGACATGGTTCTCTATACTCTGGGACCGCTGTTCGTCATTTCCATCCTGGACGTTTGGTATACACGCTGGGATTACGAAGAGAATATGAAAATGAGTAAGGAGGAAGTCAAAGACGAACACAAGCAGTCTTTTGGCGACCCAGAGATCAAGCAGAAACAGAAACAGAAGATGATGGAAGTCATGAATCGTCGGATGCTCCAGGACGTTCCCAAGGCCGATGTCATCATTACCAACCCGACGCACATTGCCTGCGCGCTGAGCTACAATCCAACGGTATCGCCGGCGCCTATGCTGCTGGCCAAGGGCGGCGACATCATGGCCGAAAGAATCAAGGAAATCGCCCGGGAACACAATGTCCCCATCCGGGAAAACAAGCCTCTGGCACAGGCCTTGTATAAGAACGTGGAGATTGGCCAGGTGATTCCCGAGGACCTCTACCAGGCAGTCGCCTCAATCCTGGCCCAACTCGACAAGTTCCGACGTTTTTCCCGTCCGCGATAAGCCGGCGGGGTTGCCAAAAAGGGTGTCAAAATCATGGCGAAGACAGCCAACGAAGCGATCCAGTTCAACTACGAACGGTTCACCCGCCAGGGCGACATCATGCTGGCCGCCGGCGTGGTGGTCATTCTATTCGTCATGCTGGTCCCGGTGCCTTCGGCCTTTATCGACCTCATGCTCACCTTCTCCATCTCGATTAGCTTGGTAATTCTGGTGACGAGCATGTTCATGGGCTCGCCCCTGGAATTTTCCATCTATCCGACCTTGCTGCTGGTCACCACCCTGCTTCGCCTGTCCATGAACGTGGCCTCCACCCGTTTGATTCTGCTCCACGGCGACGAAGGCCCTTCGGCGGCAGGGCACGTCATCCAGGCCTTTGGCCAGTTCGTGGTCGGCGGCAACTACGTCGTCGGCTGCGTCATCTTTTTGGTGCTTTTTGCCATCAACAAAAAAGTCATCGTCGCCGGCACCACCCGTATCGCCGAAGTGGCCGCCCGCTTCACCCTGGACGCCATGCCGGGCAAGCAGATGGCCATTGAAGCCGACCTCAACGCCGGCCTCATCAACGAACAGCAGGCCACCTCCCGCCGCAACATCATCCGCAAGGAAGCCGACTTTTACGGCGCCATGGACGGCGCCGGCAAGTTTGTCTCCGGAGACGTCACCGCCACCATCATCATTACGGCCATCAACATCTTCGGCGGCTTTTTCATCGGCGTGCTGCAAAAGGGCATGAACTGGAAGGACGCCGCCCAGACCTACACGCTGTTGACCATCGGTGACGGCCTTGTCTCCATCATTCCTTCCATCATCATTTCCACGTCGGCCGGCCTGATCGTGTCCCGGGCCGCAGCCGAAGCCAAGATGGGCGAGGAATTCCTGGCCCAGCTGACCTTCCATCCCAAGGCCCTTCGCCTCGTCTCCGCCATGTTGCTTCTCTTTGCCATCGTTCCCGGCCTGCCCACCATCCCCTTCCTGGTCATGTCGGCCCTGCTCTTCTTCGTGGCCAGACTCTCGGGACAGCAACAGGATATGCTCAAGACCAGCGCCGCCGAGCAGGAGAAAAAGCCTGCCCCGGAACTGGAAACCCCGGAGGAAGTCCAGGCATTGTTGCCCCTGGACGCCCTGGAACTGGAAGTCGGCTACGGACTGATCCCGCTGGTGGACGAGGAGCAAAACGGCAACCTCCTCGCCCGCATCCGCTCCATTCGCCGCCAGTTTGCCCTGGACATGGGCGTGGTCATCCCCTCGCTGCATCTGCGCGACAATCTCCAGCTGCGTCCCGGACAGTACGTGGTCCTTATCAAGGGCAACGAAGTGGCCTCGGCCGAGATCCTCATCGACCACTATCTGGCCATGGACCCGGGCGACGCCAAGCACCGGATCCAGGGCGTGGAAACCCGGGAACCGGCGTTCAATCTGCCCGCCCTGTGGGTGCCGGAGCTGCAAAAAGACGAGGCCATGCTGGCCGGCTACACTGTGGTCGACCCGGCCACGGTCATCGCCACCCATCTGACCGAAGTCTTCAAGCGCCACCTGCACGAGTTCCTCGGCCGCCAGGAAGTGCAGACTCTCCTGGAGCACCTCTCCAAGCGCGCCCCCAAGGCCGTGGAAGAGCTCGTGCCCGGAGCCATGAACCTCGGCGGCGTCCAGAAGGTCCTCCAAAATCTTGTGCGCGAAGGCGTGTCCATCCGCGATCTCTTGACCGTGGCCGAGACCATGGCCGACTACTCAGCCTCGGTCAAAGACCCGGACCAGCTCACAGAATACGTTCGCTCCCGCATGGGCCGCACCATTGTAAAGCCGTATCTGACCGGCGAAGGCGCCCTGCCCATCCTGACGCTCGCCCCCAAGGTCGAAGGAGCCATCCAGGAGAGCGTGCGCCAGACCGACCACGGGGCCTATCTGGCCATGGAACCCGGGCTGGCCCAGCGCATCATCCAGTCCATCCAGAAGGCTATGGACAAAGCCATGCTTGGCGAAGGCCAGCCGGTGCTGCTGACCTCGCCGCTGGTGCGCCCCCATCTGGCCCAGCTGCTGTCCCGGTTCATCCCCAATCTGCCGGTCATTTCCCAGGCCGAGATTCCGGCCGAAATCAAGCTGCAATCTCTTGCCAACATAGGATTGACCAATGCGGGTTAAGACCTTTCGCGGCGAGAACATGGCCGCCGCACTTTCGCAAATTCGCCAGGAACTCGGCAAGGAAGCCGTGATCCTCGGCAGCCAGACCGTACGCGAGGACGGGCGCAGCCTGTGCGAGGTCATGGCCGCCCTGGAGCATCCCGGCCAGCCGCTTCCGCTCCGGCCGGGCGCCGCTACGGCCGGGAGCGCGACCTGCCCGGCCAAACCGGGCAACGGCAATGGGAACGGCCAGTCCGCTCACCAAGCCCCGCGCCCCCCCAGCCGGGCAAAGCCGGGCAGGCTGACTGGAACCGGGAATGGTGTGAGATCAAAGGCCATCTGTTGGCGCTTATGCGCCCGCGCATGGACCTCTCAGCCTTAAGCCCGCGCCAACGCCTGGCCCTGGAATACCTGGAACGCGAGGGCGTCAATGAAGCCTCGGTCCTGGCCATCTACCGCTCCATCGTCGAGCGTTGCGAGGAAGCCGTCATCCCGGCCCTGTCCCGGATCGTCGCCGTCAAACCCCTGACGCCCCAAGCCTGGCCGAACACGGCCCACATGTTTCTTGGCCCAAGCGGCGTGGGCAAGACCACCATCCTGCTGCGCCTGGCCCTGGACGCCAGACGCCGTCTCCCGCAAAACCGGGTGGTGGTGGTCAATGCCGATACCGGACGGGGCAAGGGACGACTCATGCTGCGTCACTATGCCGAACTGTCCGGTCTGACGTATGCAGAAGTCGACAGCCCGGAGGATTTTGGCCGCATCCTGGACAGCGCGGCTGCCGGGGATGCGGTTTTCGTGGACACGCCGAGCCTGGCGCGCGAAGGCGCCCTGGCAGCCTGGTATGGCGAGATGGGGCTGTCCGGCCGGACGGGGCTGGCTGCCCATCTGGTGTTGTCGCCGCTTTTCTCCGATGCCCAGGCCGACCACTATCTGCGCACCGGGCGTTGCGAACATTTGGCGAGCCTCATCTGGACGAAGCTCGACGAAGCCTGTAATTACGGAAGTCTTGTCAACATGGCGCACGCCTCCTCCCTGCCTGTTTCGGCCCTGACCTTCGGCCCGGAACTCACAGGCAGCATGGCGGCGGCCACAGGCAAGGCGGTGTGGAAACTCCTTTTCAAACACCAGCTGCCCGGCGAATACCCGGATGCCGACGCCGCAGCCTAAGGACGACGCATGTCAAGCCGCATATCCGAAACGTCGCGCCCCCCTGCCGGACACGGTCCGGAGCTGCCCATGGTCCTGTCCGTGACCTCGGGCAAAGGGGGCGTCGGCAAGACCAACCTCTCGGTCAACCTCGCCTATTGCCTGTCGCGTATGGGGCGCAAGGTGGTGCTGCTCGACGCCGACCTCGGCTTGGCCAATGTGGACATCATGCTGGGCCTGGCTCCCACCATGAATCTGTTCCATCTCTTTCACGAAGGGGTGGAGCTGCGCCATATTCTGCTGGAAACACCCTTCGGCTTTTCCATCCTGCCGGCCTCGTCGGGCATAAGCGACATGCTGGCCCTGTCCACTGGACAAAAGCTCGATTTGCTGGAGGCCATGGATTACCTTGAGGGTAAGATCAACTATTTGATAGTGGACACGGGCGCGGGAATTAATGATAATGTAATATATTTCAACTTGGCCGCCCGCGAGCGTCTGCTCGTCCTGACGACCGAGCCGACCTCATTGACCGACGCCTACGCCCTGGTCAAGGTCATGCACTTAAACCACGACGTCCACCGGTTTCGGGTCGTGGTGAACATGGCCCAAAGCGCCAAGGCCGCCAAGGCCGTGTTTGAAAAACTCTATGCGGCCTGCGATCACTTTTTGTCGGGGATATCCCTGGATTTCACGGGATACGTGCCAACCGACCCGGCCGTACGAAACGCGGTGATCCGGCAAAAACCGTTTTGCCATCTCACGCCTGATTCTCCGGCAGCCAAGAAAATCGTGGATCTGGCGCATGTGATCGATTCCTGGGAAGTGGATGCCAAGCTCGATGGAAACATCAAATTCTTCTGGAAAAAGCTCCTCTTCCAAGAACAACCCCTGGCTTAAACTCGAGTCCGGGGCAATGTTGTGGAAAGATTTCGATGCGCGCGATCGCCAGGAGATCGTGCGCCATTACTCGCCCAAAATCAAAATTGTGGCCAGCCGGCTCAAGGCCAAACTGCCGCCGTCGGTTGAGTTGGGCGAGCTTTTAAGCGCCGGGGCCATGGGGCTGCTCGAAGCCCTGGGCCGGTTCAAGGCCGAACTCGGCATCAAGTTCGAGACCTATGCCGAGTCGCGGATCAAGGGAGCCATGCTCGACGATCTGCGGCGCATGGACTGGTTTTCCCGGGGACAACGCCAGCGGGTGCGCACCCTGGAGGAGGCCACCCGGCGCATTGAAAACGATTCCGGCGGTCCGCCGAGTCTGGAACAGCTGGCCGAGGCCACGGGCCTGACCGAACGCGAGGTCTCCATGGGGCTTGAGGCCTTGCAAAACCAGCTGTGCCTGAGCCTGGACGCGATCACGGAGAACATCTCCTCCTACCAGCAAAATCCGCTGGACAATGAGCCGTATAAATCAGCGGAATTCAAGGAACTCGTCGACAAGCTAGCCTCCTTGATCGACGATTTGACTCCCAGGGAAAAGCTGGTATTATCGCTCTATTACGGTGAGGAACTCAACATGCGAGAGACCTCTGAAGTTATGGGCATCACCGAAGGTCGCGTCTCGCAGCTGCATTCCCAGGCTCTGGCTCGGTTGCGGCAGAAGTTCAAGAGTCAGTACAATATCGAACAGCACTAAATTCGGACGCATCGCACGCCAAGGCGGCCGCATCCACCGGCAGACGCCGGCCCTGCGGATGCTCTGAGGCGATTTTGAAGCGTAAGACGCAAGGAGACGAGCCATGGCCTACAACAAGGAAATGCGCATTCTGGTCGTTGACGACTTCTCCACCATGCGCAGAATCATCAAGAATATCCTTCGCCAGTTGGGTTTTAACAACATCATTGAGGCTGACGACGGCAGCACTGCTTGGGAAACCCTCAATAAAGACAAGATTGACTTCATCATCTCCGACTGGAACATGCCCAAGATGCCGGGTATTGAACTGCTGCGCAAAGTCCGCTCCAGTGAGGAATTCGCCAATCTGCCCTTCCTCATGGTCACGGCTGAAGCCCAGCAGGAGAACATCATCGAAGCCGTTCAGGCCAAGGTCTCCAACTACATCGTCAAGCCCTTCACCGCTGAAACGCTTGGCCAGAAGATCGACAAAATTTTCGACAAGTAATTCGCCCGCAACGGGCCGGCACTTGGGCGCTAGCGCCCAAGTGCCGGCCCGTTGCGCCAGGTTGTTCCGCTCCACGACGCACCGCAGCCCCCCTGGCGGACGGTCACTTCCCCGGATGTCGCGGCCGATCCGCCACCCTGCCAACGAGGCCCGAGCATGGTTGACGACAGCAGTCTCGATGCCCCGGTCAAGGCCAAGCTTGACGACTCGGAACTCTCCGACGATCTGCCCAAAGCATTACAAAAGGTCGATCTCGATCTCGACGACGCCCCCTTTCTCGAAGACGAACCTGAAGAAGCGCCCCCAGCGCCGGAAACGCATGCCGCAGGTGAAGATCTGGCTGCGATCGATGCGACTGCCAAGCCTTCCGACAAAAAGAAGTTCCTGATCCTGGGGCTGGCCGTGTTGCTGCTCCTTGGCGGGGGCGTTGCGGCCTATTTTCTCTTTTTCAAAAAGCCCGCAGCGCCACCGCCGGTTGTGGAAGCACCGCATGAAGAGCCGGCCCCGCCGCCGGTGATGCCGCCGCCGCCCCCGCCGGAGCCACCTGCGCCCAAGCCGGAAATCGTCTTGACCATGGACCCTTTTCTTATCGAACTGACCGACCCAAAGGGTCGTAGCCGTTTTCTGACCATCCGCTTCGCGGCAGCCACCACCGAGCACAGCGCCGAATTGGAATTTATGCGCAATCGTATTGTCGTGCGCGACGCCGTGTATTACTATCTCAAAAACAAAAGCCTGGAATTTCTGACGGACAAAGGCAATGCGGATATTCTGAAAAAGGACGTCCTCTCGGTTATAAACCAGTTCATCGGGAGCCAACCCTTGGATAACCTGATTATCGAGGATTACCTGGTGAAATAAGATGCCCATCGACCTGACTACCGTGTTCCAGGCCGTGCCCTACGTCCAGAACGTGGCCCACGCCGAGCTGGTCAACCCGCAGGCCCAGTTGATGGCTGCCCAAACCCTGGCCCAACAGGTTTTGGTTGAGCAGAACAAGCAGACCCAGCGCATCGAGCAGCAGGAAGCCCTGGATTCCGTGCACGATGAGGAAAAGAAGAACGCTTCCGGCCGACGCCGCTCCCGGCGCGGCAAGCAAGTCCAGGCCGACACGGAAGAAACGCAAGCCAGCAACTCCACGCCGTATGCCGGGCACATCATCAATATGAAGGTCTGATCCTGTACGCGGCCAATGCCCTTCGCCTCCTGGCCGGCCGATTGGCCGGACGCCTTGATGGGCCTTTTTGCACCGTGCAAACGCCAACCACCAACACCCCGCATCGGACTGCACTGCATGAACGGTTATTCCACGCTTATCATCTTTCTGACCGTCAGCGAACTGGCTTTGTTGCTGCTTGTGGTCCTCTTTTTCTCGCGTCTGCGCCGCTCTGAAGAACTGCTCGGCAAGCTGCAAAAAAACCAGGATTCACTGCTGAAAAAAATCGACTTCAACGCCAAGCTCGAACAGGAGCTGGTAGGCAGCTTCCAACGCCGCCAAACCGAACTGGCCATCCTGGATCAAAAGCTTGAGGAGCGCAGCACCCAATTGGAAAAACTCGTGCGCAAGGCCGAGGAAATCAGCCGCTCGCCCGATTTTCTGCGTCAGATCATCGTAAACGGCACACGCCGGGGCCAATCACCCCAGGCCCTGGCCAAGGCCACCGGGCTGTCGCTGGATGAGGTGCAGTTGATTTTGGCGCAAAAAGGGTAGGAATGCGGACCGTAGGGCTGCATCCGGGCACATAATCTTGAGCCCCGGTGTGGGTTCGATGACAGTGGGCAAGTCCCGTTGGACATCTGAGGCGCAATCCTCTAGTGAAAGGACATCTGCCTTGGCCGCAGGCTGCCGCAGGTTGCAGCCTGTCGTGGTCGCCAAGAGATTCCGCCGGGTCAGGTAACATTCACCTGACTTTTTTTTGTCTAAAAACCGGGTTGGACACCAGTTTTTCCTGCTTACTGTAGGAACGAGAGTATGGTGGGGCATCCCGGAAAAATGGGGCGGGACAACAACAGGCAACCGAACATGGGTGTCCTGCAACGTATTGTTCAGGCAAAGATCCAGAAAGAAATGGTACGCTGCCTATTACAAAAATAATCCTCTCTTTTAGGCCTCGTGGAGAAGCATTCAATGAAAAGCGGATTTTTGAGCGCTGTTGCCGTGTTGCTCTGTTTGTCTTTCTCCACGGCATCGGCCCAGCAAGCAATTTCCACGCCTCTCCTGACAACAGCTGAAAACTTCAGAGACGTTGCCGGCATCTCCGCGAGTTACGGAGGAACCGGTTTCGCCAACCCGACGAGCAACTTCGGCGTGATGCGGACCGGCGTCTTTTATCGGTCCAACGTGCTCAGTCTGAGCAACGCGGATTGGACCACACTTTCGTCCCTTCGCATCGGCCGGGACATCGATTTGCGCACGCCCGACGAGATCAGCGCTGCGCCCGACATCGTGCCGGCCGGAGCCCTGTATACCAATATCAATGTCATTGGCACCTCCAATCTCCCTACCCCCACCCTCACTGCCGGGACCATGGATGCGCTGCTCAGCTATGGGCAAAATAGCTACCGGACGTTTGTGACCGATCCGGTCGAGCGGGAAGGCTTTCGCACGGTCCTACTGACCCTGGCCCATGACTCCGGTCCTGATCTGTTCCACTGTTCCATGGGCAAGGACCGCACCGGCTGGACGGCGGCCCTCCTGGAAAGCATCGCCGGCGTCTCGTCGACAACCATCATGAACGACTATCTGGCCTCGAACGCCTACCTCGCCCCAACCATTGACGCCCAGACAGCGGCCGTGGTCGCGGCGGCCCCGGGCCTGAGCATAACAAGCCTGAATGCGCTGTTTGGCGTGGACTCCAGTTATCTCCAGGCCGCTCTCGATCAGGCCACCACTTCCTACGGCTCCATGTATGGCTATCTGATGCAGGGACTTGGGCTCAGTCTGGAAGACATCTATGTGCTGCGGGGAAAGATGGTCAGCTATACCGTGCTCCCCGGCCAGGCTGCCTTTGGCGGCAATGACGCTTCCGGAGCCGCCTTTCTCAATGCCTTGCAGAATTCTTCCTTGTCCGGACACTACACCGCTTATAATTACTATCTGCAGTCGTCCGTGGACGAAGGCACCCTTGGCGGTGTCCAGCGACAGATCGGCGGCCAGGTGCATGCTGATGCGGCTGCTTCTCTGTTGCGGCAGCCCCGCTGGATTGATGCCGCGAGTGCGCCCTATGCCGACAGCCGGGATCTCGAGGCCGGGCAAACCCGGGTCTGGCTGGCCGGCCTTGGAGGCGGCTTCTGGTCCCAGGGACGCTCAGGCATTTCCCACAGCACCGAGCACAGCGCCGGCTCGCTCATCGGCGTCACCAAGAGACTCAGTGATCGGGCCGGCGCCCACCTTGGCCTCGGCTACACCGGGAGCACCGTGGAAAGCGCCGGGGCCACGGCCACGGTCAACACGGTCATGGCCACTCTTGGCGGACGATACGGATTTTCCACCCTTGATGCCGGTCCGTATGTGCTGGCGCGGGCCGACGGCGGCTGGGTCGACTACCAGAGCAGCCGCCCCCTGGGCGGCAACCTGGGGACCGCCACCGGCCGGGCCAATGGGTCGGTCTTCAGCGGCTTGGCCGGTTTCGGCGACGTCCTCCGCTTTGATCCAGTCACACTCACGCCGCAAATTGGGTTTCGCGTCACGAATGCAAACCTCGGCGGATTTACGGAAAGCGGCAGCGAAGTGGCTCTTGATGTGCATGGCCAGAGCAACACCGCGACCAGCCTCCTGGCCGACCTAAATCTGAGCCTGGACCAGCGCCAGATGGGAACCTGGACCGTGGCGCCGGCCCTCACGCTTGGGTATGAGCGGGTGCTCGGCAATCCCCAGGTCGAAAGCACGGCCACGCGCTACGGGACCGCCGTGAGCCAGAAGTCGGCCTACGACAGCCAGGACCTCATAAAAGCCGGCCTGGGCGTGACGGCCCGCCATGACGCGTTTATCGTTGAGGCCCGGGCCAATGCCATAGCCGGCAATGGCCCGGGATGCACGGGCGTAAGCGGCCAACTTTCCGTGGGCTACCGTTTCTAGAAAGGGAATTCCCCAACGAACGGCCAAGCCGCGTTCCAGGCTACTGCTTGAGCTCACGCCCCTTGATCGGGGCGTTGTCGTGGACTTTGGCGTCCTTGGGCGGGGTGAAGACGAAGAGGTTGTCGGCCAGTTTGGGGTTGGCAACCAAGCCTTTGAGGGTCAGGTCATTGGTGTTGGCGTAGAAATCCTGGATGTAGATGCGGGCGATCATGTCCGTGGACAAATCGATCCAGACCTTGGCCATGACCAGCCCCGGCTCGGGTTCGCGCGGGGCAAGTTGGAGCACGGCCTGTCCCGGTCCGGCCTCGTCGGCCTTGCCGGCCACGACCACAAAATCTTCCGTCAGGTTGGCCTTGCCGGTCAAAAACCGCAGCATTGTCTTGGAATTGATGATCTCATCCACCGAATAGCGATAAGCTTCCTTGTCTTCCTCGAAATAGTCCCACACGGCGTCTTTGCCGACGATGAGCAGTTCCTTTTCCGGCTTGACCGTTTCCCAACGCACCAGCATCGGTTTTTTGAAAACAAACGAGCCGGAGCGCTGCTCGACATCGCCGCTGGCGGCATTTTTTATGGCCTGGGAAAATTCGGCGGAAAAGGCGGCAATCGACGCATACTTTTTCTGGATGCGTCCGGCCAACTCGGCCGGATCAGCGGCCAAGGCCGGAACGGCCAGGGCCAGGGTGAAGAGGGCAATCAAGGCTACAAGACGGTATTTCATGGAATTTCTCGCTTTGCGGCAGGCATTCCCGCCGCGAAAGGGCAATTCGGAGGCAGCGTCCGGCTGCTTGGCCGGACCAAGCCCCCGGCTCATTCTTTGTTTCGGATGACTGAACGCGGCTTGCTGCCTTCCTGGGGACCAAGCAGGCCGTCGCGTTCCATCTGTTCGATGAACCGGGCCGCCCGGTTAAAGCCGATGCGGAAACGGCGCTGGATCAGGGAAATTGAGGCTTTACCCTGCTCCATGACAAAATCCACGGCCTGCGGATAGATGGCGTCAGAGGCGGTGTCGTCCCCGCCCTCGCCGCCCAGGTCGCCGGAACCGCCCTCGCCGCCCTTTTGCCATTCGCTGAAGTCGAGCTTGTAGCTTGGCGCGGCCCGGCTCTTCCAGAATTCCACCACCGCAGCGGTTTCCTCGTCCGAGACAAAGGCCCCGTGCATGCGCACGGTCTTGCCGCCGCTTGGCTTGTAGAGCATATCGCCCCGCCCGAGCAGATATTCCGCGCCGACTGCGTCGAGAATGGTGCGCGAATCGTGCTTGCTCGTCACCTGGAAGGAGATGCGGGTGGGGAAGTTGGCCTTAATAAGGCCCGTGACCACGTCGACGCTTGGCCGCTGGGTGGCCAGGATCAGATGGATGCCGCCGGCCCGGGCCAGCTGGGCCAGCCGCACGATGCTCACTTCCACTTCCTTGGCCGCCGTCATCATGAGATCGGCCAATTCGTCAATGACAATGACCAGATAGGGCAAAGGCTCCAGTTCGGCCAGCTCGGGGTCGCGGTTGTCGCCGAGCTTTTCCAGCTTCTCGTTGTAGCCGGCGATGTTGCGCACGCCTAAAAGAGCCATGGCTTCGTAGCGGCGATCCATCTCGGCCACAGCCCAATCCAGGGCGGATTTGGCCATGGCGGTCTCGGTTACCACCGGATGCACCAGATGGGGCAGGTCGTTGTAGACCGAAAGCTCGATGCGCTTGGGATCGACGAGCAGAAGCTTCACCTGATCCGGCGTGGCCTTGTAGAGAATCGAGAGCAGGATGCCGTTGATGCACACGCTCTTGCCGCTGCCGGTGGCGCCGGCCACGAGCAGGTGGGGCATACGGGCCAGATCGGCCACGTGGGGCCGGCCCTGGATGTCCTTGCCGATGGCCAGGGTCAGGTGGGAGGAGGAAGAGCGAAAGACCTCGGCGTCGAGGATCTCGCGGAAATAGACGGTCTGACGCTTGGCGTTGGGGATTTCGACGCCGACCGTATCCTTGCCCGGGATGGGGTCGATACGAACAGCCAGCGCCTTCATGGACAGGGCCAGATCCACGGACAGGCCGACGATGCGGCTGATCTTCACGCCCGGCGCGGGCTTAACCTCGAACATGGTGACCACCGGCCCAGGCACCACCCGCATGACCTCGCCCTGGATGCCGAAGTCATTTAAGCAGGTGATAAGGCTCTCGGCCTGGCCGCGGCATATTTCCGGATCGGCCGGAAGAAGCTCCGCCGGCGGCGGCACGGAGAGCAGATCAAGCGGCGGCAGGGTCATGTCGCCGGCAGCAGCAGCGGCCCGGCCGGCTTTGATGGCCTGTTTGGCGGTCATGACAGGCTTGGGCGTCGGTCCGGGGACGAGGACCGGCTCGTCGCTCTCCTTGCCCGGGGCAGCCGGCACGGACGTCGTCTTTTGGGGACCGTTCACCTGCTCCACCACGGCGTCAAGGAAGCGATCCACCGCTTCCGACGGCCCGGCGTCGGCCTCGACTGCGGCCGGAGGGGCCTTGGTCGCTGCCGGGTCTTTGGGGACGCGCGGAGCGCGGGCCGGCTTGGGAGTGGCCTCAACGCTGTTCTCTCCCTTCTCCCGGGCCGCAGCCCGGTTCTCGCGCCACGTGCCGACGGCGTCGCCCGCGCGCCAGAATTGTTCGTTTATAATCCCGGCCAGCGGCCGCCAGAAATTGTCCAGCGTCAGACCGAAGGTGAGCTGGAGAGCGGCGATAAAGCCGAAAAGAAGCAGGGAGGCCGCCCCGAAAATGCTCAGGTAACGGTTGAGAAAGGCAAACAGAAAATGTCCGGTCTGGCCGCCGCCGACCACCTGGCCGATGTTGATCAGTTCACCCCACGGAGACCCGAGGAAGACGAGCAGCACCACTGCAAACAGGGCCAGCCCGGCCGTGCGTCGCCCCGGCAAGGCCAGCCGCGGAGCCAGAAAGTGCAAGCCGCGCCAAGCGATGATTCCTGGTACGAGATAGCCCCAGACACCCAGAAATTCCGCTAAAAAACCGCCCCAATAGGCCCCGACAGGTCCGCCCTTATTAGCCACTGCCTGCTTGATCGGGACAACATGATTGAAGCCTGGATCGGCCGCGCTGTAGGTGTACAGGGCAACGCAGGTATAGGCCGCCAGGAACAGCGCCCCCAGCCCGACCAGTTCCCTGGTCAGGCGGAAGCTGCCGTCCCCGACGTTTGGACCATTCCCGGCCGGTTTGGAACTATTCCCGGCCAATGTAGTCGCCCGAGCGGGTATCGACTTTGATCTTGTCGCCGATATTGACAAACAGCGGCACGTTAACGGTGATGCCGGATTCGAGCACGGCCTGCTTGCTGGCGCCGCTGACCGTGTCGCCCTTGACCCCGGGTTCGGTCTCGGTGACTTCGAGCACCACCGAGGCCGGCAGGTCGATATCCAGGGGCTGCCCCTTGTAGAGCAGCATTTTAAGCTCCATGCCGTCCTTGAGATAGCCGCCCTTCTCGCCGATCTGGGCCACGCCGGCGTGCATCTGCTCGTAGCTCTCCATGTCCATGAAGACGAAATCCTCGCTCTCGCGATAGAGATACTGCATCTCTTTGGATTCGAGGTCGGGCTTGACCATCTTTTCGCCCGAGCGGAAGGTGTTCTCCACCACCCGGCCATTGATCATGTTTTTGAGCTTGGTCCGAATGAACGCGCCGCCCTTGCCGGGCTTGACGTGGAGAAAGTCCACGATCTCATAAGGCACACCATCCATTTCGATCTTGAGGCCGCGACGGAAATCAGTCGTGGAAAGCATTGTATCTCCTTAGATGTAATTGGGATTTTCAGTAATTTGCTGCCACAGGGCCAGGACGGCCAGGGCGTAGCTGGTCACGCCAAAACCGGCAATGCAGCCGATACAGTTCTTGCCGATCAGACTTTTGTGGCGCAACGGTTCGTCGGTGCGGGCAAAAATATTGGAGATATGCACCTCGACGCAGGGAATGCCGATCCAGGCCAGACAATCGGCCAGGGCCAGACTGGTGTGGGTGTAGGCCCCGGCATTGAGTACAATGCCGTCCAGACCGTCTTTCCAGGCCTGTTCCAGCCGGTCGATGCACTGTCCCTCGCTGTTGGCCTGATGAAACTCGAGTTCCAGACGCTCGGCCCTGGGACCGAGCAAGTCCTGCACCATTTCGGGCAGGTCTTCAATAGTGCGGCTGCCATATATTTCAGGCTGGCGCACCCCGATGAAACCGAGGTTTGGACCGTTTAAAACGAGCATCCTGACCTTGCGCATGGGGTCTTCCTTTTCCTTTGCCGTCACGACACGGCCTTGACGGATAGCTTCCCGCCGGTCACAACCCCGGCATGGACGACCAAGCACAAAAACAGACGGACCTCGGACTGACCTTGCTGAATACGGCCTATCTGGCCAACCAGCTGCCAACCCTCGACGCGCCCCAGATTGCCTTGGCCGGGCGTTCAAACGTCGGCAAATCGACCCTGGTCAATTGTCTGGCCGGCCGCAAGGCCTTGGCCAAGACCAGCGCCACCCCGGGCAAAACCAGAAGTCTCAATTTCTATATGGCCGAAAGGCACGGCTTTTGCCTGGTGGATCTGCCCGGCTACGGCTATGCCCGCTGCTCCAAGGAGGAGCGCGACAAATGGGCCAAACTCATCGAATCCTACATTAAAACAACGCAGAGCCTGCTGGCCGTGACAGCCCTTATCGATTGCCGGCTGACTCCCCAGCGCCTGGATATGGAACTGGTGGACTGGCTGCGTTCCCGGCGCATCCCGGTGCTCGTCGTCCTGACCAAGGCCGAGAAAGTGGCCCAGCGCGACCGGGAAGCCCGGAAAAAAGAGTGGCGGGAGCTTGCGCAACCCGCCTTCCCGCCCATTGTGTTTTCCGGCAAGACCGGACTTGGCCGGGAGGCGCTGTGCCGGGTCCTGATCGAAACCGCGCTTAGCTCCGAGGCTCCTCGCGCTCTTTGAAAAAACCGGCGAGAAACTCGGTATCCCGGGGGCTTAAATTGAACTGCATGGCAGCCTTGTCGATAAGTTCAGGGAACGGCTTGCCCGTCAGGCCCCGCTGCTCGTCGATCCATTTGACGGCCCGTCTGGTCAGTTCGCCTTGCGGCATGATCGTGGCCATGAAGCCTCCTTGCTCGGCTTCAAGGCATACACGAGGCCGGGCCGGGTTGCAACTTGCCCGGCCATTGGGTAGACCCGCCTCGAAATTCCGCCGCAGGAGACCGCTTCCCCATGACTGAATCCCTTGCCGCCGTTGTCCTTGGCCTCGTGGAAGGCGTGACCGAATTCCTTCCCGTTTCTTCCACAGGTCACCTAATTCTTGTTGGGCATCTTATCGGTTTTACAGGTGAAAAAGCCGACAGTTTCGACATCATCATCCAACTCGGGGCCATCCTGGCCGTGGTGTGCCTGTATTGGCGACGTTTCTGGTGGCTGGTCTCGCCCAAGCCCCTGCATGCCTTTTCCGGGCTGCGCGGCCTCTGGATGTTGTTTCTGACCTCGCTTCCGGCCGGCATCGTCGGCCTGCTCGCCCGAAAGACCATCAAGACCCATTTGTTTGGCCCGACCACCGTGGCCCTGGCCCTGGCCGTCGGAGCGCTCATGATTTTCTGGGTCGAACGGCGCAAAAAGCGCGACCGCTTCTATTCCCTCGATGAAATGACGCCCCGGTTGGCCCTTGGCATCGGCTGTTTCCAGTGTCTGTCGCTGTGGCCCGGTTTTTCGCGTTCGGCCGCCACCATCATGGGCGGCATGCTCCTTGGGGCCAAGCGGGGGCTGGCTGCGGAATATTCGTTTATTGCCGCTGTCCCGCTCATGTTTGCGGCCACGCTCTACGATTTCTACAAGAGTGCCGATCTGTTTTCGGCCGATGACCTGGGCATTTTGGCCATCGGTTTTGTCGTGTCCTTTGTGGCGGCCCTGGCGGCGGTGAAAGGCTTTATCGTGCTGGTCAAACGGGTGTCGTTGCGGCCCTTTGCCTGGTACCGGCTGGCCCTGGCCGCAGCGGTGTTTTTTTTATGGCCGAAATAGCAGGTCAAAAAAAAGCTTGCCAAGCCCGATAGGATTATATAAGTACCCGCTTCTGCACAGCATGACGGTTTGGCGAGGTAGCTCAGTTGGTTAGAGCATGCGGCTCATATCCGCAGTGTCGGGGGTTCAATTCCCTCCCTCGCTACCAATAAGATCAAGGGTTTAGACGAAAGTCTAAGCCCTTTTTTTATTTCCCTGCATTATTTTATGATTAGTGGGCCACAAGTGGGCCAAATCAGTTGGCGTGGTGGCCCGGTCCGCTCCCTGCGCGTGAAGAAAACGGCCCCATTACGGGGCCGTTTCAGACTGCAGACAAAGTCCCGGCTGATTGCCGCCGGGCCTTTGTCTTTCCTTGGTCCCCTGGGGCTGGGACTGGCCCAAGAAAGGCCTGTCCCCGGGCCGTGGCTCCCGGATCAGGAAAACCTCGCCAACGTCTCGCGCCCACGCCATGCACTCGGCGTGACAGCCCGAATGTCCGGGAACGGCGCGGGCGATCTTCATTTCCGGTTTTGCGCCCGTGCCAGCCCTCTCCCCGGATTCATCCCAAGCGTCCTTGTCAATCGAGCAAGGCTGACAGTTGCGGGGCCACTTTACCCGGTATGAATTCGATGATTTCGTAGTTGGCTGCGCCTTCGCGGGCAAAGGGATCATCAGCCAAAATGGTTTCCAAAATGGACCGGCTCTCGGCCCGGGCCAGGATCACACCGCCGGTACGCGGTTCCTGACGCCCGGACGCCAGAAAAACACCGCGGGCAAACGTATCTTCCAAATAGCGAAAATGGGCCTCAAGCAGTGCATCAATGACCTCCAAAGGTTTTTGGTAGGTCAAAATCACGAGGAACATGGACTGTCTCCTTTTCCTTCATAGGACATTCGTATAACAAATCCAGGGGATGAACGGCAACATGCCCCCTGACCACAATGAGCCCCGGAGGATCGGCCCATGGAAGCAAGCGACCTTGACGACATCGCCACCCTGCTCGACAGCCTGAAACTCGGCGCAACCCTTGGTTGGGAGGATGTTCGTAACATTGCCGGGTATATGCAGGTCAAGAGCTTCCCGGCCGGCACCACGATCATTCAGGAAGGCCGCAAGGCTTCTTCTCTGGCCTTTATCGAGTCGGGCGTGGTCACCATCCAGAAAGAAGAAGCCGGGGGATCGGAACGCCATATCATCGACCTGAGTCGAGACGCCGTCATAGGGGAGGTTGCCTTTTTCGACAGTGAACCGCGCTCGGCCACAGTGGTGGCCAAAACTGACGTTCGCCTGCTCATCCTTACCCGGGAGCGTTTTAATGACCTGGCCGCAAGCAACCCGGCCCTGGCCATCAATATCCTCTTTTATATCGGCCGGGTGCTCAGCCGCCGCTTGCGTCAGGTGACGGGCCGCTTCGTTGGCCTGCTGGCCTGAATGTAGTTCTTGCTTCTTTTGATCTCACCCTGTCGGATGCCATGCCTTTTCCACTGCCTTTAGGCCTCTGCTTTGGCGACGGACAGGTTCTCCATAAAAAATGCCCGCTCCATGCCTTGCTGCAGCAAGACAGGAAGCGGGCGTTTGAGCAAACGGCGCGCGTTCAGGCCGGCAGGGCCGCCTGCCCGTCCTCCAGACCGGAAATGACAGTTTCGAGATCTCGGGCCTGTCCAGCCAGCGCGGTCACAGCCTGGGACGAGGCGATCATGGCCGCTGCCGTCTGGTTGGAGATGCGGCTAATTTCCTCGGCGGACTGGCGAATCTGCTCAGTCGTCGCTGACTGCTCTTCGGCAGCAGCGGCCATGGAACGGATCTGATCCGAAGTGCGTGAGACAATGCCCACGATTTCCTGAAGCATCACCCCGGAGGCATTGGCCTTGTCCGTGCCGGCAGCAATGGCCCGGCTGGTTTCGTCGGTCTTGGCGCTGTTCTTGCGCACACTCTGTTGCATGGTGGTGATAAATCCAGCCACGTCCTTGGTTGCGGCCATGGTTTTTTCAGCGAGCTTTCGCACCTCGTCGGCAACTACGGCGAAACCGCGTCCCGCCTCCCCAGCCCGGGCTGCCTCAATCGCGGCATTGAGGGCCAGAAGGTTGGTCTGATCGGCGATATCGGCAATGACCCCCATGATCTTGCCAATACCGTCAGCCTGACCGCCAAGGTCGTCCATGTCCCGGCGCAATTCCTCGGCCAATTGGTTGACATGGCGAATGGACAGCACCACCTCGGAGACCATGTCCGCTCCAGCCGTGGCCTTGCCCCGGGCGTCATCAGCCAGGGATGCGGCAGCCGAGGCGTTTTTGGCCACCTCCATGACTGCGTCGTTCATGGCATCCATGGCCAGCGCCGTCTCGCCGATGCGCTCCTTTTGAGCAGAGGCGCCCTGCTCTACACTGTCCACCTGCCGGGCCAAGGCTTCGGTCTCCTGGGCGAGGGTATCAGCAATGGATTTGGCCTCCTGGGCCGTCGTCAGCATCCGGTCAGTCTGCTCACGCATAACAATCTCATTGCGGCGCAATTCCGAATAATCGGCATACACGCACAGTGCCCCCATGAGCTTGCCGTTAATTGCATTATACAAAACCGTGGCGTCAATCAGGACATTTCGCATATTGCCTTTGCGGGAAATGAGCTCCACTTCTTTGCGTATTTGTCTATTCTCGGCCATGGCCAGCCCAAGGACCGTCTTGCGCCCGGCATCGCCGTAAAAGAATTCAGCCACATTGCGTCCGTAATAGTCTTCCGGCCGGCCGGTTAGCTCAAGGAGTTGCATAAGAGTGTCGTTGGTCAAACGCAGATTCTCAACGGTGTCCACCACCACGAACGGGGTGGCCATCCCGGCCACGATGCCCTGATAGTAGCCCAGGGAATCTTCGAGATGACGCACCATGGCCTGCAACGAGCCGCTTATGGCTTCAAACTCTCGCGGTAACCCGGTTCTCGGGCGTGAGGTAAAATCCCCGGTGGCGATAGAGCTGGCATACGTGATAAGCGCCTCGGCCCCACCGGACACGCCGCGAATGAGCCAGGCAATCAAAGCCATCAGCAAGAGGACAGACAATACAGCCATACCTAGAAAGAGTCGAAAGACGGAGGCTTCTCCGGCCTTAATGGCATCGAGATTGGCTTTTGACACTTTGACCTGTACGTCAATAGCCTCCTGGACGGTCTTTTTCACGGATCGCCACAGTGGCGTTTCCTCGGAATTAAGCAACTGCACTGCCTTGGCCGTATCACCGGCAGTGGCCATGTCCATCAGTTTACGTTTGAGCAGGTGACTGGCATCCCAGTTCGGCAGCAGACTGTTCAGGGTGGAGGCCATGCTGCCCGTTGCCAGGGCTGACGCAGCAGCCAAGGCTTCCCGAAATTCTTTGTCGGCGTGGGTATAATTATCGCGCGCTTTCTGGTCAGTCGGGTTGAGAATGACGTTACGAGTCGCTTGTTCAGTCTGAAGGCCTTGGGCATAGACATCCTGAAGATGGTAGAGCAACGGTCCGTCGACAGTGCTCACATTCTCCAGGTAGCCAAGCATTCTGCTTTGTTGTATATATAAGAGAGTAAGAGTCAGACTCGCCCCGATGAGACTGGCAACACCAAGGGTCATCAAGAGTGCTTTCAAACTTAACCTATTCATTAATCTCCTCCTGACTGTCCACTGGACAGCAAATGCCAAAGGCGTCATTTGCACGCGCCGATCTT
This sequence comes from Desulfovibrio sp. TomC, assembly GCF_000801335.2. Classification (NCBI taxonomy): domain Bacteria; kingdom Pseudomonadati; phylum Thermodesulfobacteriota; class Desulfovibrionia; order Desulfovibrionales; family Desulfovibrionaceae; genus Desulfovibrio; species Desulfovibrio sp. TomC. The sequence continues at coordinate 171,762 of NZ_JSEH01000001.1, forward strand.
GCACAACATGTCGGAAAAACGACAACTATGTTTCATCCGTGTATTTTTGTCATAGATTATAGCCAATCTATTGGCAACAAACATGTCTTTTGAGAAAATCATCACAATATTTCGTATTTCAAGCAGTTCCCTGCTCTGGATATTGTGATATTTTGAACAATCAGCATAATGATGGACATGCTCCAGGTGGCGACAGGCTCAATATCAATCTGCTCTTGCCTATTCTTCAGAAGTGGCCATGGCGGAATTTTCCCTGTAAAAAATGCTTTCCGTGCCGCTTCGCACGCGATAAGGAAAAAGAAACTTGTTCGATGATGATCGAAAATTTTCGATCCAAGCTGCCGTATTTCAGCCGCATGCCCAGTCGGCGAGCCTGGCCGAACAGGACGATGCCAAGGAGTTGCCCCTATGCGCCGAATTGTTCCCCTGCTGTTTTTGGCCCTGTTTTTGGCCAGCGGTTGCACCCGTCCGCCCTATGCCAAACCCGGGGCAGAGCTCTCTGCCGTGGAAGACGACTACACAGATTGTTACAGCAAGGCCTCGCTTTCGGTGAATACGCCGCCATTCCCGGATCGCCCCTTGTCCGTGGTTGACAGCGATGCCGATGCCTGCATGAAGGATCGGGGCTACGCATCCAAAATCCGGATGTTTTAGGGCCTCTCCCCCTTGCGCTTCGGGGGAAAAGCGTTACATTGATGTTTCGACGGGGGTGCCCTGGTTTCGACGGGGATAGTGAAGCCCTGGTTGCAGGCCGAGGTGCCGCGAGGCCTCGTAAAACACGCGGCAACTGGTTAACTGCCAACGATTACGACTACGCTCTGGCTGCTTAATTGACAGTCAGCGTTCCATCAGTTGACGCCTGATATGCTGGACCGGAACGCCAAACCCCATCAGGCTGGCGCGAACCCTCGTCCGTTGGGGTAAGCTCGAGACAATAGACGGACTGGCCGGAGGCGGCCCGGCCGAAAGGCCTGCCCGAGGCGAGATTGTTTTTCGGTCTAAGCCTGTAGACGCCTGGAGTGGAGCATTCTCGGACGGGGGTTCGATTCCCCCCACCTCCACCAACCACCCCATCGACACCGTCCGTTACGGTTCAAAAAATCAAAAATTTCAGCCAAGAAGCCGGTCCGCCAGGGCCGGCTTCTTCCGTTTTGGGCCGTTGATATCCACGCTCGCCTTGAGACGTTCCTTGAGGAACAGGTTATGGACACTCTCCGCATCTCCTGGTCCACACCTTCCAAATGCTTGCTCTCGTATTCTCCATAGTCTCCAGGAACGTCGCGGTGTCAAAATATCGGACTCAACCTGCCGGTATTGTATGACTCTGCAACGGCCTCCTTGTTTTGACTCTGTCAGGGGTGCTCCGAAGATCGCCGGAGACTCGCCGGCCCTTTTGCTTTCCTGAATGCCTTCGCGCTCTCAACTCCAGACTGGCTATGTTGGAGTTGTTCCACGGCCTGACCACACGGGGCTTCCTTGCCTCCTTCGACAAGGGCGGCGGCTATTACAACACCAATTCCGCCCATCCTTTTACAATCCCACGCCACTGACCAATTTATTAGAAATGCTGTCCATTCTACTCTTCCCAGCGGCCTTCCGGCACACCTTCAGGGCGATGATCGGCGACCGGCGACAGGGGCAGGCCGTGCTCGCAGCCATGGCCATCCTCTTTGCCGGCTTCTCATATCTGACCCTGGCCGCCGAGTCCGTCCCCCACCCGGCTCTGGCCGGCATCGGCGTGGTTTCAACCCCGAGTCTTGAGGGCACTGAGATGCGCTTCGGCACGGCCTGTCCGGCCCTGTGGGCCGCCGCCACCAACGCCTCCAATGGCACGGTCAACGCCATGCACGACAGTTTCATGCCCGTGGGCGGTCTGTATCCCATGCAGCTCATGCAGCTTGGCAAAGCGGTCTTCGGCGGCGCTGGCTCGGGACTCTACGGCTTGCCGGTCTCAGCCATGGTGGCGGTCTTCGTGGCCGAGCTCAGATTGCTCAAGGAAATGTGGGGCAGAAGACACAGCCAAGGGCAGGAGCATTCCGTGCGCATCCACGTCCACAAGTTGCGCCAGAAAATTGAACAGGACCCGGCGCGCCCCCGGTATCTCCATACGGCAGCCGGCGTTGGCTACCTGTTTTTGGGAACTGTCTCGGGCGGACTTCAATGCGGCAATGGACCTGTATTGTTCGTGTGCATATATATGCGCCAATGGCGGCTAGTTTTTATTCGGAGCTGCGTCCAACTGCTTAAATCCACATTGACGCATGATAGCCTGCCCGGCGCTGCTTTGTAAAAACGTGAGGAACGCCCGGGCAGCCTCCTGGTGCACGCATGATTTCAGCAAGGCAACTGGGTAAATAATGGGATTGTGTCCGGTCATATTTGCCACAACCCGGACCTTCCGGCTGGCGAGACGGGCATCCGTGGCGTAGACAAAGGCCGCGTCGACCTCGCCCAAGGCGACATAGTCAAGCGCCTGCTTGACGGAAAGGCCATAGACCATCTTAGCCTCAAGTTGTTGCCACAGGCCGGCTTTCACCAAAACCTGTTTGGTATAGCTGCCGGCCGGCACGGCGTCTGGTTCGCCGAGGGCCACCCGCCCCACCCGGGGGTTAGCGAGATCAGACAGACTGTTGATGTCGACGGCATCGATTGGCACAACCAGCATTAGGTCGTTGCCTGTGAAATCGACGCGGCTGGCCTCGTCGATAAATCCGGCCTTCTGCGCCCTGTCCATGGTTTCCCGATCCGCCGGCACAAAAACGTCAACAGGCGCGCCTGCTTCGATTTGTTGCAACAGCTGTCCCGAACCGGCGAAATTGGCGAAGACCTGCCATTGCGGATTGGCGTTTTCAAAGGCAGTTTTGATTTCCGCCATGGCGTTGATGAGACTGGCTGCTCCGGAAACGATCAGCTCTTCGGCGGCGACGGTGCGGCAAACGCCCAGGCAGATCAAACAACTTAGGCAGATCAGCGAGGACAAGTGCTTGAGGGGCATATGGCGTCCTGTGCAGTCAGGCAATACGGGGATAGGGATGCGCGATGGCGCGGTGGCTCGTCTGCCTGGCGTGCTCCTGTCCTTCCTTGGAATGCCCGGGGTCGGCAAGGCAGCCGGCAGGTGGTTGCCGGTGCAGGGCTGAACGATGGGACCGTGTGCGTTTTTCCGCATACATTCTGGCGTCAGCGCAGGAAACCAGATCGTCGAGGGCTCTGGCGCAATCGAGTTCCAGGCTGGATACGCCAACGCTTGCCGCCAGCGGATACGGCCGGCCGGCGCTGTTGTTGAAGACAGCCATGTTGTGCAGCAGACGCTCTTTGGGTTCGATAACTTCAAGATGCGTTTCCTGCAGGCCGAACACAGCGAATTCGTCGCCGCCAAGACGGGCCACGACATCGCCTTCCCGAAAGGTCTCTCGCAAGACTTGCGCCATGTCCTTGAGCATACGGTCTCCTTCTTTATGACCGAGGCCGTCGTTAACCTTTTTCATGCCGTCCAGGTCCGCGTAGAGCAGGAAAGCGCCCCGCACCAGTCGCTGGGCAGACTTGAACATCTGGCCGGCCAGGGCCAGAAAACCGCGTCGATTGAACAGGCCGGTCAGTTCGTCGGACAGGGCCGCGCCGGCGAGCTCCCGGTAGATCTGGTGGCGTTCGATGGCATGCAGGATGGCCCGAAAAAGGATTCTCCCGTCAAAGCTGCCTTTGACGATGAAATCCTGGGCTCCCTCGCGCACGGCCATGGTCGAGATCTCCTTGTCGTCGAGACCCGAGAGAACGATGATGGGAATATCCGGAAATTGGAGCCGGAGTGTCGTGAAGGTCGTCAGACCCGTGGAGTCGGGCAGATTGAGATCAAGCAGCGCCACGTCGGCGCCGTTGTCCTCCAGAACTTTTACGCCATGCTCAAGCAGCGAGACGTGTTCGAGAATGAAGGCATGGTCCGCGTCGTCTTCGAGATAGGCCCGCACCAGTTCCGCATCCCCGTAGTCGTCTTCGATCAGCAATATCCGCAGTGTCATGAGCAGACACCGCAGGCAGCGTCTCGGGGCGGCAACTTGGCCAGGCGCAGCCAGAAGCTTTCGACGCTTTTGATCATGAACTCAAAATCGTCCAGCCCAAACGGTTTTGTCAGGTAGCAGTTCGCCCCGAGATCGTAGCTGGCTTCAATGTCGCAGGGTGCGTCAGAGGTGCTCAAAATGAGCACGGGTATGGTTCGCAAGGCTTTGTCGCTTTTAAGGGCCTGCAGGACTTCCCGGCCGTCCATGAGCGGCATGTTGAGATCAAGCAAAATGAGATCAGGCCGTCGGACGTCCACATAGGCTCCTTCCCGGCGCAAAAAACGCATGCCTTTCTCGCCGTCAGGAACGTGATCAATGGCGACATCGAAGGCTGCGTCCTGAAACACTTCACAGATGACTTCCGCGTCCCCTGCGTCGTCTTCCATAAGCAGGATGCGGAGTGCTGCATTTTTCACGCGGGGACATCCTCTGCATCGGGCAAGGTGAAATAGAAGGTGGAACCCCGGCCCTCTTCGGACTCCACCCAGATGCGTCCGCCATGGCGTTCGGCGATGCGTTTGCAAAATGACAGGCCGATGCCTGCGCCCTGCTGCTCCCGGTCGGCCTGGAGACGCTGGAACATGCGAAATATCCGTTCATGGTGCTGCGGGGCGATGCCTGGTCCATTGTCCCCGACCGAGACGACCCAGGCTCCGTCCCGGTGTGTCGCTGCTACGCGAATGGCCGGGGCGGCTATGCTTCGATATTTGATGGCGTTGCCAATCAGATTTTGGAAAAGTTGGCAGAGCTGGGTTGCATCCGCCGTAACCACGGGCAAGGGTTCACGGACAATGGCGGCGTCGTTTTCTTCAATGGGGAACTGGAGATTGTCCAGGGCCGCATCAAGGGGGACATTGAGATCAACAGGGGTAAAGGTCTTGCCTCGAGTGCCTATGCGGGAATAATCCAACAGATGGGTGATAAGCTGGCTCATGCGCCTGGCCCCATCGACCATATAGTCCATATACCGCAGCCCGTTGGCATCGAGTTGTCCGGCGCAGCGTTTGTTGAGCAGATCGGCAAAGCTTGTGATCTTGCGCAGTGGTTCCTGCAAGTCATGCGAGGCCACGTAAGCGAATTGCTCCAAATCTTTGTTGGAATTCTCCAATGCAACAGTCTTTTTTTCTAGATCGATCTGACGTTCTTCCAATCCCTGGGCCATGTGGTTAAACGCCCGTCTCAGACGCTCCAATTCCAGGGCTTGGCCGGTCCCGGCCAGACGCACGGCGAATTCCCCCCGGCCAATAGCCTCGGCCGCGTTGACCATGGAAGTGATTGGCCGCACAAGCAGTCTGGACCCCAGCGTCCAGGCGACGCCAAGACCGACGACGCCGACCAGGGCCAACCACATGGCCTGTTCATGCAGCAGTTTTGTAGAGGCCGCATAGGCCTCTTCCAGAGGGATTTCGACGAACACCGTGGGTGAATTGGCCAGATCAGGCAACAGCAAGTCGAACCCGACGAGCTTGGGTTGGCCCATAAGGCCGGTTGTTTCGGCACTGCCACGCTGTTTTCCCAACACGATGCGGCCGAGTGGGGACGCGGCGAGGGTGGCTCCCAGGGAAACGGAGGCGTCGGGAAGAAGGGACAGCAAAGTGCCTTGCGACGATAACACGCCAACAACACCGTTTATCGGCAGGAGGGCGGCAGCGGACTGGGACAGGGCTTCCAGGGTCATGCTCGCGGCGACAACGGCTTTGACCTCCCCGTCCCAGCCGAGGGCTGGGCAGGCCACGGTCATCATCGCTTGTCCATCGGGGGCCAGGGAGAACGGTTCGCTGACGCAGGCCTTTGATTGGGTGACCGATTTAAACCAGCCCCGGGCGGCATAGGTCGCCGTCCCCATCGGCGTATGCTCGGGCGGAAACAAGTCCCCGGCATCGGGCGCCGCCTGGCCGATCGGTTCGCCAGTGACCGAAACGGCCAGGATATTGGCCAGCCCCGCGCCTGATTGGGCCTTGAGTTGCGAGAAAAGCTGCGAACAGCCCTTGGGATCGATGACGCGGACGACGGTTGTCGCGGCCAGCGTCTCGACAAGGCGTCGCACGGCGTCATAGTGCACTTTTTGTCTGGCGGCCAGATTCTGGGCGCGCTGCAAGGCTTCCACCTGGGCTTCGCCCCTGGCGTGGGCGCGCAGGGTCAGACCGTGATAAAGGGCCAGTCCCAATGCCGGCAGGATCGCCAAAAGCACGAGCCCCATAAGAGTGGCGCGAAGCCCCCGCAGGAGGTTAGGATGATCTGCCGTCATGTGCTGGGACATTTTCCCTGAATACAACTTTGGGATCTATCGCTCGCACCCGGGCATGCGCCTCGGTATAAGAGGGTCACCGCAGCCGCAATCCCGTTGGAGGCAGGACGGAAAAACAGTCACAGAATGGATGCGTCGATGCAGTACTGTTTAGACGAACTCGATGTCCTTGTAAACAACTGAAATAACGTACACTTTTTTACAAATATCCGTGATTGTCGTGTCATTTGGCTCCGCCCTGATTGGCGTTGAGGAAAAAGGCAGTCGTCCAGTTGCTCTGAAGGCACCTGCCAGGACACTGTCCGGGGAACCGATTATCAGACCACGGCAAAACGGATAACAGACATTGAAACGGCCCCATGCCGCGACCAGACGGGTGCCCGTTCCAGGCTCGAAGTTCCCCAGGCCCCTTTGACAGACATCTCCAATGACAATCGCAAACCAAAATAAAAAATTCTCTACCAGCGAAAAGAATGCTTTCCAGACACCATCCTGTCATTGCTTTGCTATTATATCGTTCCAATATTGAAGTCGCTCATATTTGTTCTGTATAATATAACCACACATATGCGCACGCTCTCGTATAAATTTATTTGCATAGTCATCATTAAGCTTGTTTGGATCCAAAAACTTGACAAGCATTGATTTATATCTCGCCTCGATGTACTTTGGAGACATCACTTCTTTCGCAGCACTTAGAAATTCATTTACTCTTAAAGAAGACATTTTCTGTGTTTTTATATCATCAAACTGTATGGCCAACACGCCTGTTATCTTTGCTGCAACAGCGCATTCGCAAAGCTCATCAACAAATTTACTCCTGGCCTCAACTTTTATTTTTTTTGAGGCCAATATTTGTCTTTGATCGTTCTCTTTAAGAGCCTCTGCATTTTCCAATGGCAGCTGTATAAAAATAACAAAAATCAAGAATGTCACAATTACTTTGCATGGCTTCATAGCATATCCTTTTATTTCCTCAATATACTTTCGCACAGTTACTCTTCCATTGTATCGTACGTCAACCTCCTGGCCCGCCCGCTCTTCCAGCTACCGCCTGAACCAATAATCCAGGCTCCAATCCCGCGCTCTTGCCACCTGGCCGGCTTGTGCCGCATCCCGAAAACTTGGTAGCATGCATACACAGGAGACCACCATGGAATAATTATACCATTTAAAAAGCACGCATTTTTCAAAGAACGCCGCTTCCGCTAAGCGGCGCTACGGGGCCAGGGCCAAAACGGCCACAAGAATCCCTTGCATGACGTGGCTGGCAGCAACGTGGATGGTCATGGCATCCGGGCAGCGATTCTTCAAGAGCGCCGGACCGAAGGCAAGAATGAGACCGAATTGCCCCTATCCGGTTTTTTGGATTCTGGCCCAAGCGTTAAAGAACTACCAGCCGTCCCCATGGCGCGCACACTCTTGCCCGCCACCCATGACTTTCGCGAATGGCGCCCGCTGTCTTGCCTGGGTTCCTCCAAATTTCTTGATAAGACAGGATGAATGGGAGTATCGTGATTGCCATAAAACCTGTTCTCGAAACATCAAGCCAAAGGCCGCCCACCATGGTAAAATCACGTTTTCTGCCTGCCCTGCCCGCTCTCGGCTCCCTCTCGCTCGGACTGTGTTTATCACTTCTGCTGGCGTGCGCCTTGTACGCGGTTCCTGGCCACGCGCTGGCTGGTGAGCTTGGAAAACCCACCGGACATGTGGTCATGGAATTTGGTCAGGGCGGATTCATTCTCAGCGCCTCTGGCGGCAAGGGGACGTTGACCTTCAATGGGCGCAGATACCCCTTCAAGGTCGGCGGTATGGGAGTCGGGGGACTTGGCGTATCGAAAATCACTGCATCCGGAGAAGTCTACGGGCTGAAACGAATGGAGGATTTCCCGGGCGGCTATCTGCAGGCTCGCGCCGGTTATGCTGCTGTCGAGGGCAAAGGCGTTCAGTGGCTTGAAAATTCCAATGGTGTCGTCATGAAGCTGCGCTCGACCAGCAAAGGCTTGTCGCTCAATCTTGGTGCGGACGGGCTGAAGATCGAAATGGGTCACATCACAAAGAGCAAGACGAATAATTAACGAATGAAGTTGGCGAGTTGTGTTTCCTCACAAAGAATGTCGAGCGAATGTGACTCCACGTCATTGCTGCACAGGGAGATGCAATCAAAAATTGTGGGCATACCGCCCAAAAAAAGATTGACGCTCCCTGTGCTGCTCACGGGTCTGGCTTGATTCACACGCTATTCCCAGACAGCAGATCTGCCGATTTCCAGCGCGGGCGGACGCACTGACGACACCCAAACATGAATGCATCACAGGCATTCAATGCTGCAACGAAGGCCCCCCAAAAACAGGTTGGACAGATTCCAGGTCGGGCATTTCATTAATTCTCCGAGACCTCAAGGTTTTCGCCCGTTTGCCTCCCAGATGTTTCGCCCTGGATCATGACGCCGCCGAGCCAGGACATTTTGGCCTTCAAATTCCTGACGGCCTCCTCCCTTTCCATACACTCTTTTGCGTGTCCACGGCTGCCCCTGCGCCGTCTGGAGACAGGCCGTGCGCTACGCCTTGGCCTCTGGCTCACTTTTCGCACTGTAAGCGACTTCCTTGAAGGAATTTTACTGTGTCTTAACAGCAGATTGGCAGCATCATCGACTTCAAAATAGTCCCTCCCCCCTTGCCGAGCAATGAAAGGAAATTATTTCCCTACTTGGCTGGCTTAAAATTTGCTACTAAATCAGTAGACTTTTCCGGAGCACCCGGGGAACAGGCCACCAGGGCTCCAATATGGCCCAACCGCCTGTGACATGAGGAGATTTTCGGCAGAGTGCAGGAAGACGTAGCGCAGCCCAAGGCAACAGAATCCACAAAGTGTGGTTTCTCTCCAGTCTCCCAATGCTACGCCCCCCCTAAAAGCGTGGAACGCCTTGGGGGATGCCTCCGGCAGTGACCTGTGGACACCCTCATGTTGATTGCAAACAGAGCGTGCCATGACACCCTGCCCTTCTCAAGATGTCTGTCTCGTCTAGCCTGCAGTGGGAAGACTGAGGGGAAATTAATACATACTATTAACTATCTTCTGAAATAATATTCACTTCGGATTTAGAAAAATGAAGCTGCTTCTTGACTAGGGTTGCATAGAAATTGTTTGCAGTGCAAACGATTAGCAAAATGTGCCTTAAATTCATATGTCTTAGGTATGGAATAGGTATCCATCCGATACCATTAGTGACCCCAGGAGCGCAGCGCGTCCGAATGCTTCAGGGCGGAACCACCGAAAAATTGCACGCCGGAGGTATGCATGAAAATTGATAATTTGATCGCCACACCGGAGGACGCCCCCACCCCCGCCGGCATGTCCAGACGTTCATTCCTCAAATTCTGCACCGCCGTGGCCGTGACCATGGGACTGGGCCTGGACGGAGCCGTGACCGTGGCCCGAGCCCTGGCCGGATCGCGTCCGCCAGTTATCTGGCTCAATTTCTCCGAGTGCACTGGATGCAGCGAATCCTTCTTGCGCATGACCAGTCCTTATCCCGAAGACCTCATGTTCAACACCATCTCCCTGGACTACCAGGAGACCATCATGGCTGCCGCCGGTCTGGCCGCCAGTGGCCACCGCGACTCGGTGGTGGATGCCAACCCGGGCCAGTTTTTCGCCATCGTCGAAGGTTCCATTCCCACAGCCGCAGGCGGCGTCTACGGGACTGTCGGCGGAGAGACCATGCTGTCTGTGGCCCAGCGTATCCTGCCCAAGGCCAAGGCGGTCATCGCCTACGGCAACTGTGCCGCCTTCGGTGGTCTGGCTGCGGCCGCGCCCAACCCGACCGGGGCCAAGGGCGTCTCCGACGCCGTGTCCCTTGGCAGCGTGCCTGTGGTCAACATTCCCGGTTGCGCGCCCAACCCCTACAATCTGGCCGGCGTCATCGTAAACTATTTGCTCAAAGGCACCCTGCCGGCCCTCGATTCCAAGAAACGCCCGACGTTTGCCTATGGAAAACGCGTCCATGAGTGCCAAAAACCCCACGGCTGTCTTCTCGACTATGGTTGCAAAGGACCGAAAACGTATCACAATTGCAAGACGATCAAATACAATGAAGGGACTTCCTGGGACATTCAGGCCTGCGCCCACTGCATCGGCTGCACCGAACCAAACTTCTGGGACGCCTTCAAGCCCTTTTATACTTCGTCTTTTGTAACAGACTTCGCCTCAAAGTACGGGGCGATCAAATTCATCCCCGGCGACGATTAATACACAAGGATCTGAAGGAGAATTTATATGGCTGGCATACTGAATCCAAGCACTGTCGGAAACTCTGTCAAGATTGCTCCCGCACTCAATCTGCTCCTGAGTGATTCGACCAATACAAACAAAGCCACGGCCAAAATCACCCTTGATCCCATTACTCGTATTGAGGGTCACCTGCGCATCGACACCCAGGTGAAGGAAGGGGTCATCACCGATGCCTGGTCCTCAGCCACCCTGTTTCGGGGTATCGAGCTGATCCTGGCCGGCCGCGACCCCCGGGACGCCCCCTTGATCACCCAGCGTTTGTGCGGCGTGTGTACCTACGTGCATTTGCAAGCCTCGAGCGTGGCTATTGAAAACTCCATGCAGCTGACCGTGCCCGTCGATGCCCAGATTGTGCGCAATCTGATCAACGGCACCCAGTTTCTCCATGATCACATCGTTCATTTCTATCATCTCCACGCCCTGGACTGGGTCGATGTGACCGCAGCCATTAAGGCCGATCCCAACGCCACCCAAACCCTGGCCCGACAGATTTCGCCGGCAGCCCCGGCCATGGATTTCGCTGCTGTCAAGGCCAAACTGCAATCCCTGGTCGACTCCGGCCAATTGGGGCCTTTTGCCGCCGGTTACTGGGGGCATAGCGCCTACAAGCTCAGCCCCGAAGCCAACCTGCTGTTTGTGGCCCACTATCTCCAGGCCTTGCGCCAGCAGGCCGACACCGCCAAGATGATGGCTCTTTTCGCCGGGAAAAACCCCCACCCCCACGCGGTTGCGCCGGGCGGCATCACCTCCGGCGCGGAAATCTATGTGGCGGCTAACATGACCAGTTTCAGTTCGCTGCTGACGGCCACCAACGACTTCATCAACCAGTTCTACATCCCCGATGTTGTCTACCTCGCTGGCCAGTATCCCGAATATGCCAAGATCGGCGGCTTCGAGAACATGCTGGCGTATGGCGAATTCCCGCTGGACACCTATGGCACAGGCAACTGTCTGCTGCCCGGCGGCGTGATCCTCAACAAGGATGTCGCCAACGTCGCGGCCGTGAATCTGGCCGACATCACCGAAGACGTATCCCGGGCTTGGTATACCAAATCCACGCCGCAAAATCCGACCACCGGCGTCACAAGCCCGTCGTATACCGGTTACGACCAAAACGCTGATTACTCATGGCTCAAGGCCCCTCGTTACCAGGGGAAACCCATGGAAGTCGGTCCTCTGGCCCGGGTACTGGTGGCGTATGGCAAGGGGCAGACCCAGGTCAAAGCGGCTGTGGATTCCCTGCTCTCCACCCTTGGCCTGACCATGAGCGACATGTTTTCGGTGCTCGGTCGAACCGCAGCCCGGGCCATCGAAACCCAGGTCATCGGTCAAGCCATGACCGGCTGGTTGACCACCCTGCAAAACAATATCAAGGCAGGGAATACCGCCACGTTTACCGGCAAGGCCGTACCGGCCAACGTCACGGGTATCGGCATCGGCGAGGCTCCGCGCGGCGCCGTGGGCCATTGGTTCTCCACGGACGGCAGCGCCAAGATCAAGAACTATCAGATGGTGGTCCCCTCGGCCTGGAACTTTGGCCCCCGGGACGCCAAGGGGTTGCCAAGCGCCGTGGAAGCGGCCCTGGTCGGCGTACCTATTGCTGATTCCACCCAGCCGCTTGAAATACTGCGTCTCGTCCACTCCTACGATCCGTGCATTGCCTGCGGCGTGCATCTTATCGACGCGCAGGGCAATCCGCAGGGCATGGTGAAGATCGGATAACGATGCTTGGCGTCTTGGCATGCCGCGGCTCCCTGGAATAACCGGGAGCGCATTGCCGGGTGGCTGCAATAGGGCAGCCACCGAGGACGAGAGGGCCAAGGATGCAGACGGCCCGGAGACATCGAATCCCGGTTGGCAACCAGGATGGTTGCCGCAGGATGCCAGCGAGCCACTCGGACCTTGCCTGTGTTGTATGCAAAGCGCCTGGAAACGCTCGCAACAGGACGAGTTGAAGGACCAACTCGTCCTACTGGCAGCGGGCCAGCCTGGCGAGATCGGGGGGGCGGCGTCCGTCAAACTGACCGCAGGCGGCGAAATAGCGCAGGTCGCTGAGCCACAGGCCAAGTTGCCGGATGTCTCCCCGGGCAAGGGACAGCCATCCGGCCGGACCGGCGGCCAGATCGCCCAGCGGTCCAAGTAGTTCGCTCGGGTCGCGGAAACACTCCCAATCGCAGGCCCGGCAGTGGGCTTTGCCGTCCAACCGGTCTTCGCCAAGCTCCCAAAACGGCCCAAGGTTCTCCGTCCCGCGATAGCCGCACGGAAAGGCGTTTCCGAACCGGTCGACATACAAAAAGCTCACCCCGCCCAGACAGGGCCGACCGCTTGGCTCCTCGCCGGCATATTGGCGCACCAGAGTGGAAACGGCGCAACGAGGCGTGAATATGCGCAGCGCTCCCCGATGGCGGGGCACGGTATCCAGCACGGCCTGAAAGAGCGCCCGTTTTTCCCAGTCGGCAAAGGTCACCCGGGCATCGGCCGCAGTGGCCGCATAGACCGCCTGGGCTCCCTTTTGCTGATCCGCGTCGCTCATAGGATAGCAGCAATTGGCCATGGTGAAGCCGAGGTCGGCAGCCGTCTGGAAAAAGACCGATAGCCCATGGCAGGCTTTTTCGTAAAACTGTTCGGCGCTTGCCGCCTCCAAAGGGACTTCACCGGTCATGAGCCGGGTCAGAGCCAAATTGGCTGTGGGATAAAGGCCATGCGCGTGGAAAATCGGCAGAGCTTGCCGTATGCCTTCCACCATGCCCGGAAAGCCGCGATTGGCCTCATGAACGCCGGCATCGGCCGAATCAAGGCTGATCCAGAAGTTGCGCACCGGGGTGCTGGCCAACCCCTCGGCCAGCCGCGTCACCCGGTCGTGAAAATCCGGGGCCTCAGGGTGGGCAAAACGGGAGCCGTTCGTGCCGGTTCGCAGATATTCAATGCCGGCCCGGCCGGCATAGGACAACAGTTCAGAGAGCAGCGGACCGGTCAACAGCGGTTCGCCGCCCGTGAAGGACAGCGCGGAAACCCCCAGTCGGACGCAGTGATCGATAATCCGTTTGGCCGTATCAACGGCCATATCCCCGCGAGGACCGGTGTTTAAGACATTCATGCCGCATTGGACGCAACGGGCGTTGCAACGGTCGGTGAGCTGCAGTACCACCTGCCGGGGCCGGCCCCGACGATGAAGGATTTTGAAAATAGGCATGCCAGTCCTTGAAGTGGATTTCTTCCTTGTCTGTTAGCCATCTTCTCAATGCGGCTCCATGACTGCTTGGTGACTTTGCTGCGTCGAACCAGCCGTCATCCCCGAGCTGTCGTCAAATTGTAACGGCGCCTGGGCATGGTTTCCCCATGGATGCCACAGTTCCGCAAACGCCTTGCCTTGCCTGCCTCAACCACAAAGGGGGTGTTGGCAAGACAACTTGCTCCGTCAATCTGGCGGCCGGACTGGCCCGGCTTGGTTGGCGCATTCTGGCTGTGGACGCCGATCCTCAAGCCCATCTGAGCGTCTCTCTAGGCCTGACCTCCCCGAGCGGCGACAACGGCGGACTGGCCGGAGTGTTGACCGGCCGCCTCCCCCTTGACGCGGCCATGGCGAGGGCAGGCTCGTGCATGGTTGTGCCCGCCTCGGCCGCGTTGGCTGCAACCGAGTCTCCCCTGGCCATCGAGAATCCTGGCAACAACCGCTTGCGTCAGGCTCTGGCCGCCGCGACCGGCTTTGATTTGGTCATCATCGACTGTCCGCCCCACCTTGGTCCTCTGGCCCGACAGGCGCTCACTGCGGCAAGCGGCGTCATCGTCCCCATGACCCCGGACTTTCTGGCCATGCAAAGCTTGGCCTGGCTCATGGACACCCTGGCCGGTCTTTCAGCCGACCATCTGGCTCCCACCGTGGTCGGCATCGTGCTCAACCGTTTTTCCAGCCAAAAGCGCCTGCACCGCGAGGTGCAGGGCGCTGTGGCCGAGCATTTTCCCGGCCTGGCCTTTGCCGGCGTCATTCGCGAAAACATCGCCCTGGCTGAAGCGCCGAGCTTTGGGCAGGACATTTTTCAGTATGCGCCGCGCAGCGCCGGAGCTTCGGATTTCGCCAGAGTGTGCCGGGAAGCGGCGGCTCGGCTCAACCTTGCTCCCCTACCCGGGGCAAGCGGCATCGCCAGATAAGGACGTTGCACATGGCTACCCGTTCCAGACTCGGCCGCGACCCCTTGCAGGGCACAGCCAAACCTGCGGCCAAACAACCAGCCGCGACAAAACGCAAATCCCCGTCCCGGGCCAAAGCCGCCCCACAACCAGACGCGGTCGAACAAAACGCACCGCCAACCACCTTGACAAACGATCTGATCCGGCAGCCTGAGCCGGCCGCCCCGGGCAACGGCCAGCAGGTCTTTGCGGCTGCACCCGCCAAGACGGACGCGCCCAGCCCAACCGGACAGGCTACCGCCCCACCCCCGGCTTTAGGGCTGTCGCCAGCAGCTCCTGGCCTTCCTAGAGGGGACGACGCGTCCGACCAGACGACGCTGCCCGACCCGGCCGAAACGCCGACTGCGGCTGCGTCCGAAACGGCGCAAGCGGATGCCCCGTCCGGGACGGCGGCCGGGCTCGTCGCTTCCCCGGGTCCCTGCCCGTCCCAAGCTGCGCCTGCCGCCCCGGACCAGGGCGCGCATCCGGTGGAGGTCTTTTTGCGCGGCGTTCTGGAAGGGTTGCTCCCTGAGGGAGAAGCTGTTTTGCGGGTGGAAGTCGATCCTGAGACCTTTGCCTTGCCGGTGGAAAAACTCTTTTATTTCAGCCATGCCCTGCAACGAATCGTGACGCCGATGGAGCTTGCGCAAGGTCCGGATTGGCGTCCGGGGGAAACCGCCGGACAACTTCCCGTGCTGACGGTCCGGTTGCGGGCGCACGGCGGCGATCGCCATGTGCTCACTCTTACTGATAACGGGGAATTCTTTCGCAGCCGACTGCCGGAATTACGACTACACATGGAGGCTTTGAAGCCGCTTGTGGCCTTTATCGTCAAACGCCAAGGGTCTGTTCGGTTGGCCCAGGGCCGTTCGATCACGTTTGAAATCATCGGCTGACGTCGCACAGCCAAAGGAGCCGCGCATGGAAAAGGACAAGAGCAAGATCAAGGTCGAAGGCGTGATGCAGATCACGGAAGTCATCGCCAATCTGGAAAAATTGGCGACTGATATGAAGGCCGGACTGGTCACCATTGCGGCCGGGGAGGAATCCCTGACCCTACACCCGTCGGTGCTGGTCAATGTGGATATGAAGGCCTCGCAGAAGAAAGACAAAGAGAAGTTCGCCCTCGAAATCTCCTGGAAAAAGCACAAGGAGATGGAAGGGTTCACGGAAATGGGCGAATAATTTTAGCCCCTGTGCATGTGTCGCCCTGGCCCGTTTTGCGTCGGGCCAGGGCGACACGCATGCGTCCGGACGACGGGGCTGACAAGCAGACTCCCAGTTATCAGGGTTGTTCCTCAAAAAATCGGATGGCGTTTCGCAGTTCGCCGAAGCGGTAGATATTGTAATGGGCGGCAACGCCGTCCATTTGCTGCTGCCCCTGGCCGCTGGCAAAAAAGACCGTCCGCATTCCGGCCTCCCGGGCTCCATAAATATCCCGGTACATATCGTTGCCGACAAAGACCACTTCTTCGGGGCGCAGATGCATCCGCCGCAGGGTCAGGGCAAAGATGCGCGGATCGGGTTTGCGGTAGCCGAGGTCGCCGGAAACAACAATCGGGAAAAAATACTCGGCCAAGCCGACCATCTGCATCTCCGGCACGGCCCAGGCCGTCTGGGCATCGGACAGGGCGGCCAAGCGATAGTGCTGACGCAATTCGTCCAGAACCTCGCGCACGTCCGGATAGAGCTCCAGGCGATTGAGCGAGATGCCCCGGTAGAGCTCGGCCAGAAAATGCGGCAGTTGGGCCAGCTTGTTTTTGGGAAGCTCTGCCCCGCTGCGGGCCAGGCGGCTGGCGAGAAACTCCCGCCACACGGCCACGGCGTCGTATTCCGGAAACTGCTCCCCGCCCGCCCGCCGCTGCTCCTTGAGGATCTGATAATAGCCCTCGCGCACATCACCCCGGCTGGTGCGAATGCCGTAGTATTTGAGCAGGTGGCTGATGGAGCGGTAGATCTGCTCGTTGCCCTCGTCGGTGTTGATGTCGATGAGCGTGCCGTTCACATCGCAGATGATTCCCCGAACGATCATGTGAGCCCTCCGAGCAAAATGACTTTGGCCTCATGGACCAGGCGTTTGCGGTACCAATCCTCCAACCAGGCGTTGCGGGCAATGCGCAGGAGGGTCAGGCCCAGGTGAAACGGCAGCCGGGCGGTCAACGCCGCAAAAGTACGCTCGCGGTCCGGGAAATGCCCGGCATATTCCCACAAGAAATGGCCGACAAACGGCTCGGCCCGGTCAATGTCGCCGGTCATCTGCAAAAAGCAGTGTTTGAGTTCGCCGCAAAGCCGCCCCACGTCGTAGATACGGTCGTCACGGTGCATCCGCTCAAGGTCGATGGCGTATACATCCTGACCTCGCCCGAACAGGAAATTGGAGGGCGTGGCGTCGCCGTGCACTGCCACCTGCACATCCTGCCACATGGCGGCCCGACCGGCGTAGCCATGCCCGAGCTCCCGCAGCCGGTCGATTCGGCGGGCGGAAATGCCGGCATTGGCGGCCAGATACCCGACCACCCGGTCGTAGTAGCCTTGGGTTCTGGCAAAATCGACCTGTTCCGGACCAGCGGTGGCGTTGTGCAGGCGGGCGAAGAAACGGGCCAGCCCGGAGAGCTTGCGAAACAGCCGTTCGCCACGGCCGCTGCCGGCTGCAGCTTCGATGACACTGTCGAGTTGTTCGCCAGCGACATGTTCGATGACAAGCAGATCGCCCAGGCTCGGGTTGACGCCCAGGGGACGGACCACATAGTCCGGCAGGGCATCAAGGCCAAGGCTTCGGGCAAAATCCAGGTTACGACGCTCATTCTCGGCGGACTGGGGCGCGTTGCTGCCGTTTAAACCCCTCAAATGGGCGTAAAATTTTCCCACAACTGTGGCCTGGGTCCATTTGTCTTCATACAAGTAGACGTCGCTGGCCGGTGAGATGCGGTACACCCGCCACCGGGGCTCACGGTCGGTGGCCGCCAATTGCGGCAAAATGACGTCACGCAGATAGCTGTGCAGCGGGTCGGCGGCGGCGAGATGGCCGAGGTATTGGCGCATGGCGACAACTTTGAAGCCGGCTGCGACAATTTTGTGCGGTAAGCCGGGTTGACGATTTCTTCGGAGTGTATAACCAGCCCCTGGTATATGCAAATTCTTCGGACTCTCCAACCAATCTCCCCTGCCGTCCTTTGCCTGCGCCGGCAACCGGACGAGCCCGGGGAGGTCGCCGTTCCGGCCTGGGATGCCGCGCTTGCTCCTGCACAGGATGTCACGACGCCGAAACTGGTATGCGCCCAGTGCTGCCTTCCGATCACAGCCGATGCTTGGCGTATCCCGGTGTCCGGTTCACACTCCCACGTTTTTGCCAATCCTTACGGGCAGGTGTTTCGCGTCGAGTGTTTTGCAGCCGCTCCAGGTTGTGTCACGGTTGGTCCGATCAGCCTGGATTTTTCCTGGTTTCCAGACACGGGCTGGCAGGTGGCCATCTGTGCGCGCTGCGGTCTGCATCTGGGCTGGCGCTATGCTCGCAATGCCGACGGCGGTTTTTTTTTCGGACTCATTCCCGAGCGCCTGCGTCGCAAAACGGACAATTTGGTCTGATTTATGCTTGGTGGAGTTTCAAGTAGGTTGCCCGGACAGCTTGCCAGATTCCGATGGCTGCCTATCTTAAACTTGACCAAGCAAGTAGGAAATTGCCTCTTTGACCGCAAAGCCAAGACGGGTGCGCCGACAATGCACCCAGGCCACCCGGGAGGGTGCAAACATGAACAAACACCTGACGCTTATCCCCACGACTCCGCCCATCAGCCTTTCCTGGGAGGAGGATGCGAGCGGGCCGGCAGAGCCCGTGAAGCCGATCTTCAATAATCCGTCTCTGGCCACAGCCGATCGCATGGTCTGCGCTCATTGCGGCGAGGACATCACGCACTCCAGCCTGCGAATCGCCGTCCACGGCTCCCATCGTCATGCCGTGCCCACCGAGTATGGCATCGATCAGGAAATCGGCTGTTTTTCCCTGGCTCCGGGATGCCTGTCCGCCGGGCATTTCGCCCTGGATTTCGGCCATCAGGAAGATGGCTACTGGCAGATGGCCCTGTGCGCCAGTTGCGGCAACCATCTGGGCTGGCATCATCAGACCGACAGCGACATCGGTTTTTACGGGCTGATTCTTGACCATCTGGCCGCCGCGCCCGAAGACAGTCGAGAAAAAGCTGCTTAACGGCGCTTGGCGCAAGAACCGCTTCTTCCTACCCGGTTTTCGCTCTGAAAGCCTCCCGCCGGAGGCTTTCAGCCCCGGAGGCAGCACTGCCCCCGGACCCGCCCCACCGTCCCCGAGCATAAAAAAAGCCGGGGACCGAAGCCCCCGGCCTGTATCGGCGCGAAAACGAATCTAGGCGGCACTGACCGTGACAACGTCTTCGAATTCGGCTGTCACTTTGAAGGTCTTGCCGCCGGCATCGACAAAAAAGTCGTTACCCGGAAAGAGCTGTGTTGTGGCCGTGAAGGCGTCGCCAATGTAGACGTCCTTGGCCTCGCCGTTGGTTTCGAAACGGATGGTCGTCCCGTCGCCAAGCGTGACCATTTGTTCGTGGTCAATGCTGACCGGCAAATCGGCCTCGGTGAAGTTGCTCATCCTCTCCTCCATGTTTGGCGGTTTCAGGCCTATGGCACCCGCGCCGTGCGGGTCGAAACCAGAGGGATTTGAGCCAACTTACGCCCGATCTGCCCGAAAGCAAAGACTTTTCTCAAATTACCATCCCAGCACGTAGGCAAAAATCAACGGGGCCACGATGGAGGCGTCGGAGTTGATCATGAATCGGGGCGTGTCGATGTCGAGCTTGCCCCAGGTGATCTTCTCGTTGGGCACAGCACCCGAATAGGAGCCATACGACGTGGTGGAATCGCCGATCTGGGCGAAGTAGGCCCAAAACGGCGTGTCTTCCCGCTCCAGGTCCTGAATGAGCATGGGCACGACGCAGATGGGAAAATCGGCTGCAATGCCGCCGCCGATCTGGAAAAAGCCGATGGGCGTGCCGGCCTTGCCCTGCTCGGTGTACCACTTAGCCAGGACTTCCATCTGCTCGGTGCCGGTGCGGATGGCGCTGTGGCTCTTGACGTTGCCCAGAATCACTTCGGCGCAAAAAATATTGCCAAGCGTGCTGTCTTCAAAACCCGGGGAATAGATGGTCAGGCCCTTTTCCTTGGCCGCCAGCACCCAGGAGTGCTCCTTGGGGACCTGGAAGAACTGCTCGATGTCGGGCTGATCCAGCAGGGCGTACATGTATTCGTACGGGAACATGGGCTTGCCGGAATCGGCAGCGGCGGCCCACAGCTTGGAGATGCGGCGCTGCACCTGGCGCAGGACGCCTTCGGGAATGCAGGTATCCGTAACCCGATTGAATCCCTGGTCGTACAGCGCCTTTTCCGCCTCGGGCGAAAGGTCGCGGTACTCGGGGACCATCTTGTATTCGTTATGATTAAAGAGGTTGAACAGGTCCTCTTCAAGGTTGGCGGCGGTGCAGCTGATGGCATGGACCTTGTCCTGGCGGATCATCTCGGCCAGGGAAATACCCAATTCACAGGTGCTCATGGCGCCGGCCATGGTGAGAAACATCTTGCCGCCCCGGCCCAACAGATCGTTCCAGGCCTTGGCCGCATCGAGCGTCTCGCGGGCGTTGAAGTGACGGAAATTGGTTTCCATGAAACGGGATATGGAAGACATTCTAACTCCTTGGGTTATTCCCGGGCGGGACCGTCGCCTTGGTCGGCCCGCTCCTCAATGGCACCCGGGGACGTGGGCAAAAAGCCCTCGAAAACAATGTTGTCCCCATGACGCAAGGCTTTGACTCTATCCTCTCTCGATCGCACCGTCCAGAGCAGAACCGGCCATCCAAGCCATCGGACCAGAGCGACCGGTCCATGCGGCAGTCCCCGCCAGCCATAGGCAATACAGTGGGGTCGGGCTATGGCGGCATGGAACAGATTGGCATAGGCGAACCGCTTGAGCCGGCCCATGGCCGGTGCGTCGGCAAAATCGCAGGCAATGAGGCAGCGCGGCAGCTCCGGGGCCAGGAAGGCCAGACGGGCCAGCGACCAGGGATGAAACGAGGCCACGACCACCGGGCCGGAGTACCCGGCCAACAGGGCGGCCACGGCCTGTTCCAGACGCCCCGCCCGGCCCTGAGACTTGAGTTCGATATACAGCGGCACCCGGCCGGCCACCAGGGACAAGACCTCGGCCAACAGCGGCGGGTGCTCCCCGGAGCCCAAAAGACAAAGGCGGGGCAGATCAGCGCAGGTCAGCTGGTCGAGAGGGCCGGCCTGTCCGGTCAGACGGTTCAGGCCGCGGTCGTGAAAGACCACAACGCCGCCGTCGGCCAGAAGCCGCACGTCGCATTCAATGCCGTATCCGGCGTCACAGGCGGCTGCAAAGGCCGGCAGGGAGTTCTCCGGGCCGGTATCCGGGCCATGGAGGCCCCGGTGAGCAAAGGGGACGGCGGTCAGCCAGTCCAGGTCCCTCCCCGGACGCTTGGCCGACGAGGCCTGGCTACACCGCAAGCAGGCGAACAAGGGCAGCCTTGATGCCGTTTTGGTCAATGCCGCAAAGCGCCCGCAGGGCATTTTGTCCGCCATGCTCCACAAAGGCGTCGGGCAGGCCCAGCCGGTGTACGGTCAACCCGGAGAGTGCCCCGGCGTCGGAGAGCAATTCCAGTACGGCCGCGCCAAAGCCCCCCTGAAGCACATTTTCCTCGACCGTCAGCCACAGTGGATAGCGGCCGGCCAGGGCAAGGAGTTGCGCTTCGGGCAATGGCTTGATGAAACGGGCGTTCAACACCGCCACTTCCCTGCCCGTCTCGGCGGCCAGGGCATCGGCAGCCGCCACGGCCGGCATGACCCGGCTGCCGATGGCAACGATCAGGGCATCGCTTCCCTCGCGCACCATCGCACCCTGGCCGAGGGGCAACGGTTCGACGACCTCGGGCACGGGCAGGCCCACGCCGGCCCCGCGGGGATACCGAATGGCGACCGGACCGTCATGGGCCAGGGCGGTGGCCAGCATGGCCGGCAGTTCGGCTTCGCTGCCCGGGGCCATGAAAACAAGATTGGGGATGTGACGCAGATAGGAAATATCAAAAGCCCCGTGATGGGTGGCTCCATCCTCGCCTACCAGCCCACCCCGGTCGAGGCACAGGGTCACGGGCAGATTTTGCAGGCACACGTCATGGACAATCTGGTCGTAGGAGCGCTGCATGAAGGTGGAATAGATGGCAACGACCGGTTTGTAGCCGGCCATGGCCAGTCCGGCGGCAAAGGTCACGGCATGCTGCTCACAGATGCCGACGTCCACAAAGCGTTCGGGGAGTTCCGTGGCAAAACGCGACAGCCCCGTGCCCTCGGGCATGGCGGCCGTGATGGCCATGACCCGGGGGTCGGCCTTGGCCGAAGCGAGCAAGGCCTCGCCAAAAACCTGGGTGTAGCTCGGGGCGCAGACCCCGACTTTTTCCACCAGCCCGGTTTCCGGCTCAAAGCAGCCCACGCCGTGGAAATAGGTGGGATTGTTCTCGGCCGGCTCGTAGCCGCGTCCTTTCTTGGTCAGCACATGGACCAGCACCGGTCCCTCAATGTCTTTGACTTCCTTGAAGACCTCAATGAGCCGCTCGGTATTGTGCCCGTCGATGGGACCAAGATAATTGAACCGAAACGCCTCAAAGAGCATTCCGGGCGTGAAAAAGCTCTTAAACGACTCCTCGCCGCGACGGACATAGCCCATGAGGTCGCCGCCGTAGGGCAAGGAACTGATCCAGCTTTCCATGTCCTTTTTGAGCCGCTTGACCCAGCGCTGGTTAAGCTTGCGGCTTAAAAAGAGCGAGAGCGCCCCGACGTTTTTGGAGATGGACATTTCGTTGTCGTTCAGTACGACAATGAGCCGTCCGCCCCACCCTCCCGCCTGGTTCAGTCCCTCGTAGGCCAGACCGGCGGTCATGGAACCATCGCCGATAATAGCCACCACGTCGTGGTCCTCACCCTTGCGGTCCCGGGCCATGGCCAGCCCCAAGGCGGCCGAGATGGAGGTGCTGGAGTGGCCGACGCCGAAGTGATCAAAGGGGCTCTCGGCCGGACGCGGAAAGCCGCTGACCCCGCCCATGGTTCGCAGGGTGTGAAACTGTTCCTGACGGCCGGTCAGAATTTTGTAGGCATAGGCCTGATGCCCGACGTCCCAGACAAGTTTATCCCTGCCGGGATCGAAGGCGGCAAGCAGGGCCAGCGTCAGTTCCACAACCCCCAGCGACGGGGCCAGATGGCCGCCGTTCATGGATACCGTGCCGATGATGACCTGCCGGATCTCGTCGGCCAGCACGGTCCTTTCCTCGGCGGAAAGACCGGCCACGTCATGCGGATGCTTGATGCGCGTGAGGATGTGAAGGGCCGCGTCGCTCATTGCCGTCATTGCGTTTTTTCCTTGTCCCTGCCGAGGCTTGCAACCGTCACTGCACCCGGACAACGATGTAGCGGGCCAGATCCCGTAAAAAATCGGCGGCCTCGCCCACATACGGCTCAAGGGCGGCCACGGCGGCGGCTACGCGGTCCTCGGCCAGCCGGCGGCTTTCGTCAAGACCGATCATGGACGGGTAGGTGTTCTTGCCCTGCTCCCGGTCGCTGCCCACGGGTTTGCCCAGGGTGGCGGCGTCGCCGATCTCATCAAGAATATCGTCGACGATCTGAAAGGCCGCGCCAATGGCCTCGCCGTATTCCCGGGTTCGAGCCACACCCTCCTCGCCTGCGCCGGCCAGAATCGCCCCGCAGACACAGGAGGCCGTGATGAGCGCACCGGTTTTAAGCGTCTGCATCCGGGCCAGTTCGGCCAGGGTCACGCCCTCTCGGGCGGTGTAGTCCATGTCCAGGACCTGGCCGCCGACCATGCCGGCTGCCCCGGCGGCCCGGGCCGCTTCGGACAAGGCCGGCAGGACCAGTTCAGCGCCAACGCCCGGCCAGGCGCGGCCCATGCAACCAAAGGCCTCGGTCAACAAGGCGTCGCCGGCCAGGATAGCCCCGGCTTCGCCGTAAATCTTATGATTGGACGGCCGGCCGCGACGCAGATCGTCGTCGTCCATGGCCGGCAGGTCGTCATGAACAAGGGAATAGGTGTGAATAAGCTCGAAGCCGGCGGCAAAAGGCATGACCCTGGCCCGCTTGGCCTCGAAAAGTTCGGCAAAGGTCAGGCACAGGACCGGCCGCAGGCGCTTGCCGCCGGCCAGCAGGGAATATTCCATGGCGGAAAGCAGATTTTCCGGCACGCCGCGTTCCCGCATCCGCACACCGAACCGCTCCCGCAAATAAACCTCGACCTCGGCCGCCAACGCAGCCAACCGTTCCTTCACCGTCACAACGCCTCCCCGACCGGACCGGCAGCGCCGGTCCCCTCGTCGTCTTTCACGTCAAAGGGCCGCAACGTCCCGTCCTCGCCCGCCAGGGCGATTTCCATCCGGGCGGCCTCCAGCCGCTTGCGGCAGGTCCCCACCAGCCCCATGCCCTCTTTGTACAGGGCCACGCCCTTTTCCAGCGGCACGTCGCCGGCTTCCAGGCGCACGGCTATGCGCTCCAAACGCTCCAGGGCCTTTTCAAAGGATTCTTCTTTCACGCTCAAGGCTTTTCTCCAGCATCCGGCCGGTTTTCCGACACAACGGCCCGGACGCGGCCTTCATACACCATGATGTCGAGCTTGTCGCCGGGGCGCACATCGGCTTCCCGGCGCAGAAATTTCCCGGTGCGGGCAACTGTCGTCAGGCTGTAGCCCCGGGCCAGCGGTCCGGTCGGGTCCAGGCCGGCCAGATGCGCCTGGGCCAACTCCAGTCGCCGCTCACGGTCGGCCAGATACATCCTGGCTGCCGTCGTCAGTCGTTCCAGACGTCGGTCCAGGGTTTGCTCCCGGACATCCAGGCTCTGGGCGTCAAAACGTCGGGACACCCGGGCCTCCAGATCGTCCAAGCGCCGGGCAATGGCGTCCAGGTAGCCAGTCCCGGCCCGGGCCAGCCGCCCGGTTGCGCCGGCAAAGGCCTCGTCCAGCCGGGCCAGCCGCCGCGCCGGCGACAACCAGGACAGTCCCCGGGCCAAAACAGCCAGCTCCCGCTCCCGGGTCGCCAGGAGTTGCGAAGCCAGCCGGCGAAGGGCCATTTCGGCGTCATCCAGGCGCTGGGCCAACTGCTCGCGCTCAGGCCACAAGAGCTGGGCAGCATGGGAGGGCGTGGCCGCACGGACATCGGCCACCATGTCGGCGATGGTCACGTCCACTTCATGGCCGACACCGGTCAGGACCGGCACGGGCGAGGCAAAGATGGCCCGAGCCACGTCCAACGTGTTAAAAGCCCACAAGTCTTCCAACGAACCGCCGCCGCGGATGAGCACCAACACCTCGGCCCAGTCGTCGGCCACAGCCCGCAGCATGGCCCGCACGATGCCGGCCGGGGCGGCGTCTCCCTGCACCAAGGTTGGATAGACCCGGACCTGCGCCCCATGCCCGCGCTCGCGGCCGATACGGATAAAATCACGCACCGCAGCCCCGGCCGGGGCCGTTATGACCGCCACCCGGCCAGGATGCGGCGGCAGCGGCCGCTTCCTGGCCGTCTCAAAATAGCCCTTGGCCGCCAGATCCTTTTTGAGCGCCTCAAATTCCAGCCACAACCGGCCAGCCCCGACCTCCTGCACCACCTCGGCCACCAGCTGGTAGACGCCGCGCTGGGCATAGACCGTGAGCCGCCCGGCTACCATGATCTCCATGCCGTCGCTGAGCAGTTCCGCCAACGGCCGGTCCAGGACTTCGCCGGTCAGCGGATCATAGCGCTCCCCGCCCGCCGATACCCGGCCGGCCTGGGCGCCGCGAAACCAGACCACGGCCAACGAGGCCTCGGCGTCGCGCAAGGAAAAATAAAAATGCCCGGACCCCGGACGCGACAAATTCACCACCTGCCCGCGCACCCAGACAAAGGGGAACTCCGACTCGACCACGTCCTTCAAGGACCGCGTCAGCTCACCGACTTCAAACACATGGGGCATTAATTGTGTCCGTGAGACTGGGAGACGAACCGGGGGAGGGAACCTTTTTTTTGGAAAAAAGGGTTCCCTCCCCCGGACCCCCACCCTCCCCAAAAACTTTTCAAGGGGTTACAGGGGAATGGCCGGCCATTTGCGCCACTGCGTTAAGCCAGCAAAAGGTCAGTAAATCCTATCAATCGAAAGCACTTTGCAAAAGGGACCAGAGCCGCACAACACACCCTCCAGACAACCCTCGCGACACGAGCATTCGCTTCACTGCCGTGGCCCCACACATCTTCTCAGGTCTTCAGGGTCTGTATTCCCTAACCTGTCGTCATCACTCGCACAACCGTGCCCCCTGTCTGGTCGCTCTTGCGCGAACCTGTCGGCCCCGCTTCGGGACCGAGGGCAACTTGGGGTACGCCGTTGGGGCCGGTGCGACCGGCGCGCCAGCGACGGTCGTATCGGCCCCAACGGCGCACCCCATTCTCGGCAGTCACCCGCCGCAGCACATCCTCCCGACCCGCTTCCCGCACTCCCGCCGCCCCATCCGGGGGTCCGGGGGGATGATCCCCCCGGCAGGTCCAGGACAGCGTCCTGGCAGGGTCCGGGACAGCGTCCCGGCAGGGTCCGGGACAGCGTCCCAGTCTTCTCCTCCCCCCTACTCCAGTCCCCAGCCCTGATGGACGCCGGCACGCCAGGTGGCGAAGGCCTCGAAGAAACCTTCCAGCGAGAGTTCGCCCTTCTCATTGGTGCGGCGGTCCTTGGTTTCAACGATGCCGCGGGCCAGGCCTTTGCCGCCGAGCGTCAACTGGATGGGGAAGCCGATCAGGTCAGCGTCCTTGAATTTGACGCCGGGGCGTTCGTCGCGGTCGTCAAGGAGCACCTGGATACCGGCAGTGGTGAGCTGGTTGTAGATTTCATCGGCTTTGGCGTTGGCCGTGTCGTCCTTGGGGCTGAGATTGATCAGCGCCACTTCGAAGGGGGCGATGGGTGGCGGGAAGACAATGCCGGAGGCGTCGTTGTTCTGTTCGATGCAGGAAGCCACGATGCGCGACACGCCGATGCCGTAACAGCCCATGATCATGAACTGTTCCTTGCCGGCTTCGTCCAGGAAGGTGGCGTTTAGCGCCTGGGAATACTTAAGGCCCAGCTTGAAGACGTGGCCGACTTCGATGCCTTTGGTGAAGGTCAGCATCGCGCCGCATTTGGGGCAGGGATCGCCCGGGGCGACTTCGCGCAGATCGGCAAAGGAAACAATGGTCGCGTCACGACCGAGGTCCACGTGGAGCAAGTGGGCGTCGGCGGCGTTGGCCCCGACGATCCAGTCCGAGGCCAGGGAAAGTTCGCGGTCGGCGTAGATGGGAAGCGAAAGCCCCACCGGCCCGGCGAACCCGACTGGGGCGTTGGTGGCCTTGACGACCTCTTCCGGGGTGGCCAGCCGGATGTCTTCCTTGGCACCTATCAGGTTTTTGAACTTGATCTCGTTGAGTTCGCGGTCGCCGCGCACCAAAGCGGCCACGGGCTTGCCGTCGGCGATATAGAGCAGCGTCTTGACCACGGCTGCGGGGGCGGCCTTGAGGAAGGCGGCCACTTCCTCAACGGTATGGCTGCCCGGGGTGGCGACTTTCTCGGCCGGCGGGCAGGCCGGGACAGCGCCGGCAGGCGGACAAACGGCCTCGGCCTTTTCGAGGTTGGCCCCGTAGTCGCAGTCCGGGCAGGCCACGATGGTGTCCTCGCCGGTGGCGGCCAGGACCATGAACTCGTGGGAGAACGAGCCGCCAATGGCCCCGGAATCGGCGGACACAGCCCGGAACTTGAGGCCCAGGCGGGTGAAGATGCGGGCATAGGCCTCATACATGGCCCAATAGCTGGCATCGGCCCCGGCCTCGTCCTTATCGAAGGAATAGGCGTCCTTCATGACGAATTCCCGGCCGCGCATAAGGCCAAAGCGGGGACGGATCTCGTCGCGGAACTTGGTCTGAATCTGGTAGAGATTGACCGGCAACTGGCGGTAGGAACGGATTTCGTGGCGCACCAAATCGGTAACCACTTCCTCGTGGGTGGGTCCGAGGCAGGACTCTCGGTCGTGGCGGTCGACGAAGCGCAGCAGTTCGCGGCCGTAGAAATCCCAGCGGCCGGATTCCTTCCACAGGTCGGCGGGCTGCACGGCCGGCATGAGGATTTCCAGCGCCCCGGCCCGATCCATCTCCTCGCGCACAATGTTGGCGACGTTGTTGAGCGCCCGAAGCCCCAGGGGCAAATAGGTGTAAATGCCAGCGGTTAGTTTGCGGATCATGCCGGCGCGCAGCAGGAGCTGGTGGCTTATGACTTCGGCCTCGGCCGGGGTTTCCTTGAGGGTGGGGGCGTAGTAGCGGCTCAGTCGCATGCGGATTCCTTTTTTTCGGTAATAAAGCGTTCCAGTTCGTCCATAAAGGCCGGGATGAGGTTGGCGGCCCCGCGCACTTTGCCAAGCACCTCGCCCTTGCGGAAGATGATGCCGCAGTCGCGCCCGCCGGCAATGCCGATGTCGGCCTCCCGGGCCTCACCCGGGCCGTTGACCACGCAGCCCATGACGGCCACGGTAAAAATTTCAGGGACGCCGCGAAGGCGTTCTTCCACGGCCTCGGCCAGCCCGACCAGATCGATTTCCGTGCGCCCGCAGGTGGGGCACGAGATGATCTCCGGCCCACGGGCGCGCAACTCCAAGGAACGCAAAATCTCGTAGGCCACGCCGATTTCGGTCACCGGATCGCCGGTCAAAGACACCCGCAGCGTGTCTCCCAGGCCTTCGGCCAGGAGGATACCGAGGCCTACGGCGGATTTGACGGCCCCGCGCATGGGCGTTCCAGCCTCGGTGACGCCGATGTGCAGCGGATAATCGACCGTTGCGCCAAGCAGGCGGTAGGCGGCGATGGTGCGCAGCACGGACGAGGATTTAAGCGAGACCTTGATGTCGTAAAAGCCCCGGGCTTCGAGGAAGGCGATGTGTTCAAGCGCGCTTTCGACCATGGCCTCGGGGGTGGGGCCGCCGTGTTTCTTGAGCAGTTCCTTGGCCACGGACCCGGAATTGACGCCGATGCGGATGGGGGCCTTGTGCGCCTTGGCCGCGTCCACCACGACGTCCACAGCGGCTTCGGAGCCGATGTTGCCGGGATTGATGCGCAAGGCGTCAACGCCGGCCTCCAGGGCGGCCACGGCCAGGCGGTGGTCGAAATGGATGTCGGCGATAAGCGGCGCCGCAGCGCCGGCCCGAATGGCGACCAGGGCCTTGGCCGCGGTCTCGTCGAGCACGGCCAGACGTACGATCTCGCAGCCGGCCTCGGTCAGGGCCGCAATTTGCTCCAGGGTGGCGTCCACATCCCGGGTGTCGGTGTTGGTCATGCTTTGGACGCGCACGGGATTGTCGCCGCCGATGCCGACGGAACCGACTTGCACCGTCCGGGTCGGGCGTCTTGGAGCGAGAGGCGATGTTTTTTGCATGGGAAACGTGGGTTAGGTATTGTTGAACCGCAGCGGACGCCAGGGAAAACGCCTCCGGCCAACCGAGATGACTAGCCGCCCTGCCCGACGCCGGTGATGGCCAGACGCACCTCGTCGCCGCTTTTTTGGGCAACCGTGCCGTCGACACGGCAATCAGCGTCTTTTTTGCCCAGGGCGAAAAGCTTTTCAATGATGTCCTTGGCCGTGGCGTCGTCGCAAATCAGGTAGTGCTTCTTGTCCTTGGTTTCAAAGGACAGACAAATGGTTTCTTTCTGGGGATATTGCATAACGCCCGTCACCCTGCCGGTGAGGGACACGGTTTCAGCGGCCAATCCAGTCGCTGCGGTCAGAATCAGGACGACAGCCAGTATCCATACGCGCATCAATACAAACCTCCTTGACGCGACAGCGGCAACGCAGGGTCAGCGGGAAAGAGCATCATCATCGGCCGGGTCGGTCCGACCGGAGCCGGTGAGCAGCCACAGGAGCAGGCATACGGCTGCAACCCAATACAGCACATCCCGGCCAAGAAGCCAGCTGGCGGCATTGCGCAATCCTGGCGGCTCCAGGGTGAAAACCCGGCGCACCACGATATCGGGCACAAAATCCCCAAGCGGCCACTCCAGCCACAGCCCCTCCCGCCAAGCGACAAACAGCCGCATGGCCAGCAAGCCATACAGGGCCGCCAGACTTACCCACAGGCAGCCCCGGCCAAAGGTGTCGCCAGGAATTTTCATGCCGCCTCAACCTTGTGCGCCGTATCCGGGTGGCGGCACTATACGGATGGCGCGCCTGCCTGTAAACGGCTGTGCTGCAATGGCGGCATGTGGCCGCCCCTTTGCTGCAATGCACCATGGGACAGGCAACAAGGCTGGAGTGGGCATGTGGGCATGGCGCGCCGGACAAATTTAAAGGAATTGCCCCAGACTATTGCATGAAGTGCAGCCAAAAGGAAGGGCGGACGCCCCGTCAGGAGCTGGCAGGCTGACCAGCCAAATAAGCCAAGGCCTGTTCCCGGTCGGCAAACCGGGGGGCCTTGTCGGTGATGCCCAGGCGGTCGAGCACTCGCATGAAATTGTCGGCCAGACCAAACACGGCCGCCCGGCGGCCCGAGGCCAGACAGGCGTCGGCCAGAGTGAGCAGGATGTCAAGACCCGCGCCGTTTATCGAGGCATTGGGCGTAAACGCAAAAAGAATCGCCCGGGCTGCGTCCATCTCCCGAAACGCCCGGGTCAGAAATGGCTCGGTTTCGCCGGTGAGACTGCCCCGGATGTGGATGACGCCGACCTCCCCTTCCCTGGTGGCGGCCACATCGCCGTAACTGCCGGCCGATTCGACCATATCCAGGCGGGCTCCCGCCCGACTCAGAGCAGCTTCCAGGGTTTCCCGGCGGATGGGCTTGTCGATAAAATCCGTGGCCCGGAGTCCCAGGGCGGCCAGGGCCAGATCGGTGTCGCCATGGCCAGTGATGACAATGACCTCAGTGGCGGGTCGACGGGCTTTGATGGCTTTGAGGACCTGCAGGCCGTCCATGCCAGGCATCTTGATGTCGGTGAGCACGAGGGGCGGGGACTCGGCGTCAAAGAGGGCCAAACCCTCCTCGCCGCTGGCCGCAACCAGCACCCGATAGCCGTAGGCTCCGAGATAGAGCTCGAACATCTGAAGCGTGGGCCGTTCGTCGTCGATAACCAAAATGGTGCGCATAGGGGCTCCCGGACCGTCTCGCATGTGGCTGTTTGCTGGCTTGGGGCGGCGACGTCAAGCTCCGCGGCCGGGTCTGTCCCGGGCGGCCGGAAAAGTCAGTCGAAACACGCTTCCCTGGCCAGGGGCGCTGTCGACTTCAATTTCGCCGCCGTAATCCCTGACGATGCCGTAGGT
Organism: Desulfovibrio sp. TomC; assembly: GCF_000801335.2. Lineage (NCBI taxonomy): Bacteria > Pseudomonadati > Thermodesulfobacteriota > Desulfovibrionia > Desulfovibrionales > Desulfovibrionaceae > Desulfovibrio > Desulfovibrio sp. TomC. The sequence continues at coordinate 202,899 of NZ_JSEH01000001.1, forward strand.
TATGGCCAAGCCCAGGCCCATGCCCTGGCCGGTTTGCTTGGTGGTGAAAAACGGTTCGAAAATCTTGCGTCGCTCGGATTCCGGGATGCCGGTCCCGGTATCGGAAACAGACACCATGACCTGCCCGTTGACGCTTCGGGAGGTGATGGCCAGACGCCGGGGTCGATCCCGGCCGCGCGGATCAATCATGGCGTCGCGGGCATTGACCACAAGGTTGAAAAAGACCTGCTCCAGCCGGTTGGCGTGGGCCTTAATCGGGGCATCCGCCAGAAGGTCAAGCGTAATGTCGATCCCTTGCAAAGCCAATTCATGGCCGATCATGGTAAACACGCCACGAATTGGCTCGTTAATATCCACTTTCTCCAGCCTGGGTTCGGACTTGCGACCGAAATCGCGCAGATGGCCGATTATGCCCGCAGCCCGGTCCACCTGCTGGCTGACCTGCTCGGTGACTGTGGCCAAGGCCGCCGGTGTAGGAGAATTGCCGCTCTCCACCACCATCTTCAGGTAGTCGCTGCCGATTTTGATGGCATTGAGCGGCTGGTTCAGTTCGTGGGCGATGCCGGCGGACATCTCGCCCAGGGTCTTCATTTTGCTGGCCTGGATGAGCTGGGCGTCTTTTTCCACCAGCTCGGTGATGTCGGTGGCCGACACAATGACCGCATCGCGCCCCCGGTAGGCGATGCGGCAGGCGTGGACGTTGACGTAGAGCGGATTGCCGTCTTTTCGCACATGGCGCAGCTTGGGAAAAAGCACCCGGCCCGGGGCGTCGCGGTCGCGCAGATAGCCGGCCACGCCTCCGCCATCGGCTTCCGGCTCCAGATCGGCTACATTGCGGCCGGACAGTTCCTTGCGCCCGTAGCCGTACACCGCCTCGGCCTGGGAATTGGCATCGAGGATGCGGCCGCTCCCCGCATCGACCACAAAGACGGGATCGGGGTTGCTGTCGAAAAGGGAGCGGTATTTCTCCTCGGACTCACGCAACCGGCGGCGGTACAGGCGGATGCTCCAGATCATGTTGCTAAAGGACTCGGCGAGCTGGGCCACTTCGTCGCCGCCGCCGTCTTTGCGGTAGAACCGGCACTCCCGGCAGGTGCGGGAATTGACCAGACTGGAGGTCTCGGAATCGGCGCGATTTTGATCGAAATGCCAGCAGGGCAGATCCGTGTCGGCATAGGCTTGGCAGTGTTTGACGGCGTCGTCGGACAGGCCGAGCATGGCTTCGGGCGCATCCATACTGCCCCGGCTGATGGCGTCGGCAGCCTGGGTCAGCCGGGAAAGCGGCCGGGCCACGGCATTGGACAGGCGAAGGACAATGAGGAACATGACCACGGTGACGGCTGTGATAAAACCCAAAAAGGTGGTGCGTAGTTTTCCCACCAGGGAATCGATGTGGCTCTTGGACAGCCCGACATGGACTGCGCCCAGCGTGTAAATGCCTTCGCGCACGGGAACTGCAATGTCGATGGCCTGGGCGCTGTCAAAATCAACCAGATCAATGCCGTACTCCCGGTTCTCGGACAGGGGATTAATCTTGCGCAGGTCCTCGGGAAACGGCCGGATAAAGGTGTTGGCCAGGATGCGTCCTTCATTGTCCCGGATGAAAATGTAGGAAACCAGCACCTTGCGTTCGCCAAGTTGGGCCGCGTCGAACACCAAGCTGACCAGATTGGCCCGGTCCTTGTCCAGGATAAAGCCGCTGGCCCGTTCGGCAATGCTCTGGCCGATGGCCACGCCGCGCTGTTCGAGTTCGCGGTTAAGACTCGTCACCAAAATCCAGCGGGCCAGGATGGCAATGACGGCGCTGACCAGGAGCACCACCGCCATGGTGCCGCCAAACATCTTGAGCTTTAAGCTGACCCGTTGGGGAAACGGCATACGGTTACCGGTCGGATCCGACTGCGCCAGGGCCGCCTGCGCCGTCGAGTTCAGTGGGAACAGACGTCATCTTGGCCGAAGCCGCCAGGATCTCCTTGATGCGCCCCCAATCCGTGACCATCTGAAAGTGGCCGTGGTCAAACCGGGTGAAATAGACCCGTTCCAGGCCCTGATGGCGGTCTTTGGCGAAGCTGACTGGACTGGCGATGCCCACGGAAAAATTGGTGATGGATTCGATGGCGTCGAGGAAGTGTTCCCGGGTCAGTTCCCGACCGGCCCGGCGAAGGCCCTCGACCAGCACCCGGGCGTTTATAAACCCTTCCAAGCCGACCACATTGGGGCGTTCCTCGGGAAAGGAACGGGCCAGGAGCCGGGCGTAGTCCATAACCCCGGTCAACAACGCAGCCGCCTCAGGCAGATCCGGCGGCGGCGCCACCTGGGACATCAAAAGCGGCGTGTCGTCGCCGGGTCCGAGAATCCGGGCAATCTCGTCGGCTCCGACAAAGGAGACGGCATAAAAAAGACCCCGGTAGCCCCTGGCCCGGGCCAGCTTGATGGCCTTGGCGCAGGGACCGTAGGTGCCGATCATCACGATGGCCTGGGGATTGGCTTCCAAGAGACGCCCCACCCCCTCCTCCACGTCCATGGTGCCCCGGATGTAGGACCCACGGGCCACCGGGGCCAGCCCCAGGGATTTGAGCGCCATTTCCGTGCCCTTGAGTCCGTCAAAGCCGTAGGCGTCGTACTGATACAGCACAGCCACCCGGTCAAAGCCGAGATCGCTGACGAGATGGTCTACGGCAGCGGCAGTCTCCTGGTAATATGAGGCCCGGATGTTGACGATGTAGCGGCGAAACGGAAAACGCAGGACATCGGCCCCGGTGAAGCTGCCGACAAGCGGCACACGGGCTTCTTCCAAAAGCGGAATGATCTTGGCGGTGGTCGGGGTGCCGACGTAGCTGAACAGACAGAACACGCGGTCTTCGACAATGAGCTGTTGGGTGTTGGCCACGCAGCGCGGCGGGTCGTAGCCGTCATCAAGGGTGATGAGCTTGATGGTCCGCCCGGCCACCCCGCCGGCTTCATTGACGGCGTTTAGATAGGCCTGCGCCCCGTAAAGCGTCTGTTTGCCAAGATAGCTGGCATGGCCGGTGAGCGGCAGGGAACAGCCGATGGTCACGGTGTCGCTGGTGACGCCCGGGGTGCTGGTCGCACCTTTTTCAGGCGACGACTCTCCCGAACAGGCGGCCAGGACGACGGTCACGACGCAGGCGGCCAACACGGCCAAGCCTCGCATGCGGCGGGAAATTGGTGTGGAGATGCCCATGGCTGAGGATAGCAGACGAGGCCAGGGGTTGGTCAACCGGTGTGACGGGCCAAACGGGCCGGCCGGACCGGCCGCGCAAACCGCCGCAGTCGGGAGGCCGTGGCAGCGGCCTCCCGAAGCGGACGGAAGCGGGAACCTAACCGAGAACCCGAAGCGGACGCATGACCTTCGCCAGGAAGGCCTTGCGGCTTAAGGGCCGTGGTCCGGCGTCTCCGAACTGGACGTATTTGTAGTAGGCGCTGGGCGGGAACGGGCACAGGAAGATGACCCGCACCGAATCAGCGTCCACCAGCTCGGCCTTGGGGAACTTGACCTTGAGCTTTCCCAGGCGTTCCCGGGCCATGGCCAACATTTCGTCACGGTCGCCGAAGTTCATGGTGCCGGTGGGACAGGTCTTCACGCATGAAGGCACCATGCCGGCATGGATGCGGTCGTTGCACAGGTCGCACTTGTACATGAGCTTGGTGGCCGCATCGACGCGGGGAATGTCATAGGGACAGGCCTCGCGCACACCCTGGGCGTTTAAGCCCTTGCACTTCTCAGTAAACACCACGGCCCCGGTCTCAGGGTCCTGGACAATGGCGTCAGGGACTTCGGAATCACCGACCATCTTGCAGGGCGCATCCAGGCAGTGGCGGCATTGGTCCGGAAAGAACAGCCACTGGAACGTGTCGTCGATGGTGGTTTCGGTAAAGCGCACCACTTTGAGCGTCTGCCAGGACAGATCCGGCGGATTCTGGTGCGAACCGGTATTTTCCGTTTGCTCCACGGGTTTATTCTTCCACTGCTTGCAGGCGATCTGGCAACCCCGACAGCCGGTGCAGCGCGACAGGTCGACAAAGAAGCTCTTTCCATTCATGGCGTCGGTCCTCCCTAGGCCTTGCGCACGTTGACCATGAAGGCCTTGGTCTCGGGGATGCCCGTATTGGGATCGCCGACTGACGGACACAGGATGTTGGCCGAATCACCGCCGTTTTTGGGCCAGGTCCAGCCATAATGCCAGGGGATGCCCACCTGGTGGATGGTCTGGCCAAGCACGGTAAACGGCTGGATGCGTTCGGTGACGATGGCCTTGGCCCAAAGCGACCCGCGGGTGCAGTCGAGAATGACCTTTTCACCGTTTTTAATGCCGCGCATCGTGGCCAGCTCCGGGCTCATCTCGCAGAACATCTGCGGTTCCGCCTCAAGGAGCCAGGGAGAGTTGCGGGTCATGACGCCGGTCTGCCAGTGCTCGGTCACCCGGTAGGTGGAGCAGATAAACGGATACCGGGGATCGCAGGAGGCGTGAATGTCGGCCGGGCCGGTGAACTTGAGCGCCGTCGGGTTGTGCAATTGCTTGGAGAAGGGGTTCTCGGCAATGGGACACTCCAGCGGCTCGTAGTGCTCGGGCAAGGGGCCGTCGTTGCGGCCCGGGCCAAAGATCTGGCCCATGCCGTCGCCGGTCATGATAAACGGGAACTTGCCCTTTTCGGTGTCGGCCATGGGTGGCCAGGGACCGTCAGGCACATCGCCTTCCCATTTGCCGTTGACCCAGGCAATGACCGGCTTGTCCGGCTGGTAGGGCTTGCCTTGGGGATCGACCGAGGCACGGTTGTAGAGCACCCGGCGGTTGACCGGCCAGGCCCAGGACCAGGCCGGGAACAACCCGATCTTGGCCTGCATGGCCGTTTGGGACTTATCGCGCCGGGCGGACATGTTCTTGTCGGTGTAGGAACCGCAATAGACCCAGGTGCCGGAGCAGGTGGAGCCGTCGTTTTGCAGCAGGGCAAAGCTCGGCACCGGATCACCGGGCTTAAAGGTCTTGTCCGCGTCGCCGACCTTGAGGGTTTTTTCCGTGAGGAAATAGCCGTTGATGCGCTTGGCGACCTTGTGGGGATCGTAGATGTGGTTGGTGGCCACATCCCAATTGAGGTTTTTGATGGGATCGGGATAGGCCCCGCCTTCTTTGGCGTAAAGCTCCCGGATCTTTTCAAACAACTCATAGATAATATCGCCATCGGGCTTGGAGTCGCCGGACGGTGCCTGGGCCACATTGCGCCACTGCATCCAACGGCCGGAGTTGGAGATGGAGCCTTCCTTTTCAAAGGACACGGCGCACGGCAGATAAAAGACCTCGGTCTTGATCTTCTTGGGGTCCATGCCCGGGCCCTTCCAGAAGGAACCGGTCTCGGTCTCGAACATGTTGACCGTGACCATCCAGTCAAGCTTGGTCATGGCCTCACGGGTCTTGTTGGAGTTGGCGGTGCTGGCGGCCGGATTCTGGCCCCAGGCGAAAAAGCCCTTGAAGGCTCCGCCAAGCATGACGTCAAACAGCGACAGCCAGGAGTAGTCCTTGCCCGGCTCAAGCTTGGGCAGATAGGAATAGCCGGTGTCGAGATCCTGGTTGGGATACATCGACTTGATGAAGCTGGCCAGGTACTTGGGCCGGTTGCCCCACCAGTTGGCGCTTTGCGGTTCCTTGGTGACCGGGGTGTTCTTCTCGTTGTACTCGGCCAGGGTCTGCATCGCCGCCGTGGGCGTGGGGATGTAGCCGGGCAGAATGTGGAAGAGCAGCCCCTGGTCGGTGGAACCCTGGACGTTGGCCTCGCCGCGCAGGGCGTTAATGCCGCCGCCGGCCACACCCATGTTGCCAAGAAGCAGCTGGATGATGGACATAGCGCGGATGTTCTGTACGCCGACGGTGTGCTGGGTCTGGCCCATGGCGTAGAGCATGGTGCCGGACTTTTCCGGTTTGCCCGTGGCGGCGTAGGTCTGGTAGACCTTCTGCAAATCGGCCACCGGGGTGCCGGTAATAGCCGAAACAGACTTCATGTCATAACGGTCGTAATGGGCCTTCATGATCTGGTAAACGCAACGAGGATCTTTGAGGGTCGGATCCTTCTTGATGCGTCCCTGGTCGTCCTTGGCAAAGCTCCAGGTCGACTTGTCATAGGCGCGCTTCTCAGCGTCAAAGCCGCTGAACAGGCCGTCCTTGAAGTCGTACTTGTCGCCCAGGATAAACGAGGCATTGGTATAATTGACGACGTAGTCTTTAAAGATCAGGTTGTTGGCCAGGATGTACCGGATGAGACCGCCGAAGAAGGGAATATCGGAGCCGGACCGGAGCCGGGCAAACACGTCGGCATGCTGGGACGTACGGGTGTAGCGCGGATCCACGTGGATCATGGTCGCGCCCTTGTCCTTGGCCCGAAGCACCCATTTAAACGAGATGGGATGGTTCTCGGCGGCGTTGCTGCCGATAATGAAAATGCAATCCGAATTGACGATGTCGATCCAGTGGTTCGTCATCGCCCCGCGTCCGAACGACTCTGCCAGAGCCGCTACAGTTGCGCTGTGTCAGATACGGGCCTGGTGCTCAATGTAACTTAACCCCATGGCCCGGAGCATGGCCTGGTAGATCCAGCATTCTTCGTTGTCCATAGCGGCGGAACCGACCGAGGCGATGCCTTCGCAGCGGTTGACCACCCGGCCCTTGCTGTCCTTGGTCGTAAAGCTGCCGTCGCGGGCTTCCTTGACCTTGCGGGCAATGCGGTCGAGCGCCCAATCCCAGGATTTTTCTTCCCAGTTCTCGCTGTAGGGAGCACGGTACATGACTTTGAGAATACGGCGGTCGTTTTTCCCAAGCTGGTAATGGGACGCACCCTTGGGACACAGAGCGCCTTCGTTGATCGGATGGTCGGGATCGCCCTCAATGTTGACCACCCTCCCCTTGCCGTCCTTGTCCGTGCTGGCTATGAGCCCGCAGCCCACCGAACAGTAGCAGCACACCGAGGTGGTCTGCTTGGTGAACTTGAGTTTGGCCGCCTGCGCTTCAGCATAGGCCGGCTTCAGATCGAAGCCGAGTCCGCCGAAAGCGGTCACTGCGGTCGTCGCGCCAGCAATTTTCAGGAACTCTCGCCGGTTCCACTCCATGGTCCGTCTCCTTGCCGCTAGGCGTTCATCACAATCCCGCCGCCAGGCTTGCGGCGTCGGGCTTTGACCCGTGTGGTGTTATGCTAAATTTAGCATAAGTTAAAAATAACATATACTTCAGTGCAAAGGATCACTCTTTATCTAAAAAGCGGGCCGCACGGGGTCAAAGAAAACCGTATTAGTTAAGATCTGGCACTAACGAGGCAATGTTGGCGAGTAAAATCGGCAGGATATCCTGGTCTCGATGGTTGTAGCGAAACTCCAACTCCTTCAGATAGAGCGGAAATTTCCGGGCTGTGACGCCATGAAACCGGATCAGCCGCTCCCGGGCATACGGCCAGAACCCGGCCTGTCGGGGGTCGACCTCAGGAGCCCGGCCGGCCACCTCGACCAACCGGCGGTTGAGCAGCTCCGAGCCGCAGGCGACCAGGGCGTCATAGCGCAGATACCGATCGGAATAGACAATGGACCCCAGGCGCGACAGGGGCAGGGAGAAATTACGGTTGAAATGCAGTAGATCCTGCGGGGCAAGGGTTGGCAGATAATCGATAAACACCATGTCGCCGCGTTCCAGAATGCCAAAGACCGGAATGGCGGCCAGGGGCGCCTCGGGACCGTCGGGCCGCATGGCGCGCGCCGCCGAACCGAGTTCAGCGCCGAGCGGACTTTTCAGAATCTCCAAGCCGTCCAGGCTGGCGGCCAGGATGGACAGGCGAACCACCGTGGCGGCCTTGTAGGCGGTGTTGTAGGCCATCCCCAGGGCGGCGGCCATGGCGTGGGCGGTTTCGTCAGCGGCAAAAAGAACCAGCAGGCGCAGCCACTGGCGCGGCGTGAGGCCAGCCAGGCCGGCGAACCGGCCGGACAGGGCATGAAAAGTGTAGCGACACGAGGCACAACGCACCCGCCCCTCGGCCAGGACATAGGCCTTGCCCGTCCCGCATCGCGGACACACGGGACGCCCTGCGGGCCAGCAATGGCGTTCCAGGAACTTCCGAGCGCTCTCCTCGGTCCGGACATGCCGGGTCAGATCAAGAGCCATGCAGCCTGCAGCCTAGCCGCCAATAGCCGACATGTCCCTGGCCTTGGACGTGCCTCCGGGGTTTAAGACCTCGTAGCCAAGCGGTTTGGTCCGCAGAGCCATGGCAATGATCTGGCGGACCTTGGGCAGGCCCAGGACGGGATTGCGCAGGATGGGTCGCAGCCGGTACTCGCGCTCGGAAAAAAGGCAGGTGCGAAGCTTGCCGTCGGCCGTGATGCGCAGGCGATTGCAGTTGTCGCAGAAGTGTTCGCTTAAAGGCGAGATGACGCCGAACCGGCCAGCCCCGTCCACAATGCGGTGCATCTTCGCCGGACCGCCGGCGGCCCGGTCATGGTCGTCAGGCACGAGTTCGGCCGTGCGGGCGGCCATGGACAGCACGTCCCGGGCCGAGATGTAGTTTTCCGAGCGCCACAGATTCCCATCGCCGACCGGCATGAATTCGATAAAGCGCACGTCGATGGGTGCGGCCTTGGCCATGGCGACAAAATCCGGAATTTCCACGGTGTTGATGCCTCGAAGGGCCACGGCGTTGAGTTTCACCCGCAGTCCGGCGGCCAGGCATTCATCCAAGGCCCGGCGCACGGCATCCAGGCGGTCATGCCCGGTGATGCGTTCAAATTTCTCCCGATCCAGCGTGTCCAGGGAGATATTGACGGCGCGCACGCCAAGCTCGGCCAGGGTGGCCGGATGGCCGGCCAACAGGGTGGCGTTGGTAGTGATGCGCAGGTCCACATCGGGAAAGCGGGTGCGGATCGAGGCCACAAAGGTCATGAAATCGCGCCGGGCAAACGGTTCCCCGCCGGTCAGCCGGACCTTGGTGATGCCCATGTCCCGGGCCAGGGACACAAGGTCGAGCAGTTCCTCGTAGCGCAGGATTTTGTCGTGGGGAATGAAGGTGATGCTGCCCTTGGGGCGGCAGTACATGCAGGCGAGGTTGCAGCGATCGGTGACGGACAGGCGCAGGTAGCTTACCTCACGGCCTCGCCCATCGCGCAGTACGGCGGCATTGCCGGTCATATCCCCTCCTCCATGCCTCGGGCCCGGATCAGGTCCGGCGGCGAATTGACGTTGAAAAAGGCCCGGGCTGCGGCAGAGTCCTCCCGGCTGTAATCGACATGGCAGCGCAGTTCTTCAGGGAAAATCGCCGAAAGTCGGCGCTGACCCGCCAGCAGACAGCGTCGCAACACCTCGGCCCCGGCCGGATCGTAGATGGCCACCAGGGATTCCACAAACCCTGTCTCGATGATGCGGTAGGTGGTCATGATCGCCGTATTGGGGCGTTCTCTCCAGGCGGCAATCAACCGTACCAGGGTGGCTTCATCCAAAAAGGGGAGATCGCACGACACAACCAGACACGGCCGGCCCGTGGCGGCAAGGACGGAAAGCACCCCACCGGCCGGCCCAAGCTCAGGGGTTTCGTCAGCCACCCAGGGGACGGCCAGTTCAAAGGGCGACGGGTCGCGCCCGGACACCAGCACCTCGCCGGTGACGGCGGCCACGGTATTGGCCACCCGCCGAAACAGCGGCTGGCCAAAAAACGTCAGCCAGGCTTTGTCCCGGCCCATGCGACTGCTTTTGCCGCCAGCCAGGATAACGCCAAGAGGCATCGGCCCGGTCGGGGTCACATGCCGACCCTGCCGCTTGGATCGGTAAAGACCGTGAAGCGTTCCTCGGCGTCCCGGGCGAACCCGACCAGGGTGATGCCGGCCTCCTGGGCCGCAGTCAACGCCGCTCCGGTCACGGCCGAGCGGCTCACCACCATACGGATGCCGGCCCGCAGCGCCTTGTGCATCATGCTGGCCGTCACCCGGCAGGACAGGAACAGGACCAACTCCGGCAGGCAAAGCCCCAGGCGCAGGCCGTAGCCGGCCAGCCGGTCCAGGCAGTTGTGGCGGCCGATATCTTCGGCCCGCACGACAAATTCGCCGATCCCGGTGTCGTAAAGCGCTGCCCGGTGAAAGCAGCCGGTATCGTTCCAAAGCCCGGGCTCGGCGATAAACCGGCGCATCAGGCCAAGCAGTTCGGCTGCCGGCAGCCCTCGGGGCAGGGCCGTATCCGGGGCCGGGCGCGTGTCGGGCCGGACGTCCAAATCAAAAAAAAGACCCTCGGCCGCTGTCATGACCGGAAGCTGTCCCGCCGGGAGCATATCCAGGGCAGCATGGCCAAGGACCAGTACTTCCGGGTCAAGCGGCGCGGCATAAAGCGTTTTTTTCCCAACGCCGGCGACCGTCAGGGTGACCCGGATCTCCGTGGCCACGTCGTCGGTGATGTCGGAAAACCTGCCGTTGCGGTAGCGACGACAGGGCACGGATCGGGTCAGGGGCGCATCAAGCATTAAAACCCCCAGGCGGACAATACCGGCCGGTTATACCCCTGTCCCCGGGCCGCCATGTCCAGGGTCAGGGATTCCAGGTCGTCCAGGACCGGGACGCTGGCCCGGTCAAATTCCCGAAAATCCGTGGTTTTGATATAGCACTTGCAGGTCAGGCAGACATGCACGAAATACCCCGGCTCTTCCGCCGCAGAAAATACTTCGAGTTTTTTGGCGTCTTCCTCGCCGCAATACGGGCACATGAGGCGTCTGGCCCGGTATTCGAGCTGGCAAAAGGAGCAGGTCAGATGCCTGGCCCCTTCCTTGCCCACAAGCCGGGCCATGAGCGGCGGGCTGGCGCAGGTCGGGCATTGGCCGAACTCCCAGGAGCGGTCGACGGGGAAATGGGCGTGGACCGCCTCGCTCACGGCCGCCAGCCGGGGGGCCAGAGCTGCCTGGACGAGAAAATTGAGCAGCCGCGGCGCACTGGGCGTGCGTTCGCCAAAGGCCGCAAAGAAGCTGTCGTCCCCGGCCAGATGTTGGCGTACGGCCTTGGCCAGATCAAGTTCGCCGGACTGTCTGGCTGCGGCAATACCATCCATGGCTTGAACCAGATGGGCTTCATTGTCCCGGACAAAACCGGACAACTCGTCAAAAAGGGCCTCCATCCGGACCATGTCCACAGGGAAAGCATCACGGGCCAACATGGGCGCCCCGCGCAGGACCCGCTCAATGTCTTCAAGCATCCCGGGAACAATCTCCACGGACTCCGAGGCCCTGGCTGCAAGCTGCGCCTTGGCCGTGGCTGCAACCAAAGCCAGCATGGAAGCCGGCAGGACCGTTTTCTTCGACAGGGCTTCGAGTTTTTTAGTCAATAATTTAGATTCGTTGTCTGCATCGAAGGGCATGATGACTCCTTAAAAACGGTCCCGGTTGCCAGAGACGCCCGGGCCTTGATGACATTATGGTGACGCAAACCGGGAATGGCAAGGAAACAGATGCCCCCACCAACCGGCACGAGGCGTTCCGCCGAGCCTGGGGCTACTGGGCCACTGGCAACCGGACCAACGGCGCCGGTGTTTGTGTGGGCAATTGGTCAATACAGACCGGCGCTGTCAAGGGCGTCGCCGTATTTCCGGAGCGGTTTCCGACCTCCCGGAGGCGTTTTCCCCACTTGCCGGGACAGGAGAGGCAAGCGGTTTCGCAGGCCTTGACGCCGCGCCGCGCTGACGCAGCCAAGAAACCATATGACGACCGACGTCTGTTCCAGGCCAAACAGTGGGGAGCAGGGTTGACGTCGGCGGCTCTTGGCCGCAGTCTTGGGCCATGCGGCGATGCAAAGCGGCCTTGTCCCACAGCCCAGGCCGGCGCACAGTGGACTTTGACGCTCTAACACGGTGAGGCGAATTCCATGGGCTGGTTGACGGCATTATTGACGTCTTCGTCGGCGGTTTCGGCCGTCGCGGTACTGGGGCTTGTGGCCGCAACCGGACTGGCCCTGGGCCGCATTCCGGTTGCCGGCGTGCGCCTGGGCGTCGGCGGCGTGCTCTTTAGCGGACTGGCCGCCGGCCATTTCGGACTTGGGCTCGACCATCATGTCCTGGAATTTGTCCGGGAATTCGGGCTGATCCTTTTTGTCTACGCCATCGGGATGCAGGTCGGTCCGGGGTTTGTGGACTCGCTGCGCCGCCGGGGACTGCGGCTCAATGTCATGGCTGCGTTCATCGTCGTGTTGGGGGCCGGACTGGCTGCCGCTTTTCATCTGACCGGCCTGCTCCCCCTGCCGGTGGCCGTCGGCCTCTACAGCGGGGCCGTCACCAACACGCCCGCCCTGGCCGCCGCCTCCCAGGCCTTTGCCGAAGTGGCCCCAGCCCTGGCCGAGCACCATGTCGGACAGGCCGGACTAGGCTATGCCGTGGCCTATCCCTTCGGCATCTTCGGCATCATCTTAACCATGCTCGTGCTGCGTCGTCTCTTTCGCATCGACCCGGCCAAGGAGACGCAACAACTTGAAGCCCTGCTTCGCAGCCATGCCCCGCCGCTGACTGCCGCCACCATTGAAGTCGCCGCTCCGGCTGCGTTCGGGCTGGCCTTGTCCGGGCTGGCGGCGACGACGACCGACGGCGTGGTGGTGTCGCGGATTATGGACCACGGCACGGTGCGGGCGGCCGGGACAGACACAATCCTGACGCCGGGAATGCTGCTCCATGCTGTCGGCCGGGCGGATGCCGTCGAGGCCCTGTGCCGACAGGTCGGCCGCAGAAGCCAGGCCGATCTGCCGGCCCTGCCCGGCCCGCTGGAAGTGCGCCAGCTGATCGTCACCCGGTCGGCCGCTGTCGGACGCACCGTACCGGAACTGGGGCTGGACCAGGGACATGACGTGGCCGTCACCCGAATCATCCGCTCGGGCACGGAATTCTCCCCAGGCCCGGACGTGCCGCTGCACTGGGGCGACCGGTTGCGCTGCGTCGGCACGGCCGAAGCCCTGACCGGGGCCGAGGCCCAGGTCGGCAATTCGAGCCGGGACTTGGCCAAGCCCCACATTTTGCCCATCTTTATCGGCATCCTGCTCGGCACGGCCCTCGGCAGCATCCCCGTGCCGGTGCCGGGGCTGCCTACCAGCGTGCGCCTGGGCGTGGCCGGCGGTCCACTCCTGGTCTCCATCCTGCTGTCGCGGCTGCATCATTTCGGGGGGCTGGTCTGGTATCTGCCCCAAAGCGCCAATCTGCTGCTGCGGGAAATCGGCATCACCCTTTTTCTGTCCTGCGTGGGTCTGGCCGCCGGCAGCCGCTTCGTGGCCAGCATCGCCTCGGGTCAGGGGCTGGTCTGGTTCGCGGCCGGGGCCGTCATCACCTTCGTGCCCCTGCTCACCGCCGGCGTCATCGGCCGGGTTTTTCTGCGCTGCAACTACGCCTCGACTTGCGGGCTGCTGGCCGGTTCCATGACCGATCCCCCGGCCCTGGCCTTTGCCTCCCAGATGCTCGGCGGCGACGCCCCGGCCTCGGTCTATGCCACGGTCTATCCCCTGGCCATGATCCTGCGCATCGTCACCGGGCAACTCCTCGTGCTGACGCTTTTTTCCGGATAGCGAGGTAATCCCGTCCATGGACACGACCGGCTACGACTTCGCTGCGGCAGGAGGCGGCAGGGATGCCACAGGCTGACGACATCTGCCGGCGCTATGAGGGCATAGCCGACTGGTTTACAGCCACACGCTTTGCCGGCGACCCGCCTATGGAGTCGGCCTATCTGGCGGCAGTGACCAAGGCTCTGGCCCCCGGGGCAGCGGTTCTTGATCTGGGCTGCGGCGCCGGCGAACCGCTGGCCGGCTATTTCATCCGGGCCGGGCATCCGGTCGTCGGCATAGACGGTTCACCGGCCATGATCGCCCGGTGCCGGGAGCGGTTCCCGGCCATGACCTGGCTAGTCGGCGACATGCGCCGCCTGTCCCTTGGCCGGACCTTTGGCGCGGTCCTGGCCTGGGACAGTTTTTTTCACCTCGGCTACGACAACCAGCGGGCCATGTTTGCGGTCTTTGCCGCCCACACAAGCCCGGGCGGCCTGCTCCTTTTCACCAGCGGCCCCGACCACGGCGAAGCGACCGGGATCATGGACGGACTGGCCTTTGCCCACTACAGCCTGTCCGCCGCCGAATACGAGGAGCTTCTGACGCACCACGGCTTTGCCGTGCTGCAACATGTGGTCGAGGACCCGGATTGCGGCGGGCATACGGTCTGGCTGGCCAAGAAGGAAATTTCCGAAATTCTGCCGCACACCGGCATTTCGGCCTGACAGTCGAGGGCGTAAGGCACCCGGCCAGGGTCATCAGCAGGACCATTCGGACAGGGCGTCGACAATGGCGTCGGGATCAAGCAGGCGGATGCGCTGGCGCGACACGGCGATAAGGCCGCGCTGCTCAAAGGCGGCCAGGGTCTCGCTGACGGTCTGCTGGCAGGACCCGGTCATGGCGGCGATCTGGCCCTGGGTCAGGCGCACCGGGACATCGACCGGTCCGCCCCTGGCCTGGGCGATTTCGTCGTGGGACAGGCAAAGCAGCAGTTTGAGCAGCCGGGTGGGCACGCCGCAGGTCATCACATTTTCGAGTTGTTCACTCAAATAGCGGATACGGCTGCCCAGGACGCCGATGACCCGACGGGCGAGCAACGGTTCATCCAGCATAATCTCCAGGAAGCGGTCGCGGTCGATCTCCAGCAGCACACAGTCGGTCAGGGCCTGGGCCGAACACTTACGCCGCTCGCCCCCGACCACCTCGGCCAGACCGAACATTTCCCCGGGTGAGCGAATGAAAAACGTGGGTTCCTTGCCGTGCAGGGAGACCCGAAAAATCTTGATGGAGCCGCTGTCGAGGTAAAATGAACGGTCGCACCGATCATTTTCAAAAAAAACGATCTCGTTTTTTTTGATCCGCCGCTGCACGGCGAGCTGGCGAAAGGCCGCAAATTCCCGTTCCAGTCCGTCGAAAAAACCGCCCTTGAGGAGATGCCAGTCCATCTGGCCTGCTTGCTGTACCATCGGGCAGAGATAGTTGTTTGGCCGGCCAGGTCAAGGCCGGTCGCGCGGACGCGGGATTGCCGCGCCGCGCGACCGGATCAATCAGGCCGGGCTGTGTCGCGTCCTTGGCATCCGTTCAGGCGAACACGGCTGGCAGCGTCACGCAACAAACCTATTTTCATTTGCAAACTCGGATAGCTCTATGACGAACCGCCCTGCTCGTCGGCAACCTCCAGACGATTGCGATACTTGTAAGTGATCGTCTCGCCGTGGATGTCCGTGCATTTCCAGGTGATGTTGTTTTTTCCCATGATCGGCATCAACCGGGCTTTGTGATAGCCGAGCTGATAGGGAATGCGCGTTTCGATGGCGTTTCGCGGGCACATCTTGACGCAGGACATGCAGTCCCAGCAATCACGGGCGGCATGACAGTGGGATTTCCCGTCAGCCCCAACATAGAGGAGATCGCCCGGACAGGCCTCTTCGCAAAACGATTCCTCGCGTCCCTGGCAGCCGTTGCATTTTTTGTGGTCGATAATCGGCGGCATGTTGTCCTCCTTTACGGCTTGTACCGGTCGCCCGACACGATCTGCTCGTAGGGCCGGGTGAATGTTTCGATGGCTCCGGTGGCCATGTCCCGGCGGCTTTCCACATGGCAGTCGTAGGCCGGATCGATCTCGGGATAATCCGACCGTGTCTGCCAGCCCTGCCAGCGGGTCTCCTTGCGGAACTTGAGATGATGGCACAGCACTTCGGCCACATCGATCCGGTCGATGACCTCATGCACGCTCATCAGATCGTGCAGGTTCTCGGCCTTGAGATAGACCGTCTGGGACCGCAGCATGGCCAGGTGCTTGAGGGCGTAGTCCAGGCGCTCTTCGTTGGTGCGGTAAAACTGGCTGGTGCCGCCGGCGTATTCGTCCATGAGCCGTTGCAGGCGTTCTTCCATTTCGATGGCGCGCAGGCCGTCAAAGTCGACGTCGTGCAACAGCGGCCCGTAGACGCGCGCCTTTTCCGCCTCGATCTGGGCCATATCTGGTTCGGGCAACGCCAAACCCTGCATGTAGGCCATGGCGCCGCGAAGGGCCAACTTGCCCTCGGCCGCACAGCCGCCGACGAACTTGTTGGGATTGCCCCCGGCCGTCTCGCCGGCGGCAAAAAGGCCAGGGACGGTGGTCATGCGGTCAAGGCCCACCCAAAAGCCGGACTGGGTGTGGCCGCCGACGATGTAGGGGTCCGACCCGTAGATCTCAATCGGTTCCTTGACCGGGTCCTGGCCCCGGCTGGCCAAAAAGAGCACGAAGCTCGGACGTTCATTCAAGTAATCCGTCATCATCTGCTTGGCCAACTCCGGTTCCATGCCCCGGGTGTCGCAATAGGTGGGACCGCGGCCGGCCAACCATTCCTCCATGGGCGCGTTGGCCCGGATGTAGCGCGGGGCCTTGTCGCCGCCGAGGTGGGCGTAGCGGGTCTGCATGATGCGCTCGCCCTTGGCATTGATGATCGGGGCCTTGTAGCCGACTGAGATGGTGTCCACCGGACCGCAGAAGTCCTTGGTCCGGGTGGCGACCCAGCGCTGCTCCATGGAGGTCATTTCCGCACCCTGGCGGATGCCCACGGCATAGCCGGTACCCACGCAGTAAGGACACATCCAGATCTGATGATGGCTGTCGGTGGCGTCGGCGGTGTAGCTTTTATACAGGCCAGCCGCACCGCCGGTGGCGTTGATGGTGGCCTTGGCGTGAAATACGTAGAACTTGCCGTCGCGCACGCCAAAGCCCAACGCGCCAACGCAGCGCTCCCCGTCCATGAGTAACTGGGTGCAGGCCACCCGGTTGTAAACCACCGCACCGGCTTCGATGGCTTTTTCGGCCATAATCGGTTTAAGCTGCTCGCCGTGAATCGAGATGTCCCAGGCTCCGCGATAACGGATCTTGCCTTCGGCGTCGCGCAGGATGGGCAGGCCCCAACGCTCCAGATCGTCCACGGATTCGTTGAGTTCCCGGGCATTGGACAGGGCCAGATCCTCGCGGATGGGGCCGCCGCCGACTTGGGAGCGGCACCAACGGACCAGATCCTCCGGGGTTTTGCCGTCCGGGATGTAGGTGTTGATGGCGTCCATGCCGGCCGAGCAGGCTCCGGACCGCATGATGTGGGCCTTTTCCATGATGACCACTTTGAGGTTCGGATCGAGCTTGGCCGCTTCTACCGCCGAGAAGCAGCCGGCGTTGCCGCCGCCGATAATGAGCACGTCGCAGGTCACATGCACGGTTTCGACGGCGTCCAGGGTCAGGGGATTGTCTGCCATATGCGGCATGGGGTGTTCTCCTTCGCTTTTGGTCGCAAGGGTTGGTTGCAGGACGATATCAATAGGGCCAGGGCGCGGCCGGATTCCAGACCGGCAGCCCCATCAGGGCATACCAAGGGGCCATGACGCAGATGCCAAAGGCAATGGCCAGCAGGATGCACACCCAGCCCGAACGGGCGTAGTCGGCCGTGCTGAAGGTGCCGGTGCCGTAGGCGATGACGGCGGCCGTAATCTGGGTGGGCAGCAGATAAGCGAACGTGTCCACGTTGCAGATGAGCAGCGTGAAGGCCACGGGGTGAAGTCCCAATTTGGGACCCATGGCGAAGACAATGGGAGCCAACATGGCCACGGCCGCCACGTTGGAGAGCATCCCCACCCGCAGCACCTGGGTGCCGAGCATCATGACGAGCAGTGTTTGCCACCAGCCCATGCCCTGCACCAGCACATGGATATGCTCGGCCATCCAGCCGGCCAGACCGGACTTGGACATGGCGTCGGTCATGGTGATGGCTCCGCCAAGGAGCAGGAAGGTGCCCCAGATGGTGCGGTCCTGCACGGCCTTCCACTTGAAGGGGAAAAGCCCCGGAATAAAAAGGATCATGATGCCGACCAGCCCGACCACGCCAAGCTGGTACTGGTGCAGGCTCAGGGGACTGCCCTTGCCGGTCATGAAAAGGACGCCCACCAGACCAAAGACGGCCAGCATGGCTTTTTCCGGCCGGGTCATGGGACCAAGGGCGGCGTGTTGTTTGTGGATCTGTTCATGACCGCCGGCAATGACCACGCCTGCTGTCTTAAAATGGAAACGCACCCACCACTGGGTCAGGGCGAACATGAGGACATAGGGAACGTGGAGAATCATCCAGCTGAAATAGCCAAGGTTTTTAAAGCCGCTTTTCTCGAAAAGGCCGGTCATGATGAGGTTTGGCATGTGTCCGGTAAGGATGAAGATGCCCGAAATCATGCTGGCGTAGACCATGGACTGGATAACGATGGCCTTTTTGGCCTCGCGTTCCCGGGGCGTGTCGCCAAGGAGCTTGGTGATGCCCTGCACCACCGGCATGACCGTGGCCGCTCGGGCGTTGGCCGCCGGGATAAGAAAGGCCAGCACCACGTTGACCCAGAACATACCCCAGATGATGCGGCCCACACTCGACGCCTTGAGCTTGTCGAGAATGGCCAGGGCGATGCGCTTGTCCATGCCCAGGAGCTGGATCAGCGCGCCAGCGAAAAAGGCGAACAGGCACAGCCAGACCTCGTGGGTGGTGAAACCGGAAAACACCTGCCCCATGGGTGGATTGCCGTTGTTCCAGGGAAGAGCCCGGGTGAGGATCAGGAGCGTTGGAATGGAAATGCCGGTGATGCCGACCGGCATGGCCTCGGTGACCCACATGACGCAGGCCCAGGCCAGGATGGCCAGCACGGACAGGCCTTCGCTCTTAAGGCCCTCCGGCAGGGGCAACGCAAAGTTGATAATGAAAAACAGCGCCCAGGCAGCCACGTATCCGGTCCAGGCGATCCGTGGGTTTTGCCCGCACAGGGTCAGGTTTTCGGAGACGTAGGTTCCAAACCCTCCCCGGCATTCGTTGACGGTCGCAGCAGCCCCATTGGCCATACTTCCACCTCCTTTGGTCGCCGCAGCGCGGCATGGATGGGAAGTCGTAGCCCGGCAGGCCAAAGGACACTATCGCGGCGACGATAAAGACGTGGAGACCGCGAGGGATTTGTGAAAAATGTATCTCACCTAGGCTCCAGACAAGGGAACCACCCCGGCAGATCGGCATAAAGCGTCCCCCAGGCTCAGCCAAACCCCTCCACCGGCTATCCCTGGCTGCCACTGCCGCGTAGGGCAACAGCTTATAGAGCGATTCAAGCACCGCCTGTTTATCTGGCTGCCACTGCCGCGTGGGACAACAGGGTGACAAGCCTCGTTCACCCTGCTACCAGCCTGCCTTTACAAGTTGGCAGCCGCCTGTCAGGACGACTCGCCTGCCCAAGGAAATTTCATGCACATCTATGCCGATGCCGACGCCTTGCCCGGCCCCATCAAGGAAATCCTCTGCCGCGCCGCTGTTCGCCTGGGTCTCCGGTTGACGCTGGTGGCCAACAAGACCCTGCAGATCCCCGCTTCGCCGCTGATCGCCGCCATCCGGGTGGGCCAGGGGTTCGACGTGGTGGATGCGGCCATCGTGAAGCTCGTTTCGCCCGGCGATCTGGTCATCACAGCCGATATTCCCCTGGCCGCCCTGGTCATCGAAAAGGACGGCCATGCCCTCAACCCCCGGGGGGAACTCTATACCAAGGACAATATCCAGGGCCGTCTGGCCATGCGCAACCTGCTCTACGAACTGCGAAGCAGCGGCGTGACGACCGGCGGCCCTCCGCCATTTCACAACCGGGACAAAGAGGCCTTTGCCAACCAGCTCGACATCTTCCTGACCCGACACGCCAACCAGTAAGCTGCCGCGTCATCTGCTCCGACGTCCCACCGGCAACAGGACCCTTCCCGTGAATACAAAACTTCGCGGCTCCCTCGCCGCCCTGGCCGCCACCATGCTCTGGGCTGGCAATTTCGTCGTGGCCCGCGGGATTGCACATGATATCCCGCCCATTCAGTTAAATTTCTGGCGCTGGGCGCTGGCCTTCCTGTGCATCCTGCCCCTGGCCCTGCCGAAACTGCGGACCGATTTGCCGGTCATCCGCCGGCATTGGCGCTATCTGACGGCCATGGCCTTTGTCGGCGTCGCGGCGCTCAACGCCTGTGTCTACAAAGCCGGCCAGACCACGGAAAGTCTCAACATGGCGCTTTTGGTGCCGAGCGCTCCGGTCGTCATCATTATCCTGTCACGCATCGTGTACGGCGAACCCATCACCCCGCGACGCCTTGTGGGCGTGTTTGTCGTTCTCCTTGGCGTCGTGGAACTTGTTTCCCGTGGCGACTGGCAACACATTGCCTCCCTCAAGTTCATGGCCGGGGATTTGTGGGCTTTGGCCGGAGCAATCTGCTTTGGCGTCTATTCGCTCTTCATTCGAAAGCGTCCGGCCGCCATTTCCATTGAAGGATTCAACGCTGCGATGTTCGGTCTGGGCCTTGTGCTGTTGCTTCCGGCAGTGCTTTGTGAAGTCGCCGTCCTGCCAAAGCCGGTCTGGAACAGCCACGTTGTGCTCGGCGTCCTCTATGCAGGCATTGGCTGCTCCTTTGCCGCATACCTGCTCTGGACAAAGGCCATCGCCTCCATCGGCCCTGTTTTAGCCGGAATCGTCTACTATTCCCTGCCGCTTTTTACGGCTATCGAGTCCTTGCTGCTCCTTGGCGAGCGCATTTCCCTGTCCCACCTTATCGGCGGCGGCCTCATCGTGTTCGGGATCATGCTGGCAACCCTGGACCTGCGTTTCCTCTCCCTGCGCCCGCAGGGGAAAGACTGACCGCTGTTGCAGCTCTGACAAAAAAGACGGCCCCTTAAACAGGGGCCGTCTGCAGCAACGCTTTGTCTACCACCTTCTCGGCGGCGGGTAATATCCCGGAGGAGGATAATATCCCGGAGGCGGCGGGTAATAATACACCGGCGGCGGCGGGTAATACACCGGTGGCGGAGCAACATAGACCGGCGGCGCGGGTGCGTAGTACGGCGCCGCCAGCAGCCCGCCAACCACGCCTCCCAACACACCGGCTCCGAAGGCTACGCCGGCTCCCGGCCCCGGTCCCGGCCCTGGACCAGGGCGCGGTTGGGCCAATACGACACTTGCCGAAAGCATGAGTCCGCATACGCCCAGCACGACAAATTTCATTCGCATCATAGGTGTCCTCGTGCCTTGTCTGCCAACTTCAGGTTGTTTTCCTGGCATACCGCTACATATAACCATCTCTTCAAAAATAGCCAGCAGATACCGGGGAGGGACAAATGGGGAGTATTGTGGCCACCTCTCGGATTCTTCCGGACAGCTATCGGAAATTCCCACCGATGCGGTGGCCGGCTTTCCTGTTCGTGGCTCCGGGCAAACAGAGGTGGCAACGATCAGGCCGCGCACGGCAGCAGCTCCTGAAAATGGGCATCTGGCCGAACCGCAACTGAAGCCATTTTGGGAGCATCTGGGGGATAAAATGGAGGGGCAAACAAAGAGCACCCGCCCATGAGACGAGTGCCCGAAGAATAAAATATATGAAATCAGTCTGGTGCGAGAGGGGGGGCTCGAACCCCCATAGCCTAAGCCGCCAGATCCTAAGTCTGGTGCGTCTCCCAGTTCCGCCACTCTCGCACAGGTTCCCAACCGACGGGCGTTTGTGCTTACGCGAATTGCCCAACTTAGACAATATCCCAACAATCACACGAAGACTGCAAACCTGGTAAAAGGCAAGTCCGTTTGCAACCAATGTCCCGGACTAGGCTTGACCCCCCAGTCGCGCGTATGGAGCCAGATGATTGACTGGCCCGTCGCCATGGCCAAGATCCCAGGCTGTTTCCAGCGCCAATTGCAAATAGTCCCGAGCCGCTTCCACCGCTTCCGGCAAGGCCTTGCCCAGAGCCAAGTGGGCGGTAATGGCCGCAGACAACGTACAGCCCGTCCCGTGGGTGTTGTGCGTATCCACATAGGGTCGGACCAGTTCCCATCCCCGGCCATCGGCCAATACCAGACGATCCGCCACAAACCCGGCTTCGATAGCCTCGCCAGAGGCAAAATGCCCCCCCTTGAGCAACACCGCTTGCGCGCCCAGAGCCAGCAAGCGACGAATGACCGTGTCGGCGTCCTCACGGCTGACAATCGCCATGCCGGCCAGCAACTCGGCTTCGTGCCGGTTGGGCGTTATCAAATCCGCCAAGGGGAACATCCGGGTTTTGAGCGCGTCTACAGCCTCAGACTCTAGCAGGCGCGCCCCGGATTGGGCCACACACACCGGGTCGACCACCAGCGGGAAGTCCTTGTCCGCCAGTCCGTCGGCCACAGCGGCTATGATGGCCCCGGAAAAGAGCATCCCGGTCTTGGCGGCCCGGATAGGAAAATCGGTTCGAACGACACGTAGCTGTTCGGCCACAAATCCCGGAGTCGGGGCCTCAATGGCTGTCACGGCGCGCGTATTCTGGGCGGTCAGGGCGGTAATGACGGACAGGCCATAACAGCCCTGCATCATAAACGTTTTGAGATCGGCCTGGATGCCGGCTCCGCCGCCGCAATCAGATCCGGCAATGGTCAGGGCGCAGGGATATGCCATAGTTCCTCTCCGTAACGCCAGGGAGGTTGTCAGACTTACGAATCCAGTGCGTCCTCGCTCTCACGGATTTTGCTGAGCTTGAGTCCGCTCTTCGCCAGGATCAGGAGCCCGGCTACGGTCACCGGAATAAACTGCACCATATGGAGAACGAGTCCGGCAGCCAAGGCCTGCGCCCGGTCGACGCCGAAAAGGCCCAGCGAAAAGACCACTGCCGCTTCAAACACGCCAAGGGCTCCCGGCGACGAGGGCATGGCCATGCCAAATGACGAGATGACGAACACGGCCGCCGCATGGCCATAGGTCAGCGGCAGCCCGGCCACCCACAAAAGGACCAGGAAGGTGGAGCCAGCGTAGAGAATCCAGCACACGAGCGTATACAGGCCAAGGACCGCCATAAAGCCCGGCGTGACACCGTGGAGCACCTGCAATTTGAGTTCGGCCAGAAATTCGGCCAACCGCTCGGACGGTATTTTTTCAATGATGCGGCCGACGAAATCCGGATAGCGGCGCACCACCCACAAGCCGACCCATATGCCGCCGACAGCTGCGCCAAGGGGAACAAAGGCCATCTTGAGATCAAAATAAAACGCCACGACCATACCCATGGCCAGGATGGCGTTGAGATCGAAAAAGCGCTCCCAAAAGACCATGGAAATACTGCGCGACAGGGAAAATTTGCACTCCCGACGCAAGTAAAAGGCCTTGGCCAGTTCGCCGAGCTTGGCCGGCACGATGTTGTTGACGGCCATGGACATCAAAAAAGCCTTAAAGCAGGTCCAGGGGCCGGCTTTAAAACCCGAGAGGAAATCCAGGCGCAGGGCCATGACCCCATAGCCGAGAAAGGAAAAAACCGTGGTCCAAAACAGCGCCATGTGGTCGTAGCGCAAAAGCGTGTCCCACAAATCACCGAAATCAAGTCCCCAAAAGGCGTAGACCAGACAGGCCCCGACCAGAACCAGACGAACAAGCAGACTGGCGGCTTTTTTTACAAGCATCGCGGGCCGTTCCTCCATGTTTCCGGGATGGAACCCGGAAGTTGTCGATCAAACATTGAAAAGCTCACGCAGGCGGTAGTTGAGATGGGTGTAGCGCCGGTCGCCGCCGGCATTTTTAAGCCCGAGCATAAGCGCTCGCCGGCTGCCGACCAGCACGGCCAGACGTCTGGCCCGGGTCAGGGCGGTATAAATGAGGTTGCGGCGCAACATGACGTAATGCTGTGTCAAAATAGGGACCACCACCGCCGGGTATTCACTGCCCTGGGACTTGTGGATGCTTACGGCATAGGCCGGAGCCAGCTCATCGAGTTCAGAGCGGTCATAGGGGACACTGCGGCCGTCAAAGGACACAAGCAGCTCCCCTTCCTCGGGGTCCGCCTCGACAATGTGCCCCAGATCGCCGTTAAACACGTCCTTCTCGTAATTATTTTTGGTCTGCAGCACCCGGTCATGCAGACGAAAACGCAGATTGCCGCGCACGACTTCCGGTCCCGTGGGATTAAGCCGCGCCCGCAGGGCCTCGTTCAGGGATTGCGTACCGGCCTCGCCCTTGTGCATGGGCGAAAGCACCTGCACATCCCGCATCGGGTCGAGTCCGTAGACTTCGGGAATGCGCTCCCCGACCAGAGCGGTGATCAGGTCGCGCACAGCGGTTGGATCATCCTGCTCCACCCAGAAAAAATCCGCGTCAGGCGGTTTTTTTTCGGCCGCCAGGGGGAACTGGCCATTATTGACCCGGTGGGCATTGACCACGATCATGCTTTCCCGAGCCTGGCGGAAAATATGCGTCAGCCGGGCACTGCCGACGCTGGCGCTGTCCAGGATGTCTTCCAGGACATTGCCCGGACCGACAGAGGGCAGTTGGTCGGCATCGCCGACGAGGATGAGGCGCGACGTAAAGGGCAAGGCCCGCAGCATATGGCCGCAAAGCCGGGCGTCGAGCATGCTGACCTCATCAACCAGCAGCGCGTCGGTTTTAAGCTTGTTGTCCTCGCACAGGGCAAAGGAGCCGTCAGGCGCGGACTGCAGCAGACGGTGCAGGGTGGCGGCCGGTTGCCCGGTGGCTTCGGAGAGTCGTTTGGCCGCCCGGCCCGTTGGGGCGGCAAGTTTTACTTTTAACGACAGCTTGTCAAGAGCGGCCACCACCATGCGGGTGATGGTGGTCTTGCCGGTGCCGGGGCCGCCGGTGATGACAAAGACCTTGTTGGCGCAGGCATCGACCACGGCCTGGCGCTGCTCCGGGGAAAGCTGGATGCGGGCCTCGGATTCAAGCGCCGGCAGGAGCTTTTCAACCTTGCCCCGCAGTTCGGCCCCGGGATGGTTGGCCAGTTCCTGGATGCGCCGGGCGATCTCCACTTCCAGGGCGTAAAAATGGCGCAGATAGACGGCGGATTTGATGCCCTGGGCCGGCAGATCCTCGACCTTGACCCGCTTTAAGGTCTCAAGGCTGCCAAGCCCCTCTTCCAGGCGTTCCGGCGCCACGTCCCCGACCATGGCCGCGGTCTTTTCGAAAAGGATGTCCTTGGGGACAAACAGATGGCCCTGCTCGCCCATAGTAAAGAGCACATAGGCCAGGGCGGCCTGGATGCGCTCGGGGCTGTCCGGGGCAAAGCCCAGGCGAAGGGCCATGGCGTCGGCGGTCTTGAAGGCAATGCCCCGGATCTCGTAGGCCAGTTCGTAGGGGTTGGCCCGGATGCGGGCCTCGGCTGCGTTGCCGTAGAGACGCTGAATCTTGGCGGCGTGGGTGGTGGCGATTTCGTGGGTCTGCAAAAAGAGCATGAGCGACCGGATCTCGTTCTGGGCGTCCCAGGAGGCCTTGATTTCCTTGAGCTTCTTTTTCCCGACACCTTCCACTGCCAGCAGTTTTTCCGGTTCGCTGTCGAGAATCTCCAGCACCTGCTCGCCAAAGGCGTCCACCAGACGTGTGGCCAAAACCCCGCCAACACCCTTGATCTGGCCCGAGGCCAGATAGCGGCGGATGCCGTTGATCGTGGCCGGCATTACCCGCTCGGCCGTTTCGACCTGAAACTGACGACCGTACTTGGGATGGGTGGACCAGGAGCCGGAGACCCGCAACACCTCGCCCGGGGTGACCCGCTGCACCGGCCCGACCACGGAAAAAGCGCCCGGTTCGTCCTTGGAGCTGACACGGGCGATGAGGAAGCCGTTTTCCTCGTTAAAAAAGGTGACGGTCTGGACCTCCACCGTAAGTTCGATTGCCATGGCGTGCCGCTTCGTCCCGTAGGCTTAGAGGTCCTGGCGGTAGCGCAGGGACTGGGACAGGGTTTCCTTGTCCACGTATTTGACTTCGGCCCCCAGGGGGATTCCCTGGGCCAGTCGGGTGAGGCGGACAGCGGGATACTCGCGGCCCAGAAGATTTTTGATGTGCGAGGCCGTGGATTCGGCAGCCAGAGTCGCCCCAAGGGCCAGAATGCACTCCGTGATCTCGCCCTCGGCCAGCCGGGCGCGCAGAACGTCCAGGCGCAGCTGCCCGGCGGAAATCCCTTCCAGGGGATCGAGCAGGCCGCCAAGAACCAGATAGCGGCCGGCGAAAAGCCCGGTCTCCTCGATCTGCATGATGGAGTCCCACTGGGCCACCAGACACAGCTGGTCATGGTTGCGGCTGGGATCTGCGCACACCGGGCACACCGGCGTCTCGGACAGGCCGGCGCAGTGACGGCACAGACACAGCCGCTCACGCAGGCGCAAAATGCCGTCGCCCAGGGAATCGGCCCGGGCGCGCGGCCATTCGAGCAGCGTCATGGCCACCTTGAGGGCGGATTTCGGGCCAAGACCCGGAAGCCGGGAGAGTTGCTCCACCAGTTCCACCAGAGGGACGGGCAGGGTCGTTTGCGATGCCATGGGCGGGTGTCCGTTTACGTATGAAAACTGTGCGGCCGGGCCGGCCGGCAGGGGATCCTGCCGGTCGACGCCAACGGATGGGGCGGAAGGTTAGAACAGGCCGGGCACCTTGATGCCGCCGGTGATCTGGCCCATTTCGGCCTCCATCATGGCCTTGGCCTTCTTGATCCCGTCATTGACGGCGGCCAGGATCAGATCCTGCAACATCTCCACATCATTCGGGTCCACGGCCGTCTTGTCGATGGTCAGGGCCTTTAATTCATTGGCCCCGGTCACCACGGCCGTGACCATGCCGCCGCCGGCCGAGCCTTCGACGGTGCGCTCCTGGAGGTCTTCCTGGAGCTTGGCCATTTTTTTCTGCATAACCTGGGCCTGACGCACCAGTTCACTCATCCCTTTCATGCTGCTTCTCCTCTATCGGGGCTTGCGTTCAATGATTTCCGCGTCAAATGTCGTCACCGCCTGGCGCACTTCCGGCCGGGCGTCGATGTAGTCCTTGAGATCCTGGGGCGACATGCGGTCGGATTCCTGGCCGCCCTCCTCCACCCGCACGGTCACGCCCTGCCCAAAATATTCCGACGCCAGGGCGGAGAGCTGGCGAAACTTATCCGGATGGATGAGCTGGCCCCGGTGAAAGGCGTTGGCACAGCCGATGACCACTTCGCCGGGAGCCGGGTCCGGGTGATAAACGCCGCGGGCCTGTTTGAGGCCGGCGATCTCGCCCTTCTTGGCGGCAAAACGCTTAAACCCGTCCCAATTCTGCGGGCCGGCCGGGGCTGTCCGGGCAGGAGCCTCGCCCATCGGATCCACCGGCGCGCCTGCGGCCGCAGCCGGCTGGTAGGCACGAGACGGGGCCTGGGCCGCAGGGGGCATTTGAGCCGCTTGCGGCGTCTGAACCGGAGCCTGAGCCGAGGACGAGGCCTGGGACAGCACCGGGGCCTGGGGTGCGGTCGGGGCCGGCCGATGCTGCCCATAGGGGGCCGGCTGATCGGCCAGAGGCTGGGGGCGATAGCCGCCTTGCCGGGGGGCCTGGGGCGCGCGGCCCGCGCCTGACCCGGGACCGGAGGCCGCTGCCGGCGTTGCCGGCGCGGAGCAGGCGGCGAGATTTTGCAACGGGAGCAGGCGCGGCAGATAGGCCATGTTGAGCAGCAACAGCTCCAAGGCCAGGGCCGGTTCCAGGCTCGTCTGCACCCGGCGCTGGCCCTCCAGCGTCATCTGCCAGCAGGCATGGATGTGGGCGGCCTCGATGCGACCGGCCCAGTCCAGCCATTGCCCGGCTTCCTCAGCCGGCAGATCGACCACGGACAGGGCCTTTTCGCCGGCTTGGCGCAAAAGAAAGAGGTTGCGCCACATGGAGGCCAGCTCGCGCAGAAAAAAGCCGATATCCAGGCCCTTGTCGAGCACTTGGCGCAGCACTTCAACCACACCCGGTCCGTCCTCGGCCCGGATGGCTTCGATCAGCCCGAAAAAGACGTCCTGCCCGGCCAGCCCGAGGACGTTTCGGGCGTCGGACTCGGTCAACTCCGCCCCGCCAAGGGCCAGGACCTGGGCCAAAAGCGACATGGAATCGCGCACGCTGCCGGCCCCGCGCCGGGCAATAAGGCTCACGGCCTTTGGCTCAAAGGGAACGGTCTCGCGCGTCAGCAGGCTGACCAGATGGGCTTCCAGCTCGGCCTGGGCCAGGCGTTTGAACAGATAGTGCTGGCAACGGCTGATGATGGTGGCTGGAAACTTGTGCGGCTCGGTGGTGGCCAGAATAAAGGTCACGCGCGCCGGCGGCTCTTCCAGGGTCTTGAGCAAGGCATTGAAGGCCGCCGTGGTCAGCATGTGGGCTTCGTCGATGATGAAGACCTTGTAGCGGCTGTTGAGCGGCGCATAGCCCACGTCTTCTTTGAGACGGCGGGCGTCGTCGACCTTGCCGTGGGTGGCGGCGTCGATCTCGATGACGTCGGGGCAGACCCCGGCGGTGATCTGGCGGCACTGGGAGCAGACGTTGCAGGGCTCGGCCGTGGGCGCTGTTTCACAGTTGAGCGCCTTGGCCAGCACCCGGGCCAGCGTGGTCTTGCCCACGCCGCGGGTGCCGCTGAACAGATAGGCCGGAGCAATCCGGTCCTCGGCGGCGGCCCGGGACAGGATGCGTTTGACGGCCTCCTGGCCGGCCACGTCGGCGAAGCGCTGCGGTCGATATTTGGCAGTAAGGCTGACAGTGCTCATGGGGCGTGTCCGGGCGATCCTGGCGCGGTGGTCGGGACCGCCCGGGGATGGTTACAGGCTATAACGGTACAGCCATTTGGCGTAGGCCGGGTTTTCACCCTTGACCACCTTGAAGAAGGCCGCCTGGAGAGCCTTGACCACAGGACCGGCATGGCCCTCGCCGATGACCCGGCGATCGAGTTCACGAATGGGGGTCAGCTCGGCGGCGGTGCCGGAGAAAAAGGCCTCATCGGACATGTAGACTTCATCACGGGTAAACAGCTGTTCCACCACGTCGTAGCCAAATTCCTTAGCCAGGGTGATGAGGCTGTCGCGGGTGATGCCGGCCAAAATCGAGGTCAGGGGCGGCGTCTTGATGCTGCCGTTTCGCACGATAAAGACGTTTTCCCCGGTGCCCTCGGCCACATAGCCGGTGGGATCGAGCATGAGCGCCTCGTCGTAGCCGTCGGCCAGGGCCTCGGTCTTGGCCAGCACGGAGTTGACGTAGTTGCCGACCACCTTGGCCTTGGTCATCATGACGTTGACATGGTGGCGGGTATAGCTCGAGGTGCAGATACGGATGCCCTTTTCCAGGGCTTCAGCGCCAAGATAAGCGCCCCACGGCCACACGGCAATGGCCACCCGGATGGGGTTTGGCCCGGGATTGACGCCCATGGCCTCGCCAGAGCCGATAAAAATGATGGGCCGGATGTAGCCGGCGGTCATCTTGTTGGCCTGAAGGGTCTCGATGCAGGCCTTGGCCAGCTGGTCCCGGGTGTAGGGGACCTTCATGTCCATGACCTTGGCCGAACCAAGCAACCGGTCGATGTGCTCGTTTAGGCGGAAGACCGCTGAGGAGCCATCGGTGCACTCGTAGGCCCGAATGCCTTCGAACACGCCGACACCGTAATGCAACGTGTGGGTAAGGACGTGCACATTGGCCTGGTCCCAGGGCACCATCGCACCGTCCATCCAGATAAAATCAGTCCGAACACCCATGATCCAACCCCCGTGCTGGAAACGTTTTCCGGGGAGCTTCCCGGATGGCGTCATGATTGCGCCGGCTATGGCCAAAACGTAAACGTGGCAACTTAGGCGCTTTGCCCTTCGGGGTCAAGACGGTCACGCCCTGGCGGACGGCAGGGCAGCCGGCGTCCCCTCGCCGCGCAACTCGTCGATGAGCCCTTCGATCACCCGGGCCTGCTCGGCCAGATCGGCCACAGCTCCAGCCGCCTGTGCCATGGCCTGGGCCGTATCCTCGGACACTCGGCCCACATCGGCAATGGTGCTTTCAATGGATTCGCTGGCGGCCGACTGCTGCTCGGAAGCGGCGGCAATGGAGCGCACCTGATCCGAGGCCGTTTCCACAAGGCTCACAATGGCGCTTAGCGCCTGCCCGGACTCGCCGGCCAGGGTATTGGCCGTTTCGATGACTGCGGCGGCTTCGCGCACGCCGGCCACGCCTTTCTGGGTACCGATCTGGATGTCCCGGATGGCCTGCCCCACCTCGGCCGTGGCGGTCATGGTCTTTTCCGCCAGCTTGCGCACCTCGTCGGCCACCACGGCGAATCCCCGGCCGGCGTCGCCGGCCCGGGCAGCCTCGATGGCGGCGTTCAAGGCCAGCAGGTTGGTCTGATCGGCAATGTCGGAAATGACCCCGAGCACCCGGCCGATGCCCTCGGCCTGGCTGCCGAGTTCGCCCATGTTCCGGGCCAGATCCAAGGCCTTGTCCCGGGCGGCGCTGATACCGTCGACAGCCCGGCGGACCACGATCGCTCCGCTTGCCGCCTTGTCCCGGGCCGCTGCCGCCGTTCCGGAGGCCGTGGCCGCGCTGTGGGCCACATCAACCACCGTGGAACGCATCTCGCCCATGGAGGCCACGGCTTCGGACAGGCGCAAGGACTGTTCCTGCGCCCCGTGGGTGGCCCGCTCGGTATGTCCGGCCAAGGCGTCGGCAGCCCCGGTCAGCACGCCGACCACCTCGGCCAGCCGACCAGCGGCATGGAGCATGCCTTCCTGCCGGGCGTTCTCGGCGGCCAACCGATGTTCGTCGGCGGCCTCCATGGCCGTGCAGGCCTTGGCCGCTTCGGCCGCAGCGTCCTCGCCCCGGGCCAGGGCCGTGGCGATGTTTTCCTTCAGGGAGTCAAGCATCCGGCGCAAGGCGTCGGCCAATTGGGCAATCTCGTCACGACCGGCCACATCCAACCGGGCTTCGAGATCACCGTCGGCAACAGCCCGGGCAAAAGCCACGCCCCTGGTCAGGGGCCGGGTAATGGACAAGGTGATGATGATGCCAAGCAGCGCCGAGACGGCCACGCACAGGGCTCCAACGACCATGAGCACGGTTGTCCGTTTGCCGACGTCGGCCAGGGCCGCGTCTGCCTGGGAGTCGGCCAGGGCACGGCTGCGTTCCAGCAGAAGATTGAGCGACTCCATGGCTTTTTTCTGGGAAAGGGTGGAAATGCCGATGGACAGGGTCAGGGCATTGCTGCGCTTGCCGTTGGAGACCAGGTCAAGCACCTGGGCATTGGTCTTGCGCCAGGCAGCCAGGGCGTCGTTAAATGCCTTCCACTGGACCGCTTCCTCCTCCCCCAGGGTCAGACCGTCGACTTCGGCCCGACCGGCATCGACCAAAGCCAGCCCAATCCGCAGATTGTCCCGTTGCCGGTCAAATTCCTTGGAATTGGCCAGTTCCGGCACCAGGATGGTGCGTTCGGCCGACTGGGCGGCAAGCAAGCCTTCCTTGACCATGCCAAGACCGGCCACGCACGGCAGCGTGTTGCCGGCCACCTCGGACAGGGCTGCGCCAGTGCGCAAAAGCCCCTGATAGCCAATGAAGCCGATGGCCAGGGCGGCCAGCGAGGTGACGACGATGAGGGTGAAAAGCTTGACGCCGACCTTGACGTTGCCCATGGCTTTGCTCCTTGAAACGACCAGGCACATCAGCGCCCAGGATCAGCCTGGATGGTTGTGGTTGGGCTGTGTTTGCCCTGCCGCGCCTGCCCTGTCAAACTTCGGGCGACGGCCTGGATTGCGGCCCTGCGTCTTCGTCGGCGTCAAGCGCCCCGGGCGGCTTGTCCAAGGGCGGCGGCAGCGCCTCCAGGGGCGGCTCGGCCAAGGCCTCGCCCCGCTCCCGGGAATCCAAAAAGGCCAGAAAGGTTTTGGCCTCGGGGAAGTCGGCATTAAGGCGCAGGGCCTTGCCGAGTATGGCCCGGGAACTTTTCAGCCGTCCCTTTTCAAACAGCGTCCGAGCCATATTATAGAGAAGATGCTCGTCAGTGCGGCACAAGAGGTAGGCTCGGCTGTAGTAGCGCATGGCTTCGTCGTACATGCCAAGCTTTCGCATCTGGATGCCGAATGCATTATAAAGATGCTTATGCTCGGGCAAAAAAGCCGCGTCGATGCGCATGATTTTGTGGAACACGGCATCGGCGTTGTGTTTTTCCTGGCGCTCCAGGTAGGTCAGCCCCAGACCGAAGGCCGCCTTGACGTGTTCCTCATCCAGCCGCAAAATGACTTTGTATTCAAATTCGGCGGCAAAAAGCTCCTGGCGCTGCCGATGGGCGTCAGCGGTTGAGACAGACTCCTCCAGCCGACGCATAATCGGCACAACCTTGTTGAGATAAATCGATGGTTCAGGCTGGTATTGGGTCAGCAGCTGCTCACGGGTGATAAACCGCTTGGTTCCGGAAGGGATGAAAGTGCGGTTGAGGCGCTGGATGGCCACCCGTCCCAGCTCGTCTTGCTGCTCGGCATAAAAAAAGATGCGCTGACTGGCCCGGCTGATGCCCGCGATGCCGAGCAGTCGCTGCGAATCAATGGAAAAAACGCCCTTGACGGGCTTGTGGCCGGAAGCGGCCCTGGTATGGGAAACGGGTGGTTCTGGCATGACGCTTGGCAGAGTGTATTCCGTTTCATACCCACGTCCGGGGTGTTTCGGCAAGCTGTCTGAAAAAGCTGGCGAACCAGGCGTGTTGACAGTTTTTTTTCCAGGCGCGTATAGTCTGTGATGCCGCGACGACACCCGTCGCAACCGGCAAGCGCAGAGCGGACGGGCCGACATCCACGCACCCCCAGGGAAGGCCATGCAGATAGACGAATATCCGATATTGGTGGAACAACTTTGTCCGGGGCTTTTTATTCGCATTGACGAACCCGGTCTGTCCCACCCCTTCCCGCCCAAGGGATTCAAGCTGCGCACAGAGGCCGAGGTGGCCAAGGTCGTTGGCCTGGGGCTTGCCCATGTCTATTGCGTCCCCGACAAGTCCGATCGCCTGCCTATTTCCCTGGAAGAACTCGACGGTCTGGTCGGAAAACGCCAGAAAGGTCCCTGGGCCACCGCCCGCACCCCGGTTTCGGCAGAACTTTCAAGTCTCAAACGAGAGACGATTGAGCGCAACAAGGACCGCATCGAACGGTTTGCCGCCTGCGAACGTCGGTACGAAAAGGCCATGGACAAGGTGGTCGAGGCCATTAAAAAGGTCAGTTCCCCCAACGCCGAAGTGCTGGAGGCGGCCGGGGAAGTCGTTGGTCCCATGGCCGAGATGTTTCTCTCCGACCTGGACGTGCTCATAAACGTCATGACCTCCAAGATGCGCGACGAGGCCAAGCACTACCACGCGTTGAACGTGGCTGTGCTGTCCATGATGCTGGCCAAGGAGATGGGCCTGGGCAAAACCGAGATCGAAGAGGTCGGGGTCGGCTCACTGTTTCACGACGTCGGGAAGGGGCGGGTGCCCATCCAGCGGTTTTCCAAGGGCAACATGGTGACCATGAGCAAGGTGCTCAAGGAATACTACATGGAACATCCCAAGATCGGGGCCAAGATGCTGGCTGCCGTCCCGGGATTTCCGCCCTCGGCCCAGATGCTGGTCCTGCAGCACCACGAATTGCTCGACGGCACAGGTTTTCCGGCCCGGGTCCAAGGGACGGCCATGGTTCTTGGGGCGCGCATTGCCGCCGTGGCCAACGTCTACGACCGTTTTTTAAACGCCAAAGACGGCAGCGCCCTGCGCACCCCGCACGAGGCCATGAAGGCCCTGTATAAACGGCGCGGCCCGCTTGATCCCAAGGCCGTGACCATGTTTATCCGCAAGCTCGGCGTCTACCCCCCGGGCTCCCTGGTCGAACTCTCCAACACCATGCAGGGTATGGTCGTCTCGGCCAATATGAGCGACTCCCTGCGCCCGAGCATCAAGGTCTACCACCCGGACATCCCCAAACGCGAGGCGCTCATCATCGATCTCACCATCGAAACCGAACTGACCGTGGTCAAGGCCCTTCGCCCCGAAGCGCTGAGTCCGGATGTGCTGTTGTACCTTAATCCCGGCAAGCAGGTATCCTACTATGTGGACGCCGCGCCCCGGTCCTAGTTTCCGTCTGCCGCTGCAACGGAGCCGCCCGTGATCCGTCCGGGCTCGCCGGCCCGCGCTCTCATGCGGACCCTGCGCACCGGCCTTTCCCAGCCGCCGGGATCGGACATCACTGCCCTCTTGCCTCTGGCCCGCCAAACCCTGGCTTTTATTGACCGCAGTGCCGCAGACGACCCGGCCACTGCCGCCGATGCGTCCGAACTGGCCTTTCTCCTGGCTGCCCTGCTCAACGCCGGGGATGAACATTTCACCAGACAGGCCTTTCCCATGCTCTTTCGCTTGGGGGTCGAAGGCGAGGTGCTCTCCGTCACCCACCTGGAAACCATGCCCGAGGAGCAGGCCCTGTCCCTGCTTGGAAGCCTGGGCGACGAGGAAAAGCTCCTTTTTGCCAACGCCTTTTTCCGTCGCCCCCGGGCCGAGCGCCCCAAAACCGCTGCCCTTTGCCTGGAAGTCATTGCCGACGTGGTGGAGCGCACCCCGGATGAACTGCTGATACTCCTGGATTTGCTGGCTAACCGCCACGAGTATCCGGCTCTGCCGCTGCGAAACGCCCTTATCCGGGGACGTCTGGGCATGTGGCTCAAGCGGCTTATCCAGATGGATCTCTCGGCCGAACAGACCCGCTACATGGCCCGGGTGGCCGGACGGTTGCGCGAACCCGGGCTGGTGGAACAACTGGCTGAGCGCCTGGGCGATATCGACGAAGTGTCGGCCGAAATCATTTGCCGGGCCCTGGCTGAAACGCCGGGCATTGACGCCGCTATCGTCGCCCAGCCGGTAAAGACCCTGATCGAGGCTGCAGAACCGTCCCTGGCCGCCGCCGCCCTTTGCGCCTTGGTGCGCTGCGACGAGATGCAGGCCGCCAGTGTCTGCGCCGCCCTGGCCGCTGCCAACCCCGGCCGTATTCCCGAACTGGCCCCGGCCCTGGCCGCCATGTCGCTCCCCGCTTTTGGCCAAGCCCTGCGTGAAATGCCGCCGCAGACCCGGCGCGCCATGCTGTGCGCCGTATACTGCATCCTGGCCGCCGCCCTGCCGGGAGCGACCCAGGCCGCCGCCCGATCCATCGCCAAGGCCGGCATGGCCCCCAA
The DNA here is from genome assembly GCF_000801335.2 of Desulfovibrio sp. TomC. Taxonomy (NCBI): domain Bacteria; kingdom Pseudomonadati; phylum Thermodesulfobacteriota; class Desulfovibrionia; order Desulfovibrionales; family Desulfovibrionaceae; genus Desulfovibrio; species Desulfovibrio sp. TomC. Next base: position 237,905 of record NZ_JSEH01000001.1, read on the forward strand.
GGCGCTGCTTTCGGCCCTGGCCGCGGATCTGGGCCACCGTTCCCGGGCCGCCTCGCGCCCTTTTCCCAAACGCCCCCCTCTCCCCGGCCAGACGTCGGCCACGGGAGCGCCCAAAGGTCTGTGGAGCCGGGTCAAAACCCTGGTTGCCGCCCCGCCGCCCGGCCCGTCCTCCGAACCATCGGAGACCCTGCGCCGGGACATGGCCACACCGGGCGCCCAAATCCACAAGCGCCAGATCATGTGGACCAACCTTGACGGGGCAAATGTTGCCGCGGTGGTGTTTTCACGCTGTTCACTCAAAGCGGCCAGCTTCATTGAGGCCGTCCTCGCCGGGACAAGCTTTGTCGGCGTCCAGTTTTCCGACGTCAATTTCGAGCGATCCCGATTAAACGGCGTTTCTTTTCGGGCCTGCCGCTTTCTCAACTGCCGCTTCAACGAGGCCATCCTCCAGGATGTGCAGTTTATGGACTGTGAGCTGCGCCTGTGCGCTTTTGGCGGCGTAATCGGACGGGACGTGTCCATGACCGGATTTGACGCCCTGGAATGCGATTTTGTGGGCGCTGCCCTGTCCGGACTCTCGTTGGTGCGCTGCCGGCTGCGGGCGGTCAGCTTCATCCGAGCCGTACTGGACGATCTTGCCTGCCGAGGCGTCCTTTTTTCCGACTGCTTGTTCGAAATGGCCGCTTTTGAGCGGGCACGCCTGGTCAGTGTGCGCACCGAAGGCTGCTACTTCGCGGCCTCGCGTTTTTCCGGACCAACCGATGAACCGGACATTCTCGGGGCCATGGCCAAGGACGAGGCCCTGGCCGTCATTGACGCCCTCGGCGCCGGATCGCCGCTGCCCCCGGACCTGACCGATGGTCCCGGACTGCGCCTGCTGGCGGCCGTGTGCGACGGCGTCCTTTCCGGTCGGGATATCCGTCGTCGCCGGCTGACGCTGCTGGCCAACAACAAGCGGCGTCTGGCCTGGGCCAGACGCCGGCTTGGCCCGTCAGCAGCCGCCTTCCTGGAGATGTTGCCGGGGTTGATCGAGGCGCCGCTTGTGCGCGAGGAAACCGGCATCCGCCCCGGCCCGGCGGCCCGCATCGCCGGGTTTGCCCCCAACCTGACCGCCGCCCGCCTGCTGGCCGCCCATTTCGGCGACCAAGCCGACACAGGGCAAACCATTCCGGAAGACGCCATTGCCGTGGAAGCGGTCTATACCATCGGCAGCGTGGGCACCGTGGCCCAGACCGAAGATTCCGACCTCGACATCTGGGTGTGCATCGCCCAGGCCGATGCCGCCCGTCCGGACCTGCCTGCGTTCCAGGACAAGCTCGATGCCATCAGCCGGCAGGCCGAGCGCGACTATGCCCTGGAAATCCATTTTTTCCGCATGAGCGTGACCGACATCCGCGACAACATTTTCGGTTACTCCGAAGACGAGGGCTACGGCTCGGCCCAGGGCTGCCTGCTCAAAGAGGAATTCTATCGCACGGCGCTGGTGGCGGCCGGCAAAAAGCCGGCCTGGTGGTACGCGCCGCCGGGCATCGGCCAGGAGGCCTATGAGCGATCCCTGGCAGCCATGGCCCGCTCGACGCCGGACGTGGCGGCCGACACCCTGGATTTCGGCTGTGTGCGCTCCATAGCCGGCGACGAATACTTTGGGGCCTCGTTGTGGATGATTGTCAAATCGCTGACCAGTCCGTTCAAATCCATTATCAAGTTCGGCCTGCTGGAAAAATACGCCGCGCACCCGGGTGATCCGGAGCTGTTGTGCGAGACGCTCAAGGCCTTCATTTTCGCCAATCAGGGGGGGCTTTGGCGCTGTGACCCCTACGCCCTGCTATTTCGGGAGGTCAGCCGCCACTACCAGGAAGACGGCCAGACCGGGGCCGTGGAATTGCTGCGGCAGGCCTTTTTGCAAAAAACCGGTTTCGATCCCTGCGACGAATACGCCAGCCGTACCGGCGAAACCATTCTTGACCACTTTTTTCCCTATGCCCCGCCGTCGTTTCGTTCCTGCCCGCCGCCGACGAAAAAGACCGGGGGAGCAGAGGAAGAGGGGTTTGCCCGGGCGACAGCATTGTGCGACGCTATCTCCACCTATTTTCTCAAGGCCTATGAACGGCTCAAGACCCGAAGCACGGCCCTGGGCAACAGCGGCGGACTGACGGAACGCGACCAGACCATGCTGTCGCGGCGTATCGGGGCGAGTTTCGGCCGGCGGGTGGGCAAAATCATGCGCCTGCCCTTTTTGCGGCCGGGACGACATCTCTTTGCCTCGCTGGAAATCGGCCTGGAAGATGGGAAATCCCGTGACGCCACGTTTGTGGCCCGGGGTGAAGCGGCCGGGGGGGATCGAAAGGCGCGCCAAAAGGAGACGCTTCGCCAGGAGGCCTCGGTGGTGCGGCTGGCCGTCTGGCTCGTTGCCAACGAACTGTATCGCCCGGGGCTGCATGTCCAAGCCACGCTGCTGCCTGCGCCGCTCACCCTGCCGGATTTCACCGGACTTATTAACGCCGTCTACGACGTCTTCCCGGCCCGGGAAACCTTTACTCCCCCCCTGTCCTGGGGGCTGGCCGACGAGCGGGTCACAACCGCCCTGCTGGTCGTCAACATGCTCGCCCCGCGCGAGGAACGCGGCACGGTCAGCATCGATACGCTCTACGCCACCAACTGGGGAGAACTCTTTCACCTGGAGCGCACAGCCGCCCTGGAACCGCTGGCCCACTCGCCCCGGGACTATCTCATTGAATCCATGGGGTTGACTCTTGATCCCGACGCCCGCATCGAAGTCTTTGTCCCGGTCAAATCCCAATGCCAGGCCGTGCGCCGGGCCAGACGTTAAAGCAACGCTTTAGCTTTTCGCCTGCACCCAGGTCCGCTGCAAACCGGCCGCCCCTTCCAGAGGCGCTACCGGTGGACAGTTTCCTCGACCGGTTCGGCGTTGAGCGGCACAGGCGGCGTCAGGTACAGTCTGTTGCTGTCGAAACGATTGGCCGCACGGAACCACAGCCAGTAAAACGACGGTGTGACAATGCGCCGGTTGCCGACCCAGTCCATGAGCAGATGACCGGTGATCCCGATGGTCAGGCCCACGCCCCAGGCGGCAGCCACCCCGGTGCCGACGAGCAGCCATAGGAAACAGACCAGCTCAAAGGAGTGCAGAACCAGATACAGGCGGGGCAGACGGCCTTCTTCGCAACTGGCAAAAAAGTGCTGCGTGCCGTCCCAGCGCTTGTTGCACAGCATGTAGTCCAGGACATGGTCGCAATCGATCAGCACGCTGGAGACGCCGGCCATGAAGGCGGCGGAAAACCGTCCGCCAGTGGCGGCGTAGGCGGCAACGGCCAGCGGAATGGCACTGAGACAATGGGATGCAAGTTTCACGAGTCGGTCTTCCTTGCTGCGGCCCGGCGGCCGGCCTGGGTCAGCCGGCCGCTGTAGGCCGAGATGTCGTATTCGTAGTAGTCCAGTTCAAACAAGCGGCGAAAAAGCCGCCAGGACCGGGCCGGTCCCAGTCCCAGGGACGTGGCGGCCTCGCCCGGCATCACGCGGTCCGGAAAGGGCGCATCGGGCAAGCTGGCCAGGGCCACAAGCAAACGCCGGGCCTCCGGTTCCAGATCGTCATCCATGGGCTAGCCCACTGCCGGAGGCTGGTTGCCTGCAAAGGCGGCCGGCGTCAAGGCGCGTTTGCCCACTCCCCCGGCTGGCAGCGTTGTCTCGGGTTGCGCCAGACAATTCCCATCATGTTTGTTAGGCAACAACACCATGAATTTATAGATTTTATTCACAATAAAACAGCAATGCCTTTTTGTGAAAGCGATGCGCGGCGCAGCAAGGGCGAGATGGAGGCAGAGTTCCAAAGCTGCGCTGCGCTGCCTGTGGGCTTACACCCCGGCAGCGGCCAGGGCCGCGTCCACGATCTCCTTGGCCTCAGTCTGCAAAGCCTTGAGGTGGTCGCGGCCCTTGAAGCTTTCAGCATAGATTTTATAGACGTCCTCGGTGCCTGAAGGCCTGGCGGCAAACCAGCCGTTTTCCGTGGTCACCTTGAGACCGCCGATGGCCGCGCCATTGCCCGGGGCGGTGGTGAGCCGGCCGGTGATGGCCTCGCCGGCCAGGGACGCGACCTGCACCATCTCGGGCGAAAGCTTGGCCAGGACGGCCTTTTGCGCCTTGCTGGCCGGGGCGTCCGTGCGCTCATAGACCGGCTCGCCGTAGCGGGCCGTCAGGTCGGCGTAATGGGCGGCCGGGTCCTTGCCGGTCTTGGCCGTGATTTCGGCCGCCAGCAAGTCCATGATGATGCCGTCTTTGTCCGTGGTCCAGACCGTGCCGTCGGTGCGCAGATAGGAAGCCCCAGCGCTCTCTTCACCGCCAAAGCCGAACGAGCCGTCAACAAGGCCCGGCACGAACCATTTAAAGCCCACCGGCACCTCGCACAGCCGTCGGCCAAGCCCGGCCGCCACCCGGTCGATCATGGCGCTCGACACCACGGTCTTGCCCACGGCCGCGTCGGTCCGCCAGCGCTTGCGCGTGGCAAACAGATAGTTGATGGCCACGGCCAGATAGTTGTTGGGGTTCAAGAGTCCGGCCGAGCGGGTGACGATGCCGTGGCGGTCGTAATCGGGATCGTTGCCAAAGGCGATGTCGTAGGCGTCGCGGTGCTCAATCAGCCGGGCCATGGCATAGGGCGAGGAGCAATCCATCCGGATTTTCCCATCCCGGTCCACGGTCATAAACGAAAAGGTCGGGTCCACCACGTCGCTTATAAGCGACAGGTTCAGGCCATAGCGTTCAACCAGGGGTTCCCAGTAGGCCACGCCCGAGCCGCCCAGCGGATCGACGCCGATGCGGATGCCGGAGTCGCGGATGGCGGCCATGTCGCAGATATTGGCCAGATCGGCCACGTAGGGCGCGATATAATCATAGTGCTCAACGCACGCCGCAACCAGGGCAGCGGCCAGGGGGATGCGGCGCACCCCGACCAGCCCCTTTTCCAGAAGAGCGTTGGCCGCTTCCTGGACGGATTTGGTGATGTCGGTGTCGGCCGGACCGCCCGAGGGCGGGTTGTACTTGAAGCCGCCGTCTTCCGGGGGATTGTGCGAGGGCGTGATGACGATGCCGTCGGCTAAAACACCCTTGTGGTCGCGGTTGAAGGTCAGGATGGCATGGGAAATGACCGGCGTTGGCGTATAGCCCCGTCCGGTCTGGATGCGTGTGGCCACGCCGTTGGCGGCCAGGACTTCCAGGGCGGTGATCCAGGCCGGTTCGGACAGGGCGTGGGTGTCCATGCCGAGATAGAGCGGCCCGCTAATCCCCTGCCCCTGGCGGTAGTTGCAAATGGCCTGGGTGGTGGCCAAAATATGGTCTTCATTAAAGGAGCCGTTAAACGACGTCCCACGATGCCCGGAGGTGCCAAACGACACCCGGCACCCGGGGTCGGTCGGATCGGGTTTGACGGCATAGTAGTCGGCGACCAGACGCGGCACATTGACAAGCAGCGAACGCGGCGCCGGTTTGCCGGCGAGGGGACTGACGGGCATGGGAATTCCTCCTTGAACTGTGGCCTGTTCATAGTGCCGCAATGGGGCGGAATCGTCCACATTGGACGACGATTCCAGGGAAAATCGCGGGGGGTCGATGCGCAGGCTGCGGCAGATGGGGCATTTGCCGGGTTTTCCCAGCCGGTCACGCTTGGCAAACACATGGCCGCAACCGAGGCATCGGGCCGGATGCACAAGCAACCGGGCAGAAGAACGGCGAAGGGAACGTTGCACATGCTCCAAAGCGTCCACGACGGCTTTTTCGCCGGCCCGCACCAGACCGGACAGCTCCAGGGCCGTGGCCGGGGCATCAAGGCCGGCCAGCGCATCACGCAGCGCCTGGGCCAGGGTCTTGTCCCGACAGGGCGCAATCGCGGCTTTTGGAGGACGCATGGCGGCGGATGACGGCTAGAGGCAGTACTTCCAGACGTCCTGGACCGTGGCGAAGAGCATCAGGCCCAAAAGCGCCAGCCAGCCGCCGACGGCTGCCGGCAGATAGAGCCGCGACAGGCGGCTCCACAGGCGCGTGGCCACGTCAAAGACCATCTTGCCGCCGTCGAGCGGCAGCACCGGCAGCAAATTGAACACAGCCAGCGACAGGGACAGGTGGGCGGCCAGGATGCCATAACGCATGGCGTCCGCCTGGGCGAACCGACCGCCCTCAGCCACGATGCCAACCACGCTGCTGACCTGTGCGGGATGGTGGAAAAGGCCGGCCAGTCCGGTCAGGATGGTGGCCAGGGTCTGCCCGGTCAAAAGAAACGGTTTGATGGCCAGACCGAGCCAAGTGGCTCCAACCGGAATCGGAGCGGCCAGGCACAGCGCCCCGTAACAGGCCAGGGCAAACAGGACATTGGCCAGGGGGCCGGCCAGGGAAAAAAGCAGGCGCTTGCCAAGGGGCAGGGCCAGATAGGCCCGTTCGTCCGGCAGGTCCGGCAACACATAGCCGCCAAGGGGCACGGCGCACAGGCAGTAGCGCACCCCGCCAACCGTGCGGCTGGCCACCACCGGGCCAAAGCCCAGGGCAAAGCGGGCAATCGGCACTCCGACCAACCGGGCCGCCACAAAATGGCCCAATTCATGGATAAATATCAGGACGCCGAGGAGCGCGACGACAGCCGCGTAGCTCATGGCCAGCCTCCGTCAGACCGGGATAAGCCCGGCCGGCGATTCAGATAAAATCCGGGTCGATGGCCGCCTTGCCGCCGGCCATGACCAGCTTGACGAAGCGCACCGAGCGGTCGTCCACCGGCACGATGGGAAACCGCCCCCGGCAGGCGTCACAGGCGATCATGGTCGGCTTGACCGGGGCCACCACCGGCACTTCGCGCCGACAAAAAGGACACGGATAGAGAAAAACGAGTTCTACGCCCACGGGTTTGGCCGGGGTCAGCGGTTTGCGTTGTTCGGTACTCATGCCTGCTCCGTGACGAGACTGACGCCGGTCATGGCCGCCGGCACGGGCAATCCGGCCAGGGTCAGAATGGTGGGGGCGATATCGCCGAGTTTGCCCGGGGAAAGGGTCGCCCCCCGGCGGTCCGGGTCCACCAGGATCAGGCGCACGGGATTGAGCGTATGGGCCGTCATGGGGCCGCCGTCCGGGGCGATCATTTCCTCGGCATTGCCGTGGTCGGCCGTCACCAGCATCCGCCAGCCGGCCGCAGCCACGGCTGCGGCAATGCGGGCCACGCAGGCGTCCACAGTCCTGACTGCGGCCTCGGCCGCCTCCAGGATGCCGGTGTGCCCCACCATGTCGCAGTTGGCCAGATTGACCACGGTCAGGCTGTGGCCCTGATCCATGGAAGCCAGAAAGGCGTCGGTGACGGCCGCCGCGCTCATCTCGGGCTTGAGGTCATAGGTGGCCACCTCGCGCGGCGAGGGAATGAGCCGGCGGGCTTCCCCGGGGAAGGGCTCCTCGCGGCCGCAATTGAAAAAATAGGTGACGTGGGCGTATTTTTCCGTCTCGGCCAGTCGCAACTGGGTCAGCCCCTCCCGGGAATAGACCTCGCCCAGCACATCGGTGACGGCCACCGGGGCAAAGGCCGCCGGCAGTCCAAACGAACCGTCGTACTCGGTCATAGTGGCAAAGGCGGAAAGTTTCGGCACGCGACCCCGGGCAAAACCGTCGAAATCGGCGGCTGTCAGCGCCCGGGTGATCTCCCTGGCCCGGTCGGCCCGGAAGTTGAAGAAAAAGACGGCATCCCCGTCACGCATGCTTCCTTCGCCGTCGGGAAGCACGCGGGGCTTGACGAACTCGTCGGTCTCTCCGGCGGCATAGGCAGCCTCGACAGCGGCGACCGGGTCGGTGAACGCCTCGCCAATACCCTCGGTCAGGGCGGCGTAGGCCGCAGCCACCCGCTCCCAACGGTTGTCGCGGTCCATGGCGTAGTACCGGCCGATCAGGGAGGCGATGCGCCCTGTACCCAGATGCTTGAGGAATCCGTCGAGGTCGGCCACGTAGCCGGCCCCGCTCTGGGGCGGGGTGTCCCGGCCGTCGAGCAGGGCGTGGACCAGGACGTCGCGCTGGCCCAGGCCGGCCAGGGCGGCAATGAGCGCCTTGGCATGGCGCAGGTGGCTGTGCACTCCGCCGTCGGACACAAGGCCCATGAGGTGGACCCGCCCGCCTGCGGCCAGGGACGCCCGAGCCAGTTCGGCCAACACCGGATTATTGGCTAGGGAGCCGTCTTCCATGGCGATATCGATGCGGGTCATGTCCTGGTAGACGATCCGACCGGCCCCAATGTTCATGTGGCCGACTTCGGAATTGCCCATAAAGCCGTCCGGCAGGCCCACGGATCGGCCCGAGCAGGCCAGGGTGGTGGACGGATAGGCGGCCAGCAGGCGGTCGATGGCCGGAGTGCCGGCTTCGGTCACGGCATTGCCGGGTCCGGCCACAGCCACCCCCCAGCCGTCCAGGATGAGCAGCAGGGTCGGAGTCGGTTTCATAACGCGCTCATCGGGCCTTGCGGGTCTTGCGAATCGTCCTGATCGTCCAGTTCGTCCGCATCATCCAACGCATCCGGATCATCATCCAGCGGGTCTTTCGGCCCTTTCGTGCGCTGGGGCAGGGTCAGGGCAAGAGGCTTGCCCTCAGACCACAGGCCTTCGATATTGTAAAAGGACCGCTGGTCTTCCTGAAAGATATTGACCAGCACGTCGTTGAGGTCGAGCAGCACCCATTGGCCGGTATTGTAGCCTTCCATGCCAAGGTAGGAAAAGCCGTGATCGCCGCAGTTGGCCAGGACATAGTCGGCCAGAGCCTGGGCCTGACGCACGCTGGCCGCCGAGGCCATGACCATGGCGTCGCAGATGGGGCTCAAGCCGGCGACGTCAACGGCCTTGATGTCTTTGGCTTTTTTTTCATGAAGCCACAGGGCCACCCGGGCGGCCTTGTGGGCAGGGGAAAGATTGGCATCAGTCGGTTTTGCGGGCATTTCATCTCCAAAAAATAGTCATGCCGTCCGGTTCCCGGACAACGGCAGTGCTCTACGCGATTTGCCGACGTCCCGCAAATGCGCAGCCCTCATTTTTCCCGGCCCTCACTTGACGCCGCCGGTTGCTTTCGGCAGGAATCTCCCTTGGATGCGCCTATGACGCCATTTGGAGGAATCCCATGATTTTCGATATGGACATCGAAACCCTGCCCAGGGAAGATCTCGAAGCCCTGCAACTCAAGCGGCTGAAAACACAGTGCGAACGGGTCTACGCCAATGTGGCCTTTTACCGCCGGGCCTTTGATGAAGCCGGGATCAAGCCTGCCGATATAAAAAGCCTGGCCGACCTGCGCTATCTGCCGTTCACCGAAAAGCAGGATCTGCGCAATCATTATCCCTTCGGCCTGTTTGCCGTGCCCAAGGACAACGTGGTCCGCGTCCATGCCTCCTCCGGCACCACCGGCCGGGCCACGGTGGTCGGCTACACCCAGCGCGACATCGACACCTGGGGCAGGCTGGTGGCCCGGTGCTTTGCCGCCGCCGGAGCGACCCGCCGCGACATCATCCACGTGGCCTACGGCTATGGCCTTTTTACCGGCGGTCTCGGGGCGCACTACGGAGCCGAGCACCTGGGAGCCATCACCGTTCCGGTTTCCGGCGGCGGCACGCGGCGTCAGGCCATGCTGCTCAAAGATTTCGGAGCCACGGTCATTTGCTGCACTCCTTCCTACAGCCTGGTGCTGTACGAGACGGCGCTCGAAGCCGGCATCGATTTCAAGGATCTGCCCCTGCGGGTGGGCGTCTTTGGCGCCGAACCCTGGACCGAAGAGATGCGCCGGGACATTGAGACCAAGATGGGCATCAAGGCCATCGACATTTATGGCCTGTCCGAAGTCATGGGACCGGGCGTCGGCATCGAGTGCGTTGAGGCCCAGGCCGGCGCGCACCTCATGGAAGACCATTTCCTGTGCGAAGTCATCGACCCGGTGACCAAGGAGCCGGTGGCTCCGGGAGAGGCCGGCGAACTGGTCATCACCACGCTGACCAAGGAAGCCCAGCCGGTCATCCGCTACCGCACCCGCGACATCACCCGCCTGGTGTATACGCCGTGCAAATGTGGCCGCACCTTTGCCCGGATGCAGCGCGTCCATGGCCGCAGCGACGATATGCTGATCATCCGGGGAGTGAACGTCTTCCCGTCCCAGATCGAGAGCATATTGCTGGAAACCGAAGGGCTCACCCCCCACTACCAGCTTGTGGTGCGCCGCGACGGCAACCTCGATACGCTGACCGTCCAGGTGGAAGTGGATGAAAAGATCTTCTCCGACGAGGTGAAAAACCTCCAGCGCCTGGAAGGCAAGATCCAGAAGAACATCAAGGAATTCCTGGGCGTCACCGCCCAGGTCAAGCTTGTGGAACCCCGGGGCATCCAGCGCTCCGAGGGCAAGGCCAAACGTATCCTGGACCTGCGTAACGACTAACGGCTCAGCAGCCGACATCCCGGAGGAAGACGCCATGAAAGCCGAACAGATTTCCATTTTTCTGGAAAACCGGACCGGTCGCCTGGAAGAAGTGACCCGCGTCCTGGCCGAAGCCGGCATCAGCATCCGCGCCCTGTCCCTGGCCGACACCTCGGACTTCGGCATCCTGCGCCTTATTGTCAGCGACCACGAAAAAGCCAAGGCGGCGCTGAAGGAAAACGGCTTCACCGTGGGCCGAAATGCCGTGGTGGCTGTCGAAGTTTCAGACAAGCCCGGCGGACTGCACGCCATTTTGAGCCTGCTCAACGCCGGCGGCGTCAATGTGGAATATATGTACGCCTTCGTGCACCAGTGCGAGCGTTCGGCAGTCATCATCTTCCGCTTCGACCGCACCGATCAGGCCATTGAGCTGTTGCAGAAAAACAATATCGCCATCATTCCCGGGGACAAGCTCTACACCATCTAGTCCCGGCCCCGACACCCGCGCGCGCCGTCAGCCGTCAGCCGTCCCCCGGCCCTGCGGCGCGCGCCAAAGCCCATATCCCCTGGCCCAAACCGGGGACAAGCGTCATCCCCCTCTGCCCCAGACCGCTCCCCCGCCGCCGCCCTGTCCCTGATCACATCCAACCCCGTCCAACGATGCGTCAGACGAGTTCTTGCCGCGCGTTGTCCTGGGGCCGGGTTGTCTGGTCACAGCCGCTGCCGCCGAGTCCCGTCTCCTGGCTACGTGTCCGACCAGCCCCAGCCTGCCCCGGCTGGACGCAACCTGCTTCTGGCCTGGGAGCGCACCGACCGCACCGTCTGGCCTGGCCTGAAACAGGATTTCGGCGCAGCCGTCGCCGCGCAGGCTCCGGTCTCACTGACGCAGCCAACCAAATCACAGAGCCCTGGTCAACAACGCCTTGACAAAAGTCACTCCCCATGGGCTACCATCGCCTTATTCTTCTGAATTTGGCCAAGTCTAATCCTTCTGGCCCAAAGGACCGCTGTCATGGGACCTGTGCTCCGCCAAATCGAGGCTCTGGCCTGGGAATTGCCGCAGACCGGGGCCATGCGCACGCGGGCCGTTTTTTACGGCAGTCAGGCCGCGGCCAAGGCCCTGGAGGACGGTGTCCTGACACAGCTCGCCAATGTGACCGGATTGCCCGGCGTCGTTGGCCCGGTCCTGGCCATGCCCGACGCCCATCCAGGCTATGGATTTCCCATCGGCGCGGTGGCGGCTTTCGACCCGGAGGCTGGCGGCGTGGTATCGGCCGGAGGCGTGGGTTTCGACATTGCCTGCGGCGTACGCACCCTTGTCGGCAACCTTTCCCGGCAGGACGTCGAACCGGTGCGGGAACAGCTGGCCGACCGCCTTTTCGCCCGCATCCCCTGCGGCCTCGGCCAGGGCGGGGCGCTTCGCCTGTCGGACGCCGCCATGGACAGGATGCTTCGCGGCGGCGCGGCCTGGGCCGTGGGCCAGGGCTACGGCGAAGCCGGCGACCTGACCCGATGCGAGGAGGGCGGCGTCATGGCCGGAGCCGATCCAGCGGCTGTGTCCGGGCTCGCCCGCAAGCGCCAGCGCGACGCTCTGGGAACGCTCGGTTCCGGCAACCACTATCTTGAAGTGCAATACATCGACGAGATATACGATCACCCTGCCGCCGCCGCCTACGGCCTTCGCCGCGATCAGGTGGCCGTATCGATCCACTGCGGTTCCCGGGGCCTGGGCCATCAGACGGCAACCGACCACATGGCCGCCATGCGCCAAGCCGCTCCCGGCCACGGCATAACGCTCCCCGACCCGGATCTGGCCTGCGCGCCCATTGCATCGGCCCTTGGACAGTCCTATCTCGGCGCCATGCGGGCCGCCATCAACTGCGCCCTGGCCGGCCGACAGGTGTTAAGTCACCTCGTGCGCGAGGTCTTTGCCGAATTGTTCCCCGGCTGCCGGCTCCCTCTTCTTTTCGACGTCTCCCACAACACCTGCAAGGTGGAGCGGCATCAAACGGAACGCGGCGTCAAAACCCTCTACGTCCACCGCAAAGGAGCCACCCGGGCCTACGGGCCGGGCCATCCGGAACTGCCGGACTTCTGCCGGGCCGTCGGACAACCGGTCATTATCGGCGGCAGTATGGGGACGGCCTCCTTTATTCTCTGCGGCGCGGCCTCCGCTGCCGGCCGCTCGTTTGCCTCGGCCTGCCACGGAGCCGGACGCGCCCTGGGACGCCGTCAGGCGGCCAAACAGTTCCCAGCCCGCAGCGTGCTGGCCGATCTGGCCGAGCGCGGCATTTCCCTGCGCGCCAAAAGCCTCAAAGGGGTTGGCGAAGAGGCTCCGGCAGCCTACAAGGACATAGAAGACGTGGCCCACACGACCCAGGAGCTGGGTCTGGCCCGTAAAATCGCCAGGCTTCGTCCCCTGGCCTGCATCAAGGGGTAATACTGTCATGCTTGAAGGTCTCATCCGCGAAACCGACGCCTTGGAAAAACTGACCGGTGATGCGTTGCTGCTCGTGGACAAAGACGACATCATTTTGCACGCAACGCCCGGGGCCGCAGCATTTTTGGGCGTTCCGGCCAACCAGCTGACCGGTATGCCCCTTGGTCTGCCCCTGGATGGGGAGAGTGTTCGGGAGGTGCGTCTGCCGGCTACCGGCCGTCTGGCGGTTATGCGCCGGGAAATCCTGCGCCGCACCGATCTGCCCCTGACCCGGGTGCTGCTGCGCGATCTGGCCCCCCTGCGTGCGGCCGAGGACCAGCTCGTCGCCGCCCGGGAGGCGGCCAAGGCCGGCGAACGGGCCAAAAGCCATTTCCTGGCCAACATCACCCACGAAATCCGCACCCCCATGATCGGCATCCTCGGCATGACCGAGTTGACCCTGGCCACGGAGCTTACAGCCAAGCAGCGGGAATATCTGGAGATGGCCCGCCACTCGGCCCAATCTCTACTGACCGTGCTCAACGATATTGTGGACTATGCCCGCATTGAAGTGGGCGCGTTGGAACTGGCCCGGCTACCTTTTGATCTGCGGGCCACGGCCGAGGAGATTATCAGCGTCTTCCGGCCCCTGGCAGCCAAGAAGGGTTTGTCGCTCACCTATCGTTTTGTCGGCGCCGTCCCCCATACCCTGGTCGGCGACGCCAGCCGGTTGCGTCAGGTGCTGATCAATCTGGTCGGGAATGCCGTCAAATTCACTGATGCCGGCAGCGTGGTTCTGGTCATTGCCCGAACCGATTCAGGTCCAACGTCCAGCCGGGCAAGACTGCACTTCGAGGTGCGCGATACCGGCATCGGCATCCCCGGCGATAAAATTCAGACAATTTTCGACAGTTTCACCCAGGCCGACGTGTCCCCGGCCCGGCGCTACCAGGGAGCGGGCCTCGGCTTGGCCATCGTGCGCCATCTCGTGGAAATGATGGGAGGAACCTACCATGTCGAAAGCGAGGAAGGCAAAGGCAGCATCTTCACCTTCGAGATGGACTTTGCCCTGCCCGGAAGCCTCACGACCGTTGCGCCTGCCGCAGTTGCGCCACAACCAGCCAAGGCCCGCTCCCTGACCATTCTTTTGGCCGAGGACAATCCCATCAATCAGATTTACGCCCAGGAATTGCTGGAGATGGACGGCCACGAGGTGGTGGTGGCCCACACCGGCAGACGCGCCCTGGAGGCGCTTCGCAAGAAACGCTTCGACGCTATCCTCATGGACATCCAGATGCCTGAAATGGATGGACTGGAGGCCACCCGGGCCATCAGAAACGATACCAGCGGCGACTTTGATCCGGGCATTCCCATTGTGGCCCTGACGGCCCATGCCCTCAAAGGCGACCGGGAAACATTCCTGCAAGCCGGCATGAACGAATACCTGAGCAAGCCCGTCAGTCCCAGCGAGCTTGAAATGGCCCTTAGCCGGGTGATGGGCCTCTCGCCGACTCAGGCCCAAGACCAGCCCCTGCCTCGTGACGACGGTCGGCTGGTACTCGACTGGACCGAACTGCTGTCCAAGGCCCGGGGCAACACCGGATTTCTCATGAAACTGTTCGGGGCCTTCGTGGCCGAGCAGCCGGGAAATCTGGTTTCCATGCGCGACGCACTGACCGGGCCTGACTTGCAGCATCTGGCCTTTCTGGCCCATTCCCTGAAGGGCGCCTCGGCCACCATGTGCGCCCCGGTGTTGCGCGAGGCCTGCCACGATCTGGAACGTGCTTCCCGGGAGAACAACCAGCCCCAGGCCCAGGCGGCCTTTGAGCGCATGGAAGCGGCCATGGATGATGTCTTGGCGGCCATGCGCATCAAGCTCACCGCCGCCTGAGGGTTTGGCCGGCGCGCCCGATTACTTGCTGGACCAGAGTTTGACCAGCCGGGCCATCTCCAGGGGTTCCAGGCTCGGGGTGTCGTACCGGCCGGCTGCGTCGAGCTGGCGAAACCCTTCGTACAGAATCACTGCGGCGGCTACCGACACATTAAGGCTTTGCACCATGCCCATCATGGGGATATACAGCGCCCCGTCGACATGCGGGGCCAAGTCGTCGTCCACGCCCCGGTGCTCGTTGCCGAGGATGATGGCGGTCTTGCCGGTGAGATTCCAATGCGGCAGCGGTTTGGCCGTTTCAGAGAAGCTCGTGGCCAACAGGGCATAGCCCTGGCTTTTGAGCGTTTGCGCCAGGGAGGCCGCGTCGCGGTGGCGCACGGTTTCCACCCATTTCTTGGCCGAACCGGATGATTTTTTCCCCAGAGCCGGAAAGGCTGTGTCGGTGTAAAGCAGATGGACGCGGTGAATGCCGAAGGCGTCACAGCTTCGCAATATGGCCGACACGTTGTGGGGATCGTGGATGTTGTTTACAACCAGGGTCAGGTCGGTCTGACGCCTGGCCAGGACTTCCTCAATGCGCTTTGCCCGGCGCTCGGTGATGCAGACATGCATGGCCGTGGCACATAGGCCAATATGCCGTCCGGCGCAAGAACAAGGAGTTGGGATCATGCCGAGAATTTCCGCCCCAGACGTGACTGCCGCCAAAGGGGCGCGTAAAATCGCCATGCTGGCTGCCTATGACTATACATCTGCCCGCCTGGCCGAGGCGGCCGGGGTGGATGTCCTGCTCGTCGGCGATTCCCTGGCCATGGTGGTTTTGGGGCACGACGACACGTTGTCGGTGACCATGGATGAAATGCTCCACCATGTCCGAGCCGTGGCCAAGGGCTCGGAAACGGCCCTGGTGGTGGCGGACATGCCCTTTTTGTCCTATCAGGTTTCGGTCGAGACGGCCGTGGCCAATGCCGGCCGCTTCCTCAAGGAAGGCCGGGCCGGAGCCGTCAAACTCGAAGGCGGACGCGAGGTGGTCCCCCAAGTGCGGGCCATGGCGGCTGCCGGCATTCCCGTCCTTGGCCATGTGGGGCTCACCCCGCAGCATCTGGCAGCGCTCGGCGGATTTAAAGTCCAGTCCAAAACGGCCGAGGCGGCAGCCAAGCTGCTGGACGACGCCCTGGCCCTGGCTGAGGCCGGTTGTTTCGCCATCGTGCTCGAATGCATCCCGGCCCCGGTGGCGGCGGCCGTAACCAAAGCCCTGCCCGTGCCCACGATCGGCATCGGGGCCGGACCGGATTGCGACGGCCAGGTCCTGGTCTTCCACGACGTCTTAGGACTCTACGACCGCTTGCGCCCACGATTCGTGAAACAGTTCGGGACACTCGGGGAGCAGGCCGTGGCCGCATTGACGCGGTACGTCGAGGCGGTTAGGAGTTCGGATTTTCCGGGACCGGAGCAGAGTTTTTCCATGGCCCCGGACGCGCTGGCCGCGTTCTCGGCCCTGATCGGGAAAAACGATGACATTCCCGATAGCTTGAAGACCAAGCCCTGACCAGCAGCCGTGGCGCATCGGCGTCCATTTTTATGAGCGGTACATGAAAAACAAGCAGTATGACGACGACGTCCGGGAATTCATTGCCCTGCAAAACGGGGTGTTCCTGGTCGTCAGCACCGATGCCCTTTTTAACAAAAACCTGCGCAGCACCCTGCTTCGCCACCTGACCATCAAGGATGAATGCGTTCACAACATTGCCACAACTGAGCAACTCCCCAAAAACATCAAGCAATTGCGCGCAAAGAGCCACAAGATCCTTGTCTTCATCGAACGGGAACTAAACGGTCGCAACACCTCCGATATTATCCGCTATCTTAAAAACGATTTTGCCAATGACCTTTTTGTGGTGGTCCTGACGACGGAAGTCGAGCGCGACAAGCTTGTCCTGCTCCACGAACTCGGTGCGGACAACATCATCACCAAGCCCATCTCTGCGGATACGATGATCGAAAAGATCGCCTTCACGGTCAAACCCCGGGGACAGCTTGGCGAGTTTATGGACAAGGGCCGCCAGTGCCTGGAGATGGGCGATGCCCTGGAGGCGGCCAAAATCGCCAGACAGGTCCTGGACATGAAGTCCAACAGCCCGTCGGGACTCCTGCTTATGGGCGACGCCCTGCGGGCCATGGGCAAAAAGGATGAGGCGCTTCGGGCCTATACCCAGGCGGAAAAAGGAGCTCGGCTCTTTCTCGATCCCCTTAAAAAGATTGCCGAACTCCACCACGAGGAAGGCAATACCACCGAAGAAATCAAGTTCTTGGAGCGTCTGGACAAACTCTCGCCGCTCAACGTCGACCGCAAGGTGGACATCGGCACGGGCTACATCAAGCTTGGCGATACGGACAAAGCCAAGGCCGCCTTTGATATGGCGGTGCGCATCGCCACCAAGGAAGCCCTGGACGCTGTCAGCCGCGTCACCCAGACCATTGCCATGCGCTGCATGGAGTCCGCCCCGGAATTGTCCGAGCAGTATCTGCGCCAGTCGCTCAATACCCGAAAAAACATGCTCGACCGCTCCGATATCGAGACCTTCAACCGTTTGGGGCTCATGCTGCGCCGCCAGGGCAAGTGGCAGGAAGCCATTGCCGAATATCGCAAGGCCCTTAAAATATCCCCTGACGATCCCGGGCTCTACTACAATATTTCCATGGCTTACACCGAAGGCCGCCAGTACATTGAAGCCTACCAATACCTGGATCGGTCCTTGTCGCTCAATCCCGATCTTTGGAAAAACGGCGAGGCGGTGTGCTACAATATCGCCACGGTCTATCGTCGCTACGGCAAGAAAGATCCGGCCGTGGACTATCTCAAAAAAGCCCTGGAAATAAATCCCGGCTATGAAAAGGCCAAATCCCTGCTTCAGGAGATGGGCGCGGGCCGCTAGTCCGCAACGCGTTGCCCGACCAGCTCTTCCACTGCACCCGGCAGCCGCCCCCGGCTTGCCACCAACTGCCCAGTCCAACCGGAGTTTTTCCTCATGATCGTCCATCCCGACTTTGATCCCGTGGCTGTGAGCCTCGGCCCTGTCAGCGTCCGTTGGTACGGCCTTATGTACCTGATCGGTTTTGCCGCGGCCTGGATACTCGGACGCTGCCGGGCCTCGCGTCCGGGTTCAGGCTGGACCGCCCTTGAAGTCGACGATCTGGTGACCTACATGGTACTTGGCGTGGTGGTCGGCGGACGGGTGGGCTACATGCTCTTTTACGATCTGCCGGCCCTGGCCGCCAATCCGCTGTCTCTTTTTATGGTCTGGCAGGGGGGAATGTCGTTTCACGGCGGCTTTTTGGGCGTACTCACGGTGGTATGGCTGTGGGGCCGCAAAACCGGCAAGGGCTTCTGGGGTGTGGCCGATTTCACCGCCCCTCTGGCCCCGTTCGGCATTTTCGCCGGCCGCATCGGCAACTTCATAAACGGCGAACTCTGGGGCAAGGCGACCAATCTGCCCTGGGGCGTCCTCTTTTCCGACCCCCGGGCCGGGGGTGTTCCCCGCCATCCGTCGCAGCTCTACGAGGCCCTGCTCGAGGGTGCAGCCCTTTTCACCATTGTCTGGCTCTACTCGGCCAAGAAGCACAAGCCGGGAGCGGTCAGCGGCGTCTTTTCCCTGTACTACGGCATCTTTCGCTTTGCCGTGGAATTCGTGCGCCTGCCTGACCCCCAGCTCGGCTATCTGGCCTTTGGCTGGCTGACCATGGGCCAGCTCTTAAGCCTTCCGGTCATCGCCCTTGGCCTCTGGCTCATCCTGCGCCCGGCACACGAACCGGCGGCAGCGTAAAGCGCCGCTATTCGCGGTGCAGGGGAATGAGCACGAACTCTCCGCACAAGTCCTCGGCCTGGGTTTCCGGCCACACGGCCACGTAGGTCTTGCCCCGGGCCTGTTCCACCGGCACGGCGGCCGGGAACGGCGCGTGGCGCTTGCAATAGCCCCACTCCCCGCCCTGCATCTCCTCTGGAGGGCAGTAGCGGTGCTCGGGTGGGATCGGTCCCTTCCAATACCGACACATCCGGCATTTCTGCTTCATGCTGCCTGCCTGGGGTCGTAGTTGTTCGCGCATGGACGTCCCTCCCCAGTCTGCTTGTCTGTCCGTCTCTGCCCTGATCCAGCCTAGTGGGCGCCGCCTGTGGGCAATCCCGGCACGGTGATCTCAAACAGTTCGGGCCAGTGTTTGCCGGTCACCCAGACCCGCCCGGTGGCCGGATCGTGGGCGATGCCATTTAACACCTTGTTGAGGTCGGTGGCCGTGACGCCCGGGCGCAGCCCAGAACAGTCCACCCAGGCCGTCACCCGGCCGCTGGCCGGATCAATGACGGCAATGCGGTCATCCCCCCAGACATTGGCCCAGATCTGCCCGGCAATCAGCTCCAGCTCATTGAGGCGTGTCACAGGCGCACCGTCGTCGGTTACGGATACCGCCCCGATGGCAGCCATGGTGGCGGGATCATAAAAAAACAGTTTATCCGAGCCGTCGCTGACCACAAGCATGCCATTGAGGACGCAGGCCCCCCATCCCTCGGTCGGCAGCGGGAACTCCCCAGCCGGGGACAGGTCCGCCGGCTTGGAAACCAGCACCCGGCCTTCCCGCCAGGAGAGCTGGTACAACAGCCCGCGAACCAGGGCCAGGCCCTCGCCGAAAATTGTGGCCGGGAGCACCCGTCGGGCCAGCACCTGCCCGGTGGCCGGATCCACCCGGCGAAGGGTCGATTGGCCGTAGAGTCCCGTGCTCTCGTACAAAAAACCGTCGTGGTAGAGCAGGCCCTGGGTAAAGGCCTTGGGATCATGGGGCAGCCGGGTCTTTATGACTGCGGGCAACAGCGGCGCAGCCAGGCCGACGCCGGCCAGACAGGAGCAAACCAGCAACACGGGCAGCGCAATGGCCGCAAGTCGTCTAATAGTCGAGGACATGTCGTGAATCCACGCCGTAGCGGCGCATGCGGTTGAGGATCGTGCCACGGCTGACGCCAAGTATTCTGGCCGCTTTCGAACGGTTGCCCCCGGCCTGACGCAGGGCGGTTACGAGTTCGCTGCGCTGGGCTTCGAGCACGACGCCCGGGCGGCAGACTGCGGCAGGAATGTCCTGGCTGGCTGGCATGAGCAGCGACGGCGGCAGATGCCGGGGTTCCACCGGACCTGCGTCGGTGACCACAAAGGCGTATTCCAGGGCGCTTTTGAGCTCGCGCACATTGCCGGGCCAGGGATGGGCCAGAAGGATGCGCATGGCTTCCGGGGAAATGGAGGGCACGGGCCGGGCAGCCTGGGAGGCCAGACGACGCAGGAAATGCTCGGCCAGGGGAGCCAGATCCTCAAGCCGGGTGCGCAGTGGCGGCAACTCAATGGGAATGACGTTTATCCGGAAAAAAAGGTCTTCCCGAAAACGCCCTGCCGCCACCAGCCGGGACAAATCGCGATTGGTGGCGGAAATAACCCGTACATCGGCCCGCACAGACCTGTTTTCGCCCACCCGCTCAAAGCGCTTGGTCTCAAGGACACGCAGCAGCTTGACCTGGATGGAGGCTGGGGCGTCGCCGATTTCATCCAAAAAGATGTCGCCCCCGTCCGCGGCCTCAAACCGGCCCTGGCGATGGCGGTGGGCTCCGGTAAACGCACCCTTGGCATGGCCAAACAGTTCGCTCTCTAGCAATGCTTCGGACAGGGCGGCGCAATTGAAGGGAATAAACGGTCCCTGCCGCCGCCGGCCAAGCTCATGAATAGCCCAGGCCGCCAGTTCCTTGCCCGTGCCGGATTCACCCACAAGCAGCACCGGCGCATCGCTCCCGGCCGCCCGCTCGAGCAAATCAAACACCCGGCGCATGGCCGGCGAGGCCCCGATCATGCCGTGAAAGCCCTCATCGGCGGAAAGGAGGCGGGTCAGTTCCTCCACCTTGCGATCCAGCCCGGCCAGTTCGGACAGATCCGTCAGGGTTTCCACGGCAAAAAGCGGCTGACCGGCGGTATCGCGCAGAAGCGACTGGTTTTTGAGCACCGGCAGATAAGTCCCGTCCTTGCGCCGGATCATGCAGCGCTTGGCCCGGGTGGTTTTTTCGGCAAACAGTCGGCACCACGCGCCGCCGCCGCCTCCCCGTTCCCGTTCGCACAGGTCGCAGTCAAACACCCGGCAGGACTGGCCAACGAGCTCCTCCCGGCCATAGCCGGTCAGGCGTGTAAGCGCCTCGTTGACCATGGCAATAGCCCCGTTGGCTCCCACCAGCAGGAGGCCTTCGCTCATGGTGTTGACGATTTCCCTGAGGTGCTTTTCAAATTCCACAACAACCCGCCACACCTGCGAAAGCAGGGCGCCGCGCAGGCGGCGAAGTGCCCGCGCCTGCCCCGGCAGTCAGCTGTTTACTCGTAATCCCAAACCGTTAGCATGATGCTTAGGGCCTTGCAAGGCGAGGCCTAACTCCAAAATGAAAGCGCGACAGACCGGTTGCCGTCGCGCTTTTCATGCTTACACTGGGTGGATGAATGATTTCCTTATTTTCAGCGGCGTCCTGGTGGCCTGGTTCCTGGTGGTACGCTTTATCTTCCCAAAACTCGGCATCCAAGGCTGAGGCGTCAAGACGGGGTGCGGTCCGCACTCCCCAAAAACACCGCTGTCTCCTGACACGCCGAACAAGGGCGACGACGTCCAGCCTAAAAGCTGATCTTAAAGCCGACGTTCCCGCCCAGGCTGTCCATCCCGTTGTCGGAAAACGATCCCAGGTGCTGGTAACGTCCGGCAGCCTTGAGACTGACGTTTTTCGCCAGGGCGACCGAAGCGCCGACATCGGCCTGTCCGGCCCCGCTTTGCTTGGAGCCGTTATAGGGCAGGTCCTTGTCGGCAAACACGCCGCCGCCGCCGGCGCCGACAAAGAGCGTTCCCTTGGGCGTTCGCACAAAATTCCAGCGGGCCATGGCGGCAATACCCGTGGCGTTGTTGGTTTCCTGCTTGCTGCTGACGCCAAGGGGCGTTGCTGTCTTGGTTGTCTGATCCACGGCGTAGCCTAGACCTTCGGCTTCGATGGCGACGCCGTCGGCAATATAGTGCCCGGCCGCACCGCCGTAGGTGCCAACCACGCCGACGTTCTTGTTGGTTGTTCCATACACGCCGCCCCGGGGTTCGACGTAGCTCGTCCCCTGGGTGTATTCCTGGGCCAAGGCCAACCCGGTCTGCGCAAGCACGGCGCAGGCGGCGATGAGGGTGATGGCGAGCTTCATGGGTACGCTCCTTCTGGGAGTCCGGCCGTCCGGCAGACTCAGTGCATCAGGGACTTGGCGGCCAGGGTTTTGGGGTCGGGCCGAAGGGACGGCAGTTTTTCCAGGATGACCGCCGTGCCATAGCAGGAAAAATAGCGGGAGCCATCGGGATGGAAAGCCACGTTCTCCTGGTAGCCGATGATGGCGTCAGCCCCGATGTCCAGGGCACTGGCGGTGAGCCCGTAGAACGCGCATTCGGAATCAAACCCACGTCCGCTGACCAGCCCGAGAACCCGGCGGATCTTGCGGCCATCGAGATGGGGGGTGGTCACCACGGGGAACTTGCCGCTAAAAAACAGCTCCTTGGCATTTTTCAGCCGGGCGCCCTTCTTGAGTTCCTCATGGCGATCCCGAATCTTCTTGTCAGCGCCGGCGAAAATGGAAAGCATGGCGTTCTCCTTGGTATCACGTTGTGACGGCGCAGCAGCCAACCGCCTTCACCGCAGGGTCGCCCTTCCCCTAGCAAAGAGCTTGCCAAGATTATTAACCAATAATTTCAGGGATATAATTTTTCATCCCAGCCGTATGTCAAAAGGCCGACTGCCTGGAACAGGACGCCAACGGGCCCAAAAAAAGCCGGACCGCGACGGTCCGGCTTTTGACTGCGCCAGAGGGAAGGTCTCAGCCAGCTTTGTCCAGATAGCGGCGCACGGCGGGATTAGGTCGCACCGTGGTGCGGTAGCCGGAAAGCCGCTGATTTTCCTGCTTGGCCCGCTGCAGATCATTTTTAAGGTCGGCATGAAGGCGTCTGGCCTCCACGGTGAGCTGGCCTTGCAGATTCTTAAGCTTGTGGAGCTTGTCCCGAAGCAGGCCGATGCTGTCTGGATCGGCACACTGCCAAGCCATTTCCAGCAGTCGTCCACGATCCTTGGCCAGCTTTTCAGCTTCTTCGATTTCGCCGGCGAGAAGATAGTGCAGTTCGCGTTCACCGGTGGCCAGGGCCGCTTCAAGGAATTCAAGCTTGTCGGACATGACGTTATTCCTTTCCGGTGCTCTCGAAGCTTTTCTGCAGTTCACCGATGACCGCTTTGAAGCGACCCATGGACGGAATAAATTCGTATTCCAGCAGGTCGGCGAGCAGAATCCAGTCCTCGTTTTCAAGCACTTCCAACATTTCCGAGAAGAGGTTGGAAATTTCATCGGCCGCCGCATCAAAGGCAGAGTCGGTGCGCTTGACGGCCTCACCGCGCAACACGCCGATCATGTTGAGGAAGTCCCGGGTCACATCCATGAGATCCTGGTAGACTTCCAAGGCCTCGGCATCGTCGGCCTGGCGGAACAGCTCAGCCACCCGGCGGGCGCCGTGGTCCATAAGCTGTACAACCTTGCCAAGCTCCATGGTCATGTCGAGCGCCATGTCCGCAACGGGCACGCTTTTGACTTCCACGGACTCGATCTCATCGACCTCGATGTCCTCAGCCTGATGGGGATAGATCTCGGAAAATGTTTCGTTGTTGACGAACACATCCGTGACGATTCGACCGTCCAGTTCATTCGTCTCCATGATGCGGAGCAGAATTTCCTCAAGATTTTGGAACTGCTTGATTTCCATGCCGGTTGCCCGGCCATCCACACTTATCATGTCGCGCCTCCCTCTGGAGTTGTTATCGAAGGGAAAGGATTTCCTGTCCCGCCCCTTCTTATACAACAACCGTGCCAGGGAGTTCAGGCCTCGACGAGATGGGTGAAAGCGGTCACGCAGGCGGCAAAGCGGCGGATGTTGGCGACAAGACGGTCCAGATTCGGGACCTGCTCCTGGGCCTGACGCTGCCACAACTGGCCAAGCACGGCCAGATGCGGCGAAGCGGCCCACAGGCTGTTTATGCGCTCGTAGCTGGCCAGAAATCGGCTTTTCATGGCCTGATTGCGGGCAGCCAGGACAGCCTGCCCTTCGACCAGACGGAGCATGTCGGCCGATTGGGCCAGGCTGCGGACCAGGGCCTGACGGTCGGCATCGGGCAGGGCCGCCGGCAGTACTATCGGCGGGACAAAGGGGGTGTCGTCAAGGAATTGACGAAGAACGTGGCGCTGGTGACGCAGCCAGATGGCCCGCGGTTCACTGTCGTGCCCAGTCAAGGAAACGAGATCCATAAAACCGGCGGCATCAAAGGCCGACACCCAGGCCCTGGCTCCGGGGTAGCGCCCCGGGGCAAAGGCCCCGGTGTGGCAAAAGGCCACGACGGCCTGGGCCACGGCATCGGGCGAAATGGCCTCCAGACAGGCGTGATCGTGCGAACAGGGTATGCCAAAGGGGCAGGGATGGCAGGGCATATCCGGCTCCAGGCACAGGCAGCCTTCCAGATAGGGGCCGGTGTCAAAGGGCTGGGCCGTGGCCAGAAAGACGGCCACGCTGGGGACGCCCAGACCGGCCGCCAGATGCAGGGTGCCGGTGTCGTTGGTGACAAGCAAGGCCAGTCTGGCTGTCACGGCCGCAAGCAGCGGCAGACCGGTGGCCCCGACCAGATCCAGGCACGGTCCGGTGTACAGTTCGCGAAACCGGGCGGCCAACGATTTTTCCGCGCCCGTCCCGACCAGGACGGCCACGGTGCCCAGCCGCTCCCACAGGAGGCTGGCCACCCGGGCAAACCGCGCCACCGGCCACTGCCGCGCCGCGGCGCTGGCTCCGAGTTGGAAACCGACGGCCAAGGCCCCTGCCGCCACGTCGGCAAAAAGCGCCGCAGCTTGGCCAGACTCGGCCCCGCCAGGACGTTTGAGGGCAAACCGGCCCCGCCCCTGGCCGACTCCGGCGGATTTGCGAAACAGGTCCACAACATTGAAGGGACTCAGCCCCCGTCTGGCCGAAGAGGCTTCCAAAAAAGCAGCCCAGGGCGTCGATTCATGGCGAAATCCGAAGGCATCCAGAGAAAAGCCGCGCACGGCGTCGCCGCAAAGCCGCCGGGCCAGGAGACGCGCAGACAGGGCCGCCGTCAGGTTGACCACGGTCTGCGGAGCAGCCTGGCTAGCCACTGCATCGGTAAATTCCGTGACCGCGACCAGGGCCTGCCGCCAATCCCCGGCCAGTCCGGCCAGGAAACGCGCCCCGGGCAGCGGGAAAATGGCCGAAGCTTCGGGCAACAAGGCGGCAGCGCCGGCAAAATTTTCCAAGCAGGCCACGGACACGGCATGCCCTTCCCCGGCCAGTTCGGCCAGGGCCGGCTGGGACTGGAGCAAATCGCCAAAGCGCGTGAGATTTTGCAACACAATATTCATGCAGGCTCCATGACAGGCGTCAAAGTCCTTGCCAAGCACCCGGAACGCCCCAGGCCGGCTTGTTGCCCTGACCGTAAGATGCTACCAGGGACACGGAGCATCGCAGCCGGCCCGGCCGCCTCGACACCCACATGAGTAATTCCTTCGAAGACACCGAACTCACCGCCAAGGCGCTGGAATTGGAACGGTTCCTCCCGGAGGGCCGCCAATCGGAATTCCGGACGCTGGTGGCCGCCATGGCCGACGAGGCCGCCCGCAACAGCGCCCAGGCCGAAGAGACGGTCAGGTTGCGCGAACACGCCCGCCGACTCGGCGGCCAGCTCAAGCGACTGCAGGAGATCTTCCGTGGCAACGACCAGGCCTTTGCCACCTTCCGTTCGGCCCTGACCCTGTCCCGACGCCTGCGGCGCATGGATGAGCTGCCCGACATGTTGGCCGAACTGTCCCGGGCCATGGGCGTAACCACGCTGACCTGCCTGCTCTCCCGGGAACTCTTTGCCGCATTCGTGCCGCCGGGATTTCCTTGCCCGGCCGCCAAGGCGCTGACAACGGCCATAAACGCTCTGCCCCGCGCTGACCCGGGACGCCGGGTCTATGTCGGCCCAGTGGCCGCCCTGCCGCGCCCCGACTTTTTTTTCAATCCGGCCGTGTTGACCGCCCAACCGCAACTGCGTGAGGGATCGTGCTTTATCGCCCCTCTGGCCGACAAATACCAGCCCAAACGGCGCATCGGCGTTCTGGCCATGGCCGACAGCAATGCGGGCCGTTACTGTGCCGAGAAAGGCACGGATTTTCTGGAACATTTCTGTGACGTTTTGGCCGGCGATCTGCTCCACGTCAAGATTCACGAAGAACTGACCCGACAACGCGAAGCCGACGAGCTGACCGGCATCCCCAACCGGGCCTACCTTCGCCGCCACGGGCCGGCCGTATTGAGTCTGGCTGAACGCCGGGGATCTTCCGTGGCCCTGCTGTTTTGTGATCTCAACCGCTTCAAAGCCGTCAATGACACGTTTGGCCACGAGACCGGCGATGCGGTGTTGCGCGACGTGGCCCGGGCCATGGCCGGACGTGTGCGCACCTACGATCTGCTGGCTCGGCTTGGCGGCGACGAGTTTGTCGTGCTGATGCCCGATGCCGGGCCGGCCGAGGGAGAGGTCATGGCCGACCGCATCCGGCACTGCGTGGCCGAAGTGGCTGGTGACCGCAATCTTTCCGGAGTGCCCGGACTTTCCGTCTCCATTGGCGTTGCCGTGTACGCGCCGGGACAGGATATTGACGATCTGGTCCGCGCGGCCGACGCGGCCATGTATGTGGACAAACGAAACACTCCCCCCCTCTAAAGACGCCTGCACCGGCCTGCACCCCGAAAACGACGAACCGGGGATGCATCCGTTTAAGCCCGCGTACCCGACAGGAGCCGTCATGCCCCGTCCCCATTGCCGCCTGGTCCTTCTGGTTGCCGCCGTGCTGTTGAGCCTTTACGCCGACACGGCCGAGGCGGCTTCCCGGGTCTCGAAACTGTTGGCAGCCATGAGCGTCGAAGAAAAGGTCGGCCAGGTGTTCATGTTGTGGTTTCAAGGTCCGACCGTCTCCGACGACATTGCCGGACTTATCCGGGACCGCCACCTTGGCGGCGTCATCCTCTATAGCGCCCCGGGCAACATCGAAACGCCGGAACAGGTGGCCGAACTGACCGCCGGCCTGCAGGCCCAGGCCGCAGCTTCCGGCCAGGGGGTCGGTCTGCTGGTTGGCGTGGACCAGGAAGGTGCGCCGGTCGCCCGCTTGCGCCGGGGATTCACCCTGTTTCCAAGCCAGATGGCCCAGGCGGCCACCGACCGGTCCGACTTTGTGCGCCAGGCTGCCGCCGCCACGGCCCGGGAATTGCGCGCTGTCGGCATCAACACCGATTTTGCCCCGGTGGCCGACGTCAATATCAACCCCGACAACCCGATCATTGGCATCCGATCCTTTGGTTCCTCCCCATCCGACGCGGCCCGCTATACGGCCGCGGCCACGGCCGGCTATGCCAATGCCGGCGTCATCTGCACGCCCAAGCATTTTCCCGGCCACGGCGACACGTCAGTGGATTCCCACGTGGGGCTGCCCCGGGTGGACCATGACGCCAGAACCCTTGACCGGGTGGATTTTCCGCCGTTTCGGGCCGCCTTTGCCGCCAATGCGCCAGCCGTCATGACCGCCCATGTGGTGGCCCCGGCCCTTGCCCACGGCGAACCGGCCCTGCCGGCCACCTTGTCGCGCCACGTGCTGGAAGGCGTGCTGCGGGGACGCATGGGCTTTGACGGCGTCATTTTCACCGATTCCCTGGGCATGGGGGCCGTGGCCAATACCTACGGCACAGCCGAGGCTTCCGTCATGGCTCTTATTGCCGGAGCCGACGTGCTGCTTATAGGAGCCGACGCCGGCCGGCCGGCCGAGCAACGTCAGGTGGCCATGGACGCCGTGCTTGCCGCTGTCCGTTCCGGCCGTGTCCCGGCCGCCCGGCTCAACGCCGCCGTGTCTCGGGTGCTGCGCCTCAAGGAACACTACGGTCTGCTCGACGCAGTCGTTCTGGCCCGGCCCGCAGCCGATGTTGCCGCCCGGGTGGGCCGAAACGAGGACGCCCTTCTGGCCCGGCGTATTGCCGCCCGAAGCCTGACCGCGTTTGGTCCGGCACATTCCACCCTGCCCTTGCCTGCCGTCGCCTCGACCCTGGTCATCCGTCCCCGCCTTGGCCGCGAGGTCATTGACGCCGAGGCCGAAGCCGCCCTAGCCCTTTGGCCCGGCCCACAGACGCTCTTTTTGCCGCCCGACCCGGACGCGCAAACGATCAGCGACGTACTGGAAAAAGCCCGTCAATCCAAGAATGTGGTCCTGCTTGTCACGGATGCCCGCCGCCAGAGCGGCCAGGTCCGGCTGGCTACGGCTCTGTCCGCTCTGGCCGATCCGCCAGTCGTGCTGGTTGCCGCCCAGTCGCCCTATGACTTGGCGCTTGTGCCCCAAACGACGGTGTGTATTGCCACCTACGGCGAAGCTCCGGCCAGCCTGGAGGCCTTGGGGCAAAGTCTTTTTGCGCCTTTCCGCTTTACCGGTCGGGCGCCGGCTGTACTCCCTTCGCATCCATAATGACACCCGGTGGGATCAATCCTTTTTTACGTAAGACCCAATGTCATGGATTGACCTTTCACATGGAATAGTTTTGGATGGAAAAAATTATCGGTCAGGAGTTCCCATGCGTGACCGCAGCATCGCCCCTTCCCCCGGCATTGCAATGCTCTGGCTGGGAATCATCTTAAGTCTTTGTATCGTCGTTACGACTTTTTTTGCAAATATGTATATAGCCGTATCCATTGCCGTCCTCGGATGCGTTGCGAGCTGGATTGTCGCTCAGCGCATCAACTCGCCGCTTCAAAGGCTTTTCCAGGGATTTCAAAAAGTCAACAGTGATCATAAAACCTTTTTCCTGGATGAAGTTATCTCCTGGCAAGCACTTGGCCCTCTGGGCCAGGAAGCTTCAGAAGCGTTTGAATTCAGCCTGCTCCGACGCGAGTACTACCGGGCCGCTGTCCTCGCTGTGGGTACCCCGTTTTTGATTACCAACAAAGACGGTATCATCACCCATTGCAGCCAGACCATGGCCGAATTGCTCCGCAAACCCCAACGGGATCTAATCGGCAAGACCGTCAGCCAGGCGGCGTATAATAAGACCGGTATTGCCATCACGGAAAAAGCTCTTCAGGACGGCAGTTCCATCCAAGCCGAACGAGATCTCGCTTTGTGGGATGGACGAACGATTGCCTGCTATTTTACAGCCAGTTGCTTTCGAGGGTTCCGCAACGACCTGCTCGGTGCGGTCTGCACCATCACCGACCAGTCTCAATTGCGCGCCCAGCAGCAGGATCTGGAAAAGACGCAAAGCGAACTGCGCAACCTCGGCGGCGACATCAACGAGTTGTCCCAGCGCGTGGCTTCGGCCTCGGAAGAACTTTCCGCCTCCTCCGACGAGCAGGCCCGAGGGGCCCAGCAGCAGAAAGGGCAGGCCGACGCCGTGGCTACGGCTATGGAAGAAATGACGGCCACGGTCATGGAAGTCGCCAAAAACGCTGCCCAGACCTCCGACGCCGCCGTCGGCGCCAACACGGCGGCCGAAACAGGCGCTGTCCAAGTCCGCGAGGCTGTGGTCGGCATCAAGGCCGTGGCTGAATCCGCCGGCAAACTCGGTCAGGTGCTCACGTCTCTCGACAGCCAAGCCGCCGAGATCGGCCGCATCATCGGCGTCATCAACGACATCGCCGACCAGACCAATCTGCTGGCCTTAAACGCTGCCATTGAGGCCGCCCGGGCCGGCGAGGCCGGTCGCGGCTTTGCCGTGGTGGCCGACGAAGTGCGAAAGCTCGCTGAAAAAACCATGACCGCCACCAAGGAAGTGGAAAAGTCCATACACGAAATCCAGGACGGTTCCCGTCACGCCGTGGCCTCCATGCAGGAAACCGAGGCCCGGGTGGCCACCAGCACCGAGGCCACCCACAAGGCCGGTGAATCCTTGGAACACATCATGGCCAGCATCCGCGAGGTCAACAGCCAAGTCAGTCAGATTGCCACAGCCGCTGAACAACAATCTGCCGCGGCTGAAGAGATCAACCACAACATCGAAGTCATCGCCCATGTGGCTGCTGAGGCCGACGAAGGCGCGGGCCAGACCGCTCAGGCGACCCGCGAACTGGCCGAATTGGCCAACTCCCTGCTCACCCTCGCGACTTCTTTTGCCCAGCGCCAGGGCGATTCCCTCAAGCTGCGCGAATCTGCCGGCAACATGAAAGGCATTCTCCCCAAACTCATGCTGGATTTCATCCAAGACCAGTATGGCGACGGGGTCTCCAACGCCCTGCAGGAAGATATGGGATACCCCACCTTCCTGCCCACTCAGAACTATCCCGATCAGGTCCTGCGCCAGATGGCGGACTTCGTGTCGGCCAAGACCGGCAAAAGCGTCAAAGAGGTGTTCCTGGCCCTGGGACGCTACACCATCAAGGGCTTCCACCGCCATTATCCGCGCTATTTCAAGGGCGAGACACTCAAAGAATTCTACCTGACCATGAACGACACCCATGCCCGGCTGACCAAGGATATGCCCGGCCTGTTGCCCCCGCGCTTCAGCTACGAGGACAAGGGCGATCGTTTGATCATGACCTACCATTCCAAGCGCGCCTATCCTGAATACTACGAGGGCATCCTGCGGGGCGCGGCCGAATTCTTCAAGGAACCAGCGGACATCACGGTCTCCTACAGTGACCCGCACACGGCCCGGGCCGAGATCATTTTCCGCGGGACTGCCCGTCGCCCCAAGGCCCTCGGGGCGTAATCGGCCTATGCGGCGCGTGCCCGACAGCATCCGGTACGCGCCTTAGCCGCTCATGTCCGCCACACCACTGACCATCGCCTACTACGGCTTCGACGACCCGGCCGCAGCCTGCCCCCGGCTGCGGGTTTTTGAACCGGTCCACGCCCTCGGCCGGGTCGTGCGTCTCCTGCCCGGGGCCATCCCAGACGGCCCTGGCCATCGTCTCGTCACGGATGTCCTGGAACCAGCCGATCTTATCCTGATCCAGCGGTTTTTCCCCAGCCCACAGACCGCCCCCGTCCTTGAGGCCATCTTCACCAGCGGCAAGCCCGTGGTTTACGACACGGACGACGACTTTACCGCCGTGCCGCCTGACCATCCCTTCTTCCATCACATGGCGGCCGTTGCCCCCTGCGTCGTCGATACCGCCAGACGGGCCAGCCTTGTGACTGTCAGCACGCCGATCCTGGCTGCAAGCTTCGGTCGCTTCGCCAACCGGGTGCGCATGGTGCCCAATTTCCTGCCCGACAGGCTGTGGCGTCCGGTCCCGCCGCCGGACCGGGGCGTGGCCGCCGTCGGCTTTGCCGCCACGCCATCCCATGCCCCGGATCTGGCCCGGCTGGAACCCGCCTTGTCCCGACTCAATGCCAATCCTGATTTCTCCGGCCGCTTTGTATTTTACGGCTGCCTGCCAAGCACCGGCAGCTTCCCCACGGCGACGCGCCTGCCCTTTGCCCCGAACTATGCCGCCTATGCCGCGAAGTTACCGCGCCTGGGCTTGGCCATCGGATTGGCGCCCCTGGCCGATACCCCTTTTAACCGGGGCAAAAGTGCGGTCAAATGGCAGGAATATGCGGCCATCGGGGCTGCCGGCATTTATGCCGACCTCCCCCCGTATCGGGAGGTGGTGGAGGACGGGCAGACCGGATTGCTCGTCGGTCCTGATCCCGAAGCCTGGGCCGAGGCCGTGGCCCGGCTGACCCGCGACGCTGCCCTGCGACGCCGTCTGGCCCAAAACGCCCGGGAAGCCCTGGACCATTCCCATCGCCTCAGCGATCAGGCGGCCCGCTATCTCGATGCCTGGCAGTATGCCGCCCAAGGAGAGACGCCGTGACTGCACCCTGGTTCGACGATCCGCGTTTCCCGATGCCGCTCTTGGATCTGCTGCTGGCCGGCACGGTTGGCCGCGACCACCTTCTTCGTGCCGCCGCCCTGGCCGGGGAAACCGCTGTCGGCGCTGACGCGCCCGGCCTGTGGCGCAGACGTCAGGCCCATCTCCTCGTTGCCGCCCTGGAGGAAGACTCCCTCTATGGCCCAACGGCCGCAGTCCTGGCCGGGTTGTTCCCGATCCTTCCGGCAGGCTGCGTCGCTCCGGCTTTCGCCGCCCTCGTCACCGCCCTGGCCGCCCGCTTCACTGTGCCGGACAATACGGCCTACTACCAACGCCTGCTCCTTGGCGACAATGCCGGCCGCCTTGACCGCTATCTGGAAAACGAAATCCAAACCGACCGCCACGCCCTCTTCTGGCTCCATGTTGCCCTTCGCCGGGCTGTGCTGCAGCGGGATTTCGACCGGGCCGCAACCCTTGCCGGCAGCGCGCTGACCGGCACACTGGCCCCCCTGCGCCACAAAATCGACGGCGATCTGGCCCTGC
This sequence comes from Desulfovibrio sp. TomC, assembly GCF_000801335.2. Classification (NCBI taxonomy): domain Bacteria; kingdom Pseudomonadati; phylum Thermodesulfobacteriota; class Desulfovibrionia; order Desulfovibrionales; family Desulfovibrionaceae; genus Desulfovibrio; species Desulfovibrio sp. TomC. The sequence goes on from NZ_JSEH01000001.1 coordinate 270,119, forward strand.
TTGGCGGTCGCCCGGCCCAGGCCATGGGACACTATGCCGCACTCCAGGCGAAAGCTCCCTGGCCTGGCGGACTTTTCCGCCAGGGACTGGCCGCCCTGGCTGCTGGTGATGCGCCGGCCGCCCAGGACCATCTCGCCGGGCTGGCGCGGGCTGTGCCTGAACATGTTTCGGCCATGCTGGCCCTGGCCGATCTGGTCTCCGGCCGGGGCGAGGCCCGCTCGCTCCTTCCCGGGAGCCTTAGTGTGGCACTTTATACCTATAACAAGGCCGACGACCTGAACCGCACCCTGGAAAGCCTTCTTGTCTCCGATCTGGCCACCAGTTCCGGGCCCGGCCGCGTGTATGTCCTGGACAACGCCTCCGTCGACGCCACCCCGGATGTGGTCGCAGCCTGGACCGGACGCATTGATCCTGGCCGGCTGACGGGCATCCGGCTGCCCGTCAATATTGGCGCGCCGGCCGCCCGGAACTGGCTGGCGGCCGATGCCCGCGTCCGGGAAGCCGACTATGTGGCCTATCTGGATGATGATGTGGATCTGCCGCGCGATTGGCTGGCCCGATTGGCCGCAGCAGCCAAGGCCTACCCCGAGGCCGGCGTCTGGGGCTGCCATGTGGCCGATGCCCACAATCCGGCGATTGCCCAGGGCATCGACGGCATGCTGCTGCCCCTGCCAAGCGGCTCAAACGAACCGCTCATCCTTTCCGACCTGCACGCCCAGGGTTTTGATTACGGCGGATTTGCCCATTTGCGGCCGTGCCTGACGGTCATGGGCTGTTGCCATCTTTTTCGACGCGACCGGCTGCTCGGGGTCGGAGGCTTTGACATCCGCTACAGCCCATCCCAGTATGACGACGTAGACCACGACCTGCGCCTGCTCCTGGCCGGCCTCCCGCCCGTCTACCAGGGCCATCTCACTATCGGCCACCGTCGCCCGTCACCGGCCCTGGCTCCGGTGCGGCCGGAGCAGCTGGCCGGAGGGCAGGCCAACTGGCAAAAACTCGTCGCCAAGCATGACAGCCGATATGCCGCCATGGCCACGCTCCAACGCGACGCTGCGACCCGGGACCTGCGCCGTAAAGTCCAGGAATTGGCCGAAGCCGGAATTGTGGGGAAATAACGCGTCAACCGGCCTTGTCATCTGCGGGGAAACTCAGGCGGAAAAAAGACCCCTGCGGGCTGCTGCCGAAGGTGAGTGAGCCGCGGAGTTGCCGGGTCAGTTGCACCACCAGCTGCATCCCAAGCGTTTTGACCGCGTCAGGATGAAACCCTTCGGGCAATCCCGATCCATCGTCCTCCACCACAGCCTGGATCATGGCGTCTTCAAAAGCCATGTTCACCCGAATGTTGCCGGCGTCGCGTCCGGCCAGTCCATGTTTGACGGCGTTGGTCAACAGTTCGTTGACGATCAGGCCAAACGGGATGGCCTTGTCCACGCTCACCCGGCACTGGGCCAGATGGAGGCTAAAGCCGATACTCTTGTAGCCGCGCAACGACTGCACCACTTTGGGAGCCAGGCGTTCCAGATATTCCTTGAGGTCCACCCGGGCCAGATCGCCGGAGCGATAGAGTTCCTCGTGAATAAGCGCCATGGAGGCGATCCGGTTGCGGCTTTCTTCAAAAATATCCTGGATGTGGGGATCGGCGATAGCGTCTTTTTGCAGGAAAAGGAGGCTGGAGATGATCTGTAAATTGTTTTTCACCCGGTGATGGACTTCTTTGAGCAACACTTCCTTTTCCAACAGTGAGTCGCGCAATTGCAATTCCTTGACCTTGTCGTCTGAAATATCGCGGATGACGCCGACAATAAAACGGTTGCCTCTGGGATCAATAAAAAGTCCCTTGCGCGTCACCAGGGTACGAACCCGGCCCTGAGCGTCTGTCAGGCATTCCTCAAACAAATCAGCTTGTCCGGTTTCCAAAACGATGTTGTCGCGTTCGACGAAAACAGCCGCCTCCTCACGGGGCACGAGGTCTGCATCGCACTTGCCAATAATGGCATTGGCCGGCAGTCCGAGCATGGCGCACAAGGCATCGTTGACAAGGACGAAGCGGTGGGAACTGTCCTTGACGAAAACCGGATCGGGGATAGCCTCAAGGATCAGCAGGTTGAACTGACGGGAGAGCAGCAACTCCTGTTCAGCCTTTCGCCGTTCGCTGATATCACGGGAAACACTTATATAGCCCCGAAACTGACCGACGGTATCGAATAGGCCGCGCGTCATGGACTCAACCCAAACCGTGGAACCATCCTTACAGTACATCTCCAGTTCGGTTGTATGCAGAAAATTCCGGTCAATGGGCCCGGATTCGTTGATGCGGTGCAAGTCCTGCCGTACCCTGGCGGCTGATTCTGGAGTCAAGGACACGTCAATGGACCGGGACAGGGCTTCCTCAACGGAAAACCCAAGCAGCCGTCGCACGGACGGACTTACATACGTCAAATGCAGTTCCGCGTTAAAAACAGAGATAAGATCGTGGGCATTGTCAGCAAGCAGACGGTATTTCGTCTCACTTTCGCGCAGCTTGCGTTCAGCGGCCTTGCGTGGCCCGACGTCGCGCAAAAAGACCAAGGCGCCAGGAGAACCGTCGAACAGAAACGGCACCGCAGCCACTTCCACCTCGATAATCCCCCCATCCAGTCGGAGATATCGCTGTTCCCGCAATTGGGCTGGGAGGTTGTGAACGATGTTTTGCCGGATACGCTCGGTCACGGAAGCACGGGAATCCTCAGGGACAAAATCCAGAACATTGTGCCCGATAATCGATTCCAAGGAATCTGCCCCAAACAGTTTCACCGCTTCGGTATTGGCGTACGTGAACTGGACTCCGTCATGAATAGCAATGGCATCAGGAGCGTGCTCAACCACCAATCGGTAGCGCTCCTCACTCTGCCGTAGCTTCTGTTCCTTGGCATCAACCACGGCGACATGTCGCCGCAGCAACACAAAGAGCAACAACGACGTAATAGCAACAAACAAGATTCCTTTAGCAGAGGAAACCTGCAAGAGCAGGTCTGGATCACGACGAAAAAGAACATCCGCAATTCTGTCAGAAAAAATAATCCACAACAGTCCGAAGGCTGCATACCATACGGTTATTTTGACCGGCAAGCGGCTAACAAAACTCTTTCGCAGCTGGCCAGACTCCTGACTTGACATAATTCGCCGTCCGTTTTCGGAAAAGCCGGCCTGCAACGAGCGCCCGCTCCTCCTCGGCATACGACAGTATCTTTGCAGTCAATGGGAAAGACAGGTCCGCTACTGCTTTTCTGTCGCCTTGGTCAGCCGCGTCACGTTGCTTTTAGTGAAAAACCCATCAAACCCATCATAGCGTTCTATATACTCGTTGACCAGCATCGTTTTTGGTGACATCGCGGAAAAAATCTGTTTGAGCCCCTCTCGCCGCGATCCAATCAGTTCCGACAGAAACTCCATCCCGTCCAAGCGCAACCCGGAAACGACCTCTTCAATACCGTCAGCGCAAAAAGCCATGTGATGGGGACGCAGGCCGTAGTTGGCGATAAACCCCTCGGTGGGACCTGCCCCGGATCCTTCGCGTGGGGAGCCGATGCCTGAAGTGAAGACCTGGGCGTAATCGCCGGCCCCAAGCCGGGCTACATTGGTGATGGAATTGAGCGATTCCACATACACGGCAAAATCAAAGCGGTAGTTGGTCAGGGACAGGAATTCCACAATGGCGGCATTCCGGTGTTTGGCCCGCACCCGGGTGGCCACATGGTCGAGACCCCCGATCCGGGCCAGCCAGGGATGTTGTGCCTTGGCGGCAGTCAGCGGCAAAAGCCGGCTTTGGCCGTGCCGGTAAGTCCCGGGGCGACCCTTCCACTGGATAAAGCCCAGGGAATTGCCCGTATGGGCCGAGGGAGCGGTCTGCACAAACGAAAAGGCATCCGTGACCCGGGGAGCCGCTGCGGCAAAGGCCACCCCCCGCTCCCGCTGGAGAGCAGCATAGCGCTCGAGGTCCCGGCACTCAAACACAAAGGTCTCCAGACGGGCCGGGACAAAGGCTGCCGTTTTGATCCCGCAGTTGTAGGGCGAAAACGGGTTGGCAGCAGCGGGATCGCGGCTTTTGAGGATGAGATCCGGTCCTCCGGGATCACGCAACACGAGCGACGGGCTGCCGTCGCCGGTCAGCGGATCATCCAGGGCCGCTTCAAAGGCCAAGCCTGTGGAATTGAGCAACGCTTCGGCCGCGGGCACGAGGTCTTGCGGCGCAACATTGATCACCACCGCCGCCAAATTCCCGACCAAACCGTCCAGCCCGGCCAGACGGCGCGAGGCCAACACCGATTCGACGTCTCGCAAAAGCTCGGCGTCGTCATTCACGAACGCTTCGTTCAACAGCTCCCCCACCCGTTACAATTTACAACATATCCACCGGATCGAGATCCAGGGTGAAGCGGACCTTGGTCGATCCGGACAGGGCCTCCCGGCCGGCCGAGTAAACCTGCCGAATGCTCGGCCAGTCCGGTGCTTTGATCAGGCAATGCAGCCGTCTGCGCCCGGCCATGAGGGCCAGCGGCGCCGGAGCCGGACCAAGCACCCGGACCCCAAGCGGTCCGGCCGCCAGTCGCATGGCTTCGCCCACAGCTGTGGCCAGGGCATAGCCGTTTTCCAACTCCCGGGGAAAGCTCAGCCGGGCCAGCCCCAGACGAATAAAGGGCGGATAACATAACCGCCGCCGCCGGGAAAGCTCCAGCTCATAAAAGCCCTCAAAATCACCCCGAGTGACATGTGAAAAAAACGGATCGTCCGGCATCCGGGTCTGAATCAGCACCCGGCCGGGCCGTTCGCCGCGCCCGGCCCGGCCCGCCACCTGGGTCAAGAGCTGAAACGTCCGCTCCGAGGCCCGGTAATCCGGCAGATTCCGACCGAGATCGGCGTCGGCGGCAATGACCAGGGTCACAGCCGGGAAATGGTGGCCTTTGGACAGCATCTGGGTGCCGACCAGCACCTGGGCTTGACCCGAAGCAAATTCAGTCAGGATGGCCTCGGCCCGTTCAGGACGCCGGGCCACGTCGCGGTCCAACCGGGCCACGACCGTGCCGGCCGGCAGCACTCCGGCCAACTGCTCCTCAAGCATCTCGGACCCGACGCCCATGGGCAGAAAACTGGCTCCGCCGCAGCCCGGACAGGGCGAGGGATGGGGCCGGGCAAAGCCGCAATAGTGGCACACCAGCCGTTCCCGGTCCTTATGGAAGGTCAGGGACAGCTCACAGCGGGGACAGCGAACCGGGGTCTCGCAGTCCAAACAAAAAAGGAGCGGCGCATAGCCCCGGCGGTTGAGCAGGATCATGGCCTGATCGCCGGCCGCAACCGTCTCGGCCAGGGCAGCGGCGGCCAGATCGGTCAGGACGCCGGTGCGGTCGCCGGTTTCATGTTTGCCGGCAACGGCCGTCAGTTTGCCTGCCCCGCGCATATCCACCAGCTCAATGGCCGGCATCCCGCCGCCGCCCACCCGGTTGGCCAGGCGCACCATGGGAACGTGGCCGGCTTTGGCGGCATAAAAGGTTTTGACGTCCGGGGTGGCCGACCCCAGGACGAAAAGCGCCCCGGACTGTTTGGCCCGAAAAAAGCCGACTTCCTTGGCCTGATACGGCAGACGGTCCTCCTGCTTGAAGGCCCCGTCGTGCTCTTCGTCCAAAACGATCAGGCCGATATTACGCAGGGGCAGCAGGAGCGCCGACCTGGTGCCGGCGACGACCATCGGGGCCGCGTCGCCGGCAGCCCGCCAAAACGACTCCTCGCGCAGCGAAGGCGGCTGATAGCCGTGGTAGAGCAGCGGCCGCAACTGGGGAAAGGCGCGTACAGCGGCCCGGTGGAGCTTGGCAGCCAGGGCCACTTCAGGGGCCAGGAGCAGGACCTGCCTCCCCTTGCCTAGAACCAGCCTGGCCAGTTCCATATACAGGCGGGTCTTGCCGCTGCCGGTGACGCCGTAGACCAGCCGGGCCGCGCCGTCAGGACGCTCCAAGGCCAAGGCCAGTTCGGCCAGGGCGGTGGTCTGCTCGGCCGTCAACGGCGGCAGGGTCGCCGCTGTCGTCTCGATGGCCGCAGGCAGACCCGCTGCCGGGTCAACCTCACTCAAACGGACAAGTCCCAGGTCCGACAGCCGTCGCAGGAGGGGGAGCGTCCCTGGGCCAAGGCGTTTTTTGAGATCGGAAAGCGGCATGGGCCCCTGGTCGCACAAGAGATCAAGCACGGCCATCTGCCGGGCTGCGCCTGGGCGCACAGGCCAGGGCGGATCGGCCGCCAGGGCGCACAGGGGATCGCGTTCGGCGGCGTCGAGCCGGCACAGCATGGTTCCGTCGCGCCAAGCCATGGCCAGCCGGGCCAACTCGTCCGGGGGCTTGCGCGACAGGGCCAGAGCCGTCAGCGACCGGGGGACGCCGGCCTCGCTGCATTCAAAAATCACCTTGGAGGAGCGCAGACCGCGCGGCAACAGCGTACCCAAAATGCGGCCGGGCGTGGACATATGGCGACTGGCCAGGGTGGCGACCAGCTCCATGTAGTCCCCGTCGCACAGCGGCTGGCGCTCAAGCGGCCACATCGCGGCCCGAAGCGTCACCCCAGGTGGCGGCGCAGCCTCGGTTGCAACCACTACGCCGGTACGCAGCCAGTTGGCCATAGGCACGAGCAGGCGCAGCCCGACCGGAAAATCGGTTGGCGTAAAATACGGCGGCAGGGAGTAGGTGAGGACGCTGTAGGGCGGAGCGGTCAGGGCAACGGCAATGGCGGCAGTCATACTCCGGCGTCCTTCCCAAGCGTACCCATTAGGAACAAACGACAATACGACATGGTTTCAGTGGTAAACGCAGTATCCGTCGATTGCGGCGACACGGCCCGGCGACCAAAAGGAAACGCCCGGGAGGCGATCCCCCCGGGCGCGACAAGCCTCTGGATAAAAACCGGGGCAGGACGAAACGCCTAGCTCCCAAAGGGCAAAAGCTCACGCAGACGCGGCACCAGCGACTCTCGCAGGACCTCGTCGTGCAGGGCAAAATAGATATTGGCGGTGAGATAGTCAGCCCAGTCGCCGGCATCGAAACGCTGACCCTGGATCTTAACGGCGAGCAACCGGTTGTTGCCGGCCAGTCCCTTGAGGGCGTCGGTCAGCTGGATCTCGCCGCCGTGTCCCGGAGTCACCTTTTCCAGATGGTAGAAAATATCCGGGAAAAGAACATAGCGGCCGACGATGGCCAGTCTGGAGGGAGCCTCATTGACCTTGGGTTTTTCCACAAGATCACGCACCCGGTACATGCCAGGGGCAAACTCTTCGCCATCGATGATGCCGTAGCGCGAAACCATGTGGGGCGGCACTTCCATGACGCCAACGACGGGCATATGCTCGGACATGGCCACGGTGAGGAGCTGCTTGATGCCCGGCTCCATGCTGAACATCAGATCGTCGCCGACCATAACGGCAAAGGGATCGTTCTTGCAGACTTCCCGGGCACAAAGCACGGCGTGCCCCAGGCCCAGCTGTTTTTTTTGGCGCACCGAGATGATGTTGACCATCTCCGCCACTTCCCGCACCATCTTGAGCATATCAGTCTTACCGGTCCGGGTAAGAAGATCCTCTAAAATGAGGTTGTAGTCGAAGTGGTCTTCAATAATGGTTTTGTTGCGGTTGGTGACGAACACCACATCCTGCAACCCCGAAGCCTGGGCTTCTTCGACCACATACTGCACCACGGGTTTGTTGTAGACGGGCAGCATTTCCTTGGGGATGTTTTTCGTGGCCGGCAACGACCGCGTACCCCATCCGGCGACGGGAATGACCACCTTCTTGATTTCCATGTTCTTCTCCTTGAATGCGCGCACTGCCCGGTATTTTTCGGAGGCGGCGAACCGCGCCCGCGCGCCGGCCGTCCGGATATTGACCTGTCCGATTGTGCCGTTAGCCGCCAAGGCGGCGGCTCCCGGCATCACCAACCGACGTTAATTGCTTTGCATAAACAAGTCCAGCCCCAAAAGGAGTTACGAGACCCCGCCTCAGCGCAGGGCCTCGGCCACGGTACCGGCCAGCCGGGCGCACAAGGTATCGACCAGGGTCGCATCTTCGGCCTCGACCATGACCCGGGCCAGGGATTCGGTGCCGGAATAGCGAAGAAGCACCCTGCCCCGCCCGGCCAACAGCTTTTCGCACTCAATCACGGCCCGTTCGATGGCCGGTGCCTGGCTGAAAGGAATCTTGCGCTGCACCGGTACATTGACGAGCTTTTGCGGGAAAGGGGCCAGCAAGGTGGCCAGTTCGGAGAGCGGCTTGCCCTTGCGCACCATGATCTTCATGAGTTGCAAGGCGGCCAGGGTGCCGTCGCCGGTGGTGCTATGGTCTAAAAAGATCAGATGCCCGGACTGCTCCCCACCAAGGACCGCGCCATCGGCCCGCATGGCCTCGACCACGTAACGGTCGCCGACCGGGGTGCGCTTGAGTCTGCCGCCATGCTCGTCCATGAACACTTCCAGGGCCATGTTGCTCATGACCGTGGCCACCAGCAGGTTGCCCGGCAGGGCCTCGCGTTCGAGAAAATCCAGAGCGCAGATGGCCATGATCTGGTCGCCGTCGAGAATGCGGCCCTTTTCGTCGGAAACAATGACCCGGTCGGCGTCGCCGTCCAGGGCGATACCGATATCGGCCCCGGTCTCGACCACCATACGGCCCACCTGTTCGGGATAAAGCGAACCGACGCCCAGGTTGATGTTGGTGCCGTCCGGGTCCACGCCGATCTTGACCACCGTGGCCCCAAGCTCCTCGAAAACCTGGGGAGCCACCCGGAAGGCCGCGCCGTTGGCGCAATCAAGGACGATTTTCATTCCATCGAAACTGATGTCAAGCGGAATGGTTTTTTTCAGAAAGACGTTGTAGCGGCCGGTGCTGTCCTGGAGTTTGAAGGCTCGGCCCACGGCGTCGGGTTCAGGAAGCGCCCAGTCATGGGAACAGCCCTCGACCGAAGCGGCGATTTCAGCTTCGGCGGCGTCAGGCAGCTTAAACCCCATGTGGTCGAAAAACTTGATGCCGTTGTCGCAAGACGGATTATGCGAGGCCGAGATCACCACGCCGACGTCGGCGCGCATGTCGCGGGTCAGGAAGGAAATAGCCGGCGTGGGCAACGGCCCGACCAGGAAGACATCCATGCCGGCGGCACAAAACCCAGCCGCCAGGGCATATTCATAAATATAACCGGAAAGGCGAGTGTCCTTGCCGATAAGGACCTTATGACGGCGTCCGCCGTTGTGAAAATACAACCCGGCTGACAACCCCAGACGCATAACCACGTCCGGGGTCATGGGATAGGTGTTGACCCTGCCGCGCAACCCGTCTGTTCCGAAAAGTTTTTTTTCCATTCCTTGGTTCGGCCGGTTCACGCCGGCCTCATTTCACAGTCAGCGACACCTTGTCGGGTTTGGCTTCAATGAGTTCGCACCCTTGCGGCATCTTCACCCGGTACGACGCTTCATATTTACCCGGTTCAATGTCAGGCTTCAACTCCAGCGTCGCCTCCACGAGGCCTGGGAAATCCTTGTCCGAGATAATGGCCGCCGGTCCCTTGATGCGCAGGGTGACGGCCTGGGGCGCGACATCCGCCTCCCGGCCCTTGGGTTTCTTGATGGCCAGCGGTGCGCGCAAGGTAATTTCGGATTCCTTGGCGGCAAATCCCATAACCACCTGGACTGCCGGCGGCGACACGTCCACATCCTCAGGCACGTCCAGGGGCACCCGTTCATCGAACCGGGCCGGCGGCGGCTGGGGCAAAGTGATGGACTGGGTCCGAATTTCGGTAATCTTGTCCAGCTTGTCGGCAGGTCCGGTCAGACGCGCCGTATCTGGCACCGCCTTTACCGCCGACATGGAGAAGCCATTGGGGGGCGAGGACCGCAACATCACCTTGACGGGCACGGTCTTGGCTGCCCGGCGTTCGACGTCCAGCTCCAGTCGGGTGGGCCGGATTTCCACGACTTCGTAGACCTTTGGCAACGGAATGTTCTTGGTCTCGAACAAAACGATATTCTTGCCCGGCACGATCTTGGACAGATTGAGACTGTAGACGAGCTGGCTCTCGTCGATCTTGCGGGCCACGCCTCGCGGCCCCCGGACCAGAACATCCACGGCGCCGATCATGCCGGATTTGATGTAGAGATCCTCGGGCAGCCCCGTCATCTCCACCCGCATGGGCATCCAGGTATCAACCTTCTCCCGGCCGGTCACCAGGTACCAGCAGAAAAGGGCCATAGCCAGGGCTAACAGGAGGTATTGCCAGTTCGGTTTCATGGGCGTTTGGCCACAAGGTTCCAGAGCATGTTTTTCAGCGTCATCTCATCCACCGGGGAAATCAGCTTGCCCCCGTCAGCCACCGACACCACGCCCCGCTCCTCGGACACCACCACGGCCAACGCATCGGTCTCCTCGGTGATGCCAAGCGCCGCCCGGTGGCGGGTGCCCAGGCTCGCATCCAGGGGAACACCGGCGATAAGCGGCAGGATACAGCCGGCCGCAGCCACGCTTTCTCCCTGGATAATGACCGCCCCGTCATGCAGCGGCGTGTCCGGAAAAAAAATGGTCCCCAGCAGTTCCCGGCTGGGACGCGCGCCAAGCTCCACTCCGCGCTGAATATAATCGCCCAACGGGACACGACGCTCGAAGACGATCAGCGCTCCGGTATGCGTCCGGGCCATCTGGAACACGGCCAAAATGAATTCGTCCAGGGCCGCCTCGGACACGGCTTCGCGCCGGCGGCGAAAAAAACCACCCGCCCCGACTGAGGACAGGGCCTTTCGGATGTCGGCCTGAAACAGGATGATGATGACCAGGAAGATCGAACCAAGGAAATTGGTGAGCAGCCAGTGCAGGGTATTGAGTCCGAATTCGCCGGACACGTAGTAGATGATGAGGATAAGCAGAAAACCATGGAGCACCGAGGCGGCCCGGGTGCCGCGAATGAGCAGCAGTCCCCGGTAAAAGATAAAGGTGACCACGGCGATATCGAGAACTTCACGCCAGGAAATATGCAGATTATCGATGAAACTTCCCATGATCAATAGGTGCGGTGTGCGGCAAGATCGCTGGGATCAGGCAGCAAGGCTTGCGGCCAGGCCCAAGGCCGTTTTGACCGAGGCGGCGTCGTGGACCCGGTGGATACGCGCGCCCCGGGCCGAGCACAGGGCCGAGGCAATGGCTGTCGCCAGTTTGCGTTCGCCCACCGGCAGACCGCACAGGACGCCGAAAAACGCTTTATTGGACAGCCCCAGATAGACGGGCCGCCCAAAACACAGGAACCGGTCGATATGGCGCAGGATGGCCAGATTATGCTCGGGCCGTTTCCCGAACCCGATGCCCGGATCGAGCACAATATGGTCTTCAGGCAGACCGGCGGCCACCAGCATGGTCAACTTCGCTTCAAAAAAGGCCAGAATATCGGCCACCACATCGACATAACGGGGGTCATTTTGCATGACGTCCGGCCGCCCCAGGCTGTGCATAAGCACATAGCCGGGTTTTTCACCGGCGACGACGTCAAGCAGGCCGGGATCAAAGGCACAGGCCGAAACGTCGTTGACGATGGCCGCCCCGGCCGCCAGGGCGGTGGCGGCACAGCCGGCCCGGTAGGTGTCGACCGACAGCGGCAGGCCTGGGAGTGCGCCGGCCAATCCAGCGATGACCGGCACAACGCGGGCGATCTCCTGGTCCTCGGACACCGGGGCGGCTCCCGGCCGGGTGGATTCCCCCCCCACGTCCAGCATGTCCGCCCCGTCCCGGACAAGGCCCAAGCCATGGGCGACGGCGGCCGCCACGGTGTCGTGGCGGCCGCCGTCGTAAAAGGAGTCCGGAGTGACGTTGACGATGCCGGCGATGCGATCAACTGCGCAGTCGATCTCCCGGCCCGCTGCCAGACGCCACGGCTTTGACGTCTTATCGGCCATGGCCCTGGCTGGAGGAACCATCTGTGGAGCCGGATTCGTCCGCCGGCTTGCCCTCGTCTGGTTCAAGCGTGAACTCATCGCTTGAGGCTGCGGCGCTCGGTGCGGCGGCGGTTCCAGAAGCTGCTTCTGGCCCGGTCCCCGGCGCGCTGGCGGCAGTTCCCCCGGTCGTCCCGACCGGAGGCTCCGGAGGGGGCAGGGTTTCTCCCCGCAGCAGACGGTCAATTTCGTCGCCGGTAATGGTTTCCCGTTCGAGCAGGGCCTTGGCGATGGATTCCAGGGCTTCACCTTCGCTTTCGAGAATGCTGCGCGCCCGACGATAGGCCGACTCGACGATCTTGCGCACCTCGGCGTCGATCTGACGCGAGGTTTCTTCACTGAAGTTACGGTGATGCACGAGATCCTTGCCGAGGAAAATCTCATCCTCGCGTTCGCCGTAAGACAGCGGTCCCAGCACTTCGCTCATGCCCCAGGAGCAGACCATCTTGCGGGCCATGGCCGTGGCGCGTTCGATATCGTTGCCGGCTCCGGTGGTCAGCTGGTTCAAAACCAGTTCTTCGGCCACCCGGCCTCCCATGAGAACAGCCAGATTCTTTTGCAGGAAGTCGCGGGAATAATTATGCCGGTCATCGGTCGGCAGCTGCATGGTGATGCCAAGGGCCATGCCGCGCGGGATGATGGACACCTTGTGGATGGGGTCGGTGCCGACCAGCTTCTTGGCCACCAGGGTATGTCCGGCCTCATGGTAGGCGGTGGTGCGCTTTTCCTCATCCGTGAGAATGAGGCTCCTGCGCTCTTTGCCCATGAGCACCTTGTCCTTGGCGTGCTCGAAATCAGCCATATCCACCCGGTCCTTGTTGGTCTTGGCAGCCTGCAGAGCGGCTTCGTTGACCAGATTTTCCAGGTCCGCTCCGGAAAATCCCGGCGTTCCCCGGGCCAAAATGTCCAGATTGACATCCGGTGAAAGGGGCGAACGGCGGGTATGGACTTCGAGGATGCGCCGACGACCGCGCACGTCCGGGGTGGGCACCACCACCTGCCGGTCAAAACGGCCGGGACGCAGCAAAGCCGGGTCCAACACGTCGGGTCGGTTGGTGGCGGCGATCAGGATGACGCCCTCGTTGGACTCGAAACCATCCATTTCGACCAGAAGCTGGTTGAGCGTCTGTTCGCGCTCGTCGTGGCCGCCGCCAAGGCCGGCCCCGCGCTGCCGGCCAACAGCATCGATTTCATCAATAAAGATCAGGCACGGAGCGTTTTTCTTGCCCTGCAAAAACAGATCGCGGACCCTGGCCGCGCCCACGCCCACGAACATCTCCACAAAGTCGGAGCCGGAGATGGAGAAAAACGGCACCCCGGCCTCACCGGCAACAGCCCGGGCCAGCAGGGTTTTACCTGTGCCTGGCGAACCGACCAGCAACACGCCCTTGGGGATGCGTCCCCCCAACCGGGTGAATTTCTTGGGATCGGAGAGAAACTGCACCACTTCGTACAGCTCTTCCTTGGCCTCATCCACGCCGGCCACGTCTTCAAAGGTGATCCGGGTCTGTTCCTGGGTGATCATACGCGCCCGGGAACGGCCGAAATTCATGGCCCGACCGCCGCCGCCCTGCATCTGGCGCATGAAGAAAATCCAGACGCCGACAAGCAGCAACATGGGGAACCAGGACACGAGCAGGGTCATGTACCAGGGCGATTCCTCGTCCGGTTCGGCCATGACTTCGATCTTTTTGGCCATAAGCGATCCCACGAGACTGGGATCCTCCGGGGCGTAGGTGATGAATTTGCCGCCGCCTGTGGCCACACCGGTGATTTTTTTGCCCTGAATTTTGACGGAAACCACGTCTCCTGCATTCACCTTCTGCATGAATTCAGAATAGGAGAACTTGGTACTCTGGGTTTGGGGCTGGTTAAACAAATTGAACAGGACGACCATGACCAGGGAGATGGCCGCCCAGAGCATGAGATTTTTCGCGAAGCTGTTCAAACTGGAGTCCTCCGGAGGACGGATGGGGCCGAGGCGGCCCGTGGGTTATATAAGGCGTCAGCGATAACACAGCCATACCCGACCTGTCCACGCGACGATGCCGCTACCGCCGGCCCGTCCTCCGGAGACTGTCCCAATCGACCGGGGAGGCTTGCCAAGGGTTTCGATGCTTCCTATTGTCTGCTATGATAAGCTTCCAAGGCATGGCCGGCAAGGAGCAGTAATGGCCGATAAACGTATTTTAACCGTTGACGATTCCGAAAGTGTGCGCGCGCTGGTGGCTTCGGCCCTGCGTCTGGCCGGTTTTGACGTGGTCGAAGCCGTGGACGGAGCGGATGCCCTGGACAAGATTTCCAGCGGATTTGACATGGTCATCACGGATATCAATATGCCCAATATCGGCGGCATCGAACTTCTGACTTCCCTGCGTGCCCGCACAGACACCCGGTTTACCCCGGTCCTGGTGCTGACCACCGAATCCCAACGGCCCCTTCGGGATCAGGCTGTCGCCGCCGGGGCCTCAGGCTGGGTCGTCAAACCGTTTGAACCGGCCAGCCTCGTGGCTGTCGTGCGCCGCTTCATCGGCTGATCATGGCAGCATCCGACACAGGCGACACATCTGCGCTTTCCCCGGCCGAGGCCGACGCCGCCATGGCCGACGCCGCCATGGCCGACGCCAGCGCCCTGCTCTTTCACGATGTCCCCCTGGCTGTCTATCTGCGGGCGGCCAGCGGCGCCTTTCTTGAAGTCAATGCCGCCATGGCCGTCCTTTTCGGCTACGCCGATCCTGCCGCCTTTCTTGCCGCCATGACCGTCACCCCGGAACAATTCTATCTCGATCCGACCATCCGGGACGCCGTGCTCCATGATCTGGCTGCCTCCGGTTCGGTTACCGGCCGGCGGTATCAGGCCATTTGCCGCGACGGCTTTGTCCTGTGGATCGAAGAATCGGCCCACCGCACCGTTTCCCCGGGGGGCGACCTCTTTTATATCGGTTTTTTGCGCGACGTCACCGAAGAAAAAAGCACCAGCTGGGCCTTGACCGAAGCCGAGGAAAAATATCGTTCCATCTTCGAACATGCCGTGGAAGGCCTGTTCCAGATGACGCCGGCCGGCCGCTTCGTCACGGTCAATGGAGCCCTGGCCCGGATGCTTGGCTACAACGCCCCCCAGGAACTGACCGCCCGGGGCGATGCCGCTGCTGCTGTTTTCGTGCGCCCGGAAGACCGACAATTTCTCCACGCAGCCCTGGTGGAAACAGGCGTGGTGCGGGCCATGGAGACCGAGCTGGCCCGGGCCGACGGCCAACACCTCTGGGTGTCGATCCAGGCCAGGGCCGTTCGCAGCAGCGACGGCTCAGTGGTCCTTTACGAGGGGTCCATGGAAGACGTCACCCAACGGCGCCATTCCCAGGAAGCCCTGCGCCGGACCCTCAAACAGACCCGGGCGCTGTTTCATCAGACCGTCAAATCCCTGTCCACCACCGTGCGCTTCCGCGACCCCTATACAGCCAGCCACCAGGATTCCGTCTCCCGGTTGGCCGCGGCCATGGCCCGCACCCTCGCATTGTCCGATGACACCGTGGCCGGCATCCGGGTGGCCGGCCAGCTCCACGACATCGGCAAGATCAGCGTGCCGGTGCGCTACCTGTGTAAACCCGGCCGCCTTGTGGGGCTGGAATGGGAGTTCATGAAGCAGCATGCCGCCACGGGCTACGAGATTTTAAAAGATATCGACTTTCCCTGGCCGGTAGCCGAAATCGTGCTGTGCCATCACGAACGCTTGGACGGGACCGGCTACCCCCGGGGCCTGGACGCTTCGGCCCTGGGCATCGAAGCCCGGATCCTGGCCGTGGCCGACGTACTGGACGCCATGGCCTCCAACCGCCCCTACCGCCCGGCCCTGGGTGTGGACGCCGCTCTGACAGAGCTGGCCCGACACAAAGGCACAGCCTTTGACCCCGACGCCGTCGACGCCGCCCATGACGTGATCGCTGCGGGCACTGTGCGTTACTGACGCCATGCGCCTGACCGATTCCGATCTGCTGCGCGAACTGGACCAGCCGGAATTTGCCCCGATCCGCGAGGCCTTTGCCTCCCGCCGCTATTCCAAAGGCGCTCAGGTTTTCGCTCCACGCGAAAAACAAAACAGCCTGTTCATTGTGGCCAGGGGCCGGGCCAGGGTCTATCTGGCCTACCGGGACAAGGAATTCACCATGGCCATCCTGGATGCCGGTGACGTCTACACCACCCACACCCGGGCCTTTGTCGAGGCGCTTGACGACCTCACCCTGCTGGTGGCCGACCTGAAAACCGTGGGCCGCTTCCTGACCACCATGCCGGCGCTGACCACGTCCATGGTCAAGGTGCTTGGGGACCTTCTATCCCATGCCTTTTCGGTCATCGACGGACTGGCCTTTTTCGACGTGCGAATGCGCCTTCTCCAGCTCCTGCTCTACGAAGCCGAGCGGGCCAATGCCGTTGACGAGCACATCCTGTGCTTCGCCCACGGCCTCAACGTCGAACAGCTGGCCACCATCGTCGGTTCTTCCCGGCAGACCGTCTCCTCGCTGCTCAATGTCCTGGAGCGGGAAGGGATCATCGAGATGCGCGCCCGAGGCGTCATCTGCGTCCCCGACTTCGCCGCTCTGGCCGCCCTGATCGATTCCTAGTGCCTTTGTCGGCAATCTGACAGACACCCCCTGCCTCGAAATCGTAACTCAGGCCAAACGTCCGTATGTTCCGCCGGTGCATCCCCGCCCGGCCGGGCAAACCAGGAGGATGGCATGGCCAAGGATACGAGAACCATCGAGGACCTGTCCCAGTGGGAAGATGCCCGCCGGATGCTTTATAAGGCCCAAAACGAAGGCATCGCCACGGTCTGGGACCGGCTGGCCGAGCAGACGCCGCATTGCAATTTCTGCGACCAAGGATTGACCTGCAGCAAGTGCGTCATGGGCCCCTGCCGCATCAACCCCAAAGGCCCCAAACGCAGGCTCGGCGTCTGCGGAGCCGACGCCGATTTGACTGTCGCCCGCAATTTCGGCCGGTTTATCGCGGCCGGGGCGGCGTCCCACTCCGACCATGGCCGCGATCTGCTGGACGTCCTGGAAGCCGTGGGCCAGGGTGAGAATATCGACTATGCCGTGCGCGACCCCCAAAAGCTCGCCCGGTTGTGCACCGAGGTCGGTCTTGATCCGGTTGGCCTGGATGCCACGGCCCAGGCCAAGGCCCTGGCCGAGGTGTTTTCCAAGGATTTCGGCACGCGCAACCCCGCCCTGTCCCTGCTCTCGCGCGCCCCGCAAAAACGCCGGGACATATGGCAGGACACCCGTACCACGCCGCGCGGCATTGACCGGGAATGCGTGGAGATGCTCCACCGCACCCACATGGGCGTGGATTGCGATCCGGTCTCCATCTGTCTCCACGCCGCCCGCACGGCCCTGGCCGATGGCTGGGGCGGTTCCATGATCGGCACCGAACTCTCCGACGTCCTTTTCGGTACGCCGCGCCCGGCCACGGTCGAGGCCAACCTCGGGGTCCTGGCGGCCGACAAAGCCAATATCCTGGTCCACGGCCATAGCCCGGTGGTCTCGGAAATGATCCTGGCTGCGACCCGCGATCCGGCCATGCTGGCCAAGGCCCAGGCCGCCGGCGCAGCCGGCATCAACGTAGCCGGCCTGTGCTGCACCGGCAATGAGGTGCTCATGCGCCAGGGCGTGCCCCTGGCCGGCAACCACCTCATGACCGAACTGGCGCTGGTCACCGGGGCCGTGGAAATGATCGTGGCCGACTACCAGTGCATCATGCCAAGCCTTGTGCAGATCGCTTCCTGCTACCACACCCAGTTCGTCACCACGTCTGAAAAAGCCCACTTCCCCGGGGCGGCCCACCTGGAATTCACCCTCGGCAACGCCCGGGAAATGGCTATTCAGGCGGTCACCCTGGCCATTGAGGCCTTCCCCCGGCGCGACCCCTCCCGGGTGGAGATCCCGGTTGCTCCGGTGAACCTACGCACCGGTTATTCCAACGAAGCCATTCTCGAAGCCCTGGGTGGTTCGGCCGAACCGCTCCTGGCTGCGATCAAGATTGGCCTGGTGCGCGGGGTGGTCGGCATTGTCGGCTGCAACAATCCCAAGCTGCCCCACGACGGCCTGCTGGTGGGGCTGGCCCGGGAACTTATAAAGCAGGACGTCCTGGTGGTGGTTACGGGCTGCGCCACAGTTGCCATGGGCAAGGCCGGGCTTATGACCGAGGACGGACTGGAGCAGGCCGGGGTCGGGCTGGCGGAGTTTTGCAGCCGCTTCGACTTGCCGCCGGTGCTCCATGTGGGCAGTTGCGTGGACAACTCCCGGATTCTGGCCCTGTGCGCCTTGCTGGCCGATGCGCTTGGCGTCGATATCGCCGATCTGCCCGTGGCCGCCAGCGCCCCGGAATGGTATTCGGAAAAGGCGGCCGCTATTGGCCTGTATGCTGTGGCCAGCGGCATCATGACCCATCTGGGCCTTCCTCCCAACATCCTGGGCAGCGAGCTGGTGACCAATCTGGCCGTCAGCGGTCTGGAAGACGTCTTTGGCGCAAGTTTCGTGGTGGAGCCGGACCCGGTCAAGGCGGCCGCCGCCATCAGCCGGCGCATTACCGCCAAGCGACTGGCCCTGGGCCTTAATGACCGGTTTGACGGCACGGTGTATTCCTAGGTGGAGCAGATATGAAGATCGCATTTGCCGGCAAAGGCGGCGTCGGGAAAACCACGCTGACAGCGCTCCTGGGCGACTATCTGGCCCGTTTGGGTCGGGATGTGGTCTTAATCGACGCCGACACGGCCCTGTCGTTGGGCGCAGCCTGCGGTCTGCCGGAAGAGGCCCTGCCCGCAGCCCTGTGCCACCGTGAAACCCTGGTGCGCCAACGCATCGGCGATGGGGTCTATCTCAATCTCACGCCCCGGGTGGACGATCTGCCCGGGGAGGTGAGCGTAGCCGTGCCGGTTGGCGACGGACCGCGCCCGGGCGGGCGGCTGGGGGAAAAGCGCCTGCTCGTCATGGGCGGAGTATCCGGCGGCGGCGGCGGCTGCGCTTGCGCGGCCGGGCATCTGCTCCAGGCGGTCATTGCCCATGTCCTGACGGCCGACGATGTCTACACGCTGGTCGATTGCGAGGCTGGCGTGGAGCATCTGGGGCGGGGGACGGTGCGCGACGTGGACGGATTGGTGGTGGTCAGCCAGGCATCGCGCCGGTCCCTGGCCGTGGCCGCCCGGGTGTCGGCCCTGGCCCGGGAACTGGGACTGACCCGCCAGATCCTGGCCGTGACCGGCTGCGATGGGGCGGCCCTGGACGCTTTGCCAGCCCTGCCCGGTTTGCCGTCCGTCCAGGTGGCGGTGCCGCCCCTGGCCGGCCTGCTCCAGCGCCAAGCCTTGGACGGCAGTGTCCTGTCCCTGCCTGAAGTGGCGACGGCCGACGCCGCCTGCGCCGCCCTGCTGGCCGGCCTTGGCGACTGAGGTCGTCCTTCCCAATCCGCTGACACTGACCAGGACAACCACCGAGAAAAAAACTTTTCACAAACAATCGGCACGAATTCGTTCAGCCAAAGACGCCAACGCAAACCCGAAAAAAAAGGGAGCGGTCCGAAAACCGCTCCCTTTTGCGCGTTTACGCCAAAGGACTTAGGCGAAAGCCTTTTCAAACGGCGGCACGACCTGCTTTTTGCGGGACAGCACGCCTTCGAGCCACACCGAGTCGCCCTTCACTTCGACGCCGAAGGCCTTGGCAACGTAGCTCGGATCGTCGGAGACGATCAGCATCTCGGAGCCTTCCTTCATGATGTCGGTGAGGAGCAGGAAGACGCTGTGACGGCCCTCAGCCTTGACCTTCTTGCACTCGGCCAAAAGGTCGGCCTTGACCGGCTCAAGGATGGACAGGTCGACCACTTCGAGCTGGCCGATGCCGATCTTCTTGCCGCCCATGTCGAAGTCCTTGTAGTCGCGGAAGACCAGGTCGCGGGCCGGGGTGCCGCCAACGGCCGACTTCACTTTGAACATCTCGACGCCAAGGCCCATGGTGTCGGAAACGCCGGCGATCTTGGCCAGGGCTTCGACAGCGGCTTTGTCAGCCGGGGTGCAGGTGGGCGACTTGAACATGACGGTGTCGGACAGGATGGCGCACAGCATGATGCCGGCCATGGGCTTGGAGATCTCCACCTTGGCGCAGTCGTACATCATCTTGACCACGGTGCAGGAGCAGCCGACGGGCTTGACCAGGATGTCCAGGGGATTGGGGGTGGTCACGTCGCCAAGCTTGTGGTGGTCGTAGATGCCGATCAGTTCGCCCTTGGACAGGTTGTCCAGGCTCTGGGCCAGATCGGAGTGGTCGACCAGGATGATCTTCTTGTCGGTGGCATCGGTGATGATTTCCGGAGCAGCCACGCCGAACTTCTCAAGGACGAAGGCGCTTTCCGGGTTCAGGGGGCCCTGAGCGGCGGCGATGGCGCCCATGCTCTGGGACTTGTTCATGAGATCAGCCACGGCAATGGCGGCGGCAACGGAATCGGTATCGGGGTTTTTGTGACCAACCACGTAAACGGACATACTCTTTTCCTCCTGGTGGTTTTTCGAAGACCCTGTCGGGTCGGCTCCGCATTTAAAACTTGTGAATAATATCCCAAAACCCGTCCTTTGCCAAGTCAAATCCCCGGCTGACAGTGTCTTTTTTGCGCCCCCGCCCGTCCGGCTGTGGCTCGGGTTTGTGAAAAAGGCCTAGAAAAAACGCCAGAGAACGGCCGCGCCCATACCCCCGGCCAGGGTCACGTAAGCCGGACGGTAGCGCAGGGAAAGAACCGCTCCGAGGCTGCCGAGAATCCACAGCTGGCCCCAGGTGGCCTTGGATGAGGAAAGATAGGGCCACACCAGCGGCAGGGCCACGGAAAAAATGGCGATCAACCCGGCCAGGGCCGCGCTAAAGGCCACCCCCTGCAGGACCGCCATATTGACCAGGGCCCGACGTATAAGACGGCCGGGTTCGATGGGAGCATGCTGGCGTTGACGGGCCGCAGTGTACCGGGAAAAGACAATGTTCTCCACCACCCGTTGCGCCCCTTCCAGGGTCGAGAACAACCGGGCCAGGACAGAGGTGGCGGCGGCCACACACAGGGCTTCGGCCGGGGTGGTCAGGGAAAAGACATGCATCAGGGACAGGCCGGCCAGGGTGGCGGCGGCGGCGTTTGGCGGAATGATGGTGCCGGCCGGAATGCCGTCGAGCCAGAACAGCTCGTAGAAAATACAGAGCCTAAGGGTCGCGTCGAGATCACCCTGGCAGGCGGCCCAGAAGCAGCCGATCAGCAGCGGGCGTTCCAGCAGTGCGACGTTTACGGCAAAGCGAAACGACGAGAAAAGGACAAAAAAAAAGCGACGCCAAGGACGTGGAGCAGGATATCGGCCTGGTGGGTCATGGCATGTCTCTCGCCTGCAAGGAATCGTTTAAACCTGAAAACGGAAGCGATAGCTGTACCCGTGTTCTGCCGTTCCTGCAAACCCAGATCATCCTGCCCCGCTCCCTCAGGCCAAACGCGGTTGGGCCGGATCTCCCGGCAGGCAGCGGTAATCCAGGCGCACGCCCTGGTCCCGCAAAAATTCCAGGCAGGATTCGTCTTCTTTGGACAGGGCTACATGGGGGCAGATCTGGCGCTTGCCGGGAGCATAATGAAGATTACCGAGATTGAGGTTTGAAAAATCGAACCCGCGCTCGTAGGCGGCCTGGGCATCCCGACAGTTGGAAAAAAGGATCAGGGCTTCGCTGATGTCAAGCGGGGCGCGGGAGAAATAGGCGGCCAGATCGGCAACAGGCAGAAACACGATCTCAATCCCCGAGGGAATGGCCAGGGACATGATTTCCTGGCGCAGATGATCAGCGGCCAGCTCATCGTTGACCACCACAATCATGCGGGCATGGGTGAACGGCAGCCAGGTTTCGATAATCTGGCCGTGCACGAGGCGGTTATCAACGCGCACGAATGCCACGGCTAGCCCTCGGCCACCTTTTTGCGAAGCACTTCGCCGGCCACGACAATGCCCTGGCAACCGGCCTGTTTGGCCTCAACCGCCAGCGCTTCCAGGGGCTTGGTCCGCGAGCCGAGGATTTTGATCAGCATGGGCAGGTTGACGCCGGTGAGCACTTCCAACCGGCCCGTCCCCAGGAGCGACAGGCTCATATTGGTGGGGGTCCCGCCGAACATGTCGGTGAGGATGAGCACCCCGCCGCCCTGCTCGGTTTCCTTGATGGCGGCCTTCAGCGCTGTCAGCGTCTCGTCCACGGCTTTGGTCAGATCAACGCTGACGGCTTGGCAGAACTCCTGGGGACCCAGAATAAATTCCGCAGCGGCAATGAGCCGCGAACCATAGTCGGTGTGGGTGACGACCACCACGCCCACCGGCGCGTCCGTTCGGGACTGGGCATTCATAAGCAAACATCCCTGAGCATAACGCCCCAACTAGAGGACCCGGTCATCCGGCAACGGCCACGGCGCTGCCTGCGCCCCCTTGGCCGTTCTCCAGACCACGACCAGCCTTCCTGGTCAGTACCCCGCGACAAAACACGCCGTTTCAGGTGAGAATCCGCCCCGGCCCGGCTGACGGACACCGGGAACGTGACGAAAAACGTCCTGGACCGCCCCGCTACCCGCGCTCGATGTGTCGATGTTCCAAAGAAATATTGTAGCCAGCCTTGGACAACGTGTCAAAGACGGACTCGGCCACGGCCACAGAACGATGCCGGCCGCCGGTGCAGCCAAAGGCCAGGGTCAGACGGTAGCGCCCCTCCTTGCCGTAAAGCGGCAGCAGGTAGTGCAGGAATTCGGTGAGGCGGCGCAAAAACTCCCGGCCCGGGTCTTCGGCCAGCACATAATCGCGAACGGCAGCCTCCTTGCCGGTATGCTCCCGCAATGCCTTGTCGAAATACGGGTTGGGCAAAAAGCGCAGATCAAAGACCATATCCGCTTCGGAGGGGGGGCCATATTTGAAGCCGAAGCTCATGACATGGACCTTGAGCGTGCCGGCGGTGGGCCGGATAGAGGCCCATTTTTCCTGCAATTTGCGACGCAGATCGTGGATGGTGAAATGGGTGGTGTCGAGCACCATGTCGGCGGCGTCACGAAGCGGGCGCATCCGCTCGCGTTCCTCAAATACCGCCTGTTCAAGTCCCCGTTCGGCGCTTTCCAGGGGATGGGGCCGCCGGGTGGTGGCGTAGCGGCGGATGATTTCGCCGGTATCAGCTTCAAAAAAGATAATTTGGGGGGCGACGTCCTTGACCTTGATCTGGGCCAGGGTCGCGCCCCAGTCCGTATCGAGATCTGCCTGGCGCACGTCCATGCCAAGGGCCAGCCCCTTGTAGCGCTGGCCGCCCTTCTCGTCGAACAGGTTCATGAGCTTGGGCACGAGGCTGACGGGCAGGCCGTCCACGCAAAAAAAACCCAGGTCCTCAAAGACCCGCAGGGCCGTTGACTTGCCGGAACCGGACAAGCCAGTCAAAATGACGATGATGAGGTCCCTGGCTGCATTTTCCATGGCGTCCTCTCCCCGGCCCGAGGCTTTAACAGATTCCCCGCGCGGCTGTGTGACAACAACCGCGCGGGGAGATGATTTCTGGCGGACCTAGGCGGCGGTGAGCACCTGCCACAAGGCGGCGTCGTTTTCGGCGTCCAGAAAGGCGCGCCGGAAGGTCTCGTCGGAAAGCAGCCGGGAGATGTGGGCCAGGATGCGCAAATGCAGACCCGCAACATGTTCAGGCGCCAGCACCAGGAAAAAGATGCGGCAGGGCTTGAAGTCCAGCGCATCGAAGCTGACGCCGGCAAGGCTTCTTCCAACGACGATGACGATGCGTTCGAGGCTCTCCATCTTGCCGTGGGGGATGGCCACCCCGTCGCCGATGCCCGTGGTGCCCAGATTTTCGCGGTCAAGCAGCACCTGATGGGCGCGTTTGGCGTCAAACTCGGGCCAGTGCGCCTTGATCGGGGCCACCAATTCCGCCAGCACCTCGGACTTGGACTCCGACGCAAGCTCCCCGATCACGAAATCGGGCTGGAGATAGTCCTCTAACCGCATTTAGACGCCCGTTCCAGGATCGATGAGGCCGAAGTCGCCGTTGCGCAGTCGGTAGATGACATTGGGCCGTTCGCTTTCGGAATTGATAAACACCAGGAACTCGTACTTGAGCGCCTCAAGCTGCATGGCGGCCTCTTCAACGGCCATGGGCTTGGGCTCGTACTTGTCCGTCTCGATGATGGTGGGGATGCGGCCGCCCTCGCTGTCCTCACTGATGCTGATGACGTCCATGCGGACCTGCTCGATGGTCTGGCGACGGCGGTCCTTCTGCTTTTCCCGGAATTTCTTGGCCTGGGCCTCAATTTTGTCGAGAATCAGGTCAATGGTGGAGTACATGTCCTCGGACACTTCGTGGGCCGAGATGTGCATGTTGTCGGCCTGGAAGATCACGTCGGCCATCTGGCGGGTCTTTTCCACAGCCAGATTGACCTGCAACTCCGAAGAGTCCACGGCCGTGGTGTATTTGGCAAGTTTTTCAAAACGCTTGCGGGCATAGTCCCGCAAGTGATCGGATGGTTCAAAATTTTTGAAATTAAAGGTGATGTTCATGTTATCCTCCGGGATGGCGTGGTGTGGGGCCGGGAAAACCCGGTCCGAAGCATCAGAAAACCGCCTTGCGTTTCGACGATGACTCGATGCCCATGGCCGTTCGGTATTTGGCCACGGTTCGCCGGGCGATGTTGATTTGCAGCTCGTCTTTGAGCATATCGGCGATAGCCTCGTCGCTGATGGGCTTTTTGGCGTTCTCGCCGGAAATAATGCGCTTGATCATGGCCTTGACCGACTCCGAACCAACCGTGGTGCCGTCGTCGAGCTCCAGCGAACTGTTAAAGAAGAACTTGAGCTCAAAAATGCCATGGGGCGTGGCCACGTACTTGTTGGAGGTGATGCGGCTGACCGTGGACTCGTGCATGCTGATGTCGTCGGCCACGTCCTTGAGAATGAGCGGCCGAAGCTTGGTCACGCCGTCCTCGAAAAAGCCGCGCTGAAATTTGACCAGGCTCTCAAGCACCTTATACAGTGTTCGCTGGCGCTGATACAGGCTTTTCATGAGCCACATAGCCGAGCGCATCTTGTCTTGCAGGTAGTCCTTATCCTTGTCTTTATTCGGGTTCGTGCCGTCGAGATAGGTCGTGTTGAGCCCCAGGCGGGGCATCCCTTCCTCGTTGAGCACGATAACGAAATCATCCCCGTATTTATACACGAAGGCGTCAGGACTGACGTAGATCGGGTCCCCGGAACCGTAGCTGGCCCCGGGCATGGGATCAAGGGTCTGGATCATCTCCAGGTATTCCTTGAGTTTTTCCATGGTCAGATGAAATTTTTTGCAAAGCGGCTTGTAGCGCTTCTTTTCCAGGTCCTCAAGATGCTCGCGCACCAGTTCAATGAGGATGGTATCTTCGTAGCCGCAGACCTCGATCTGGATCAGCAGACACTCGCTGGGCGTGCGGGCGGCCACGCCCACGGGATCAAGGCGCTGGAGGCGATGGAGCACCGCTTCCACCATGGCCGGTTCGGCCCCGGCCATCCCGGCCAGCTCTTCCACCGTGGCCTGCAGATAGCCCGAGGAGTCCAGGCTGCCGATGATGGCTTCCCCGACTTCCACTTCCTTGGGGGTAAAATTGGACAGATGCATCTGCCAGCCCAGATGCCCGTCCAGGGACGGCTTGGAGGCCAGCCGGGCGTCATAGGCCATGCCCTCTTCGGGAATTTCGGAATCGCGGGACTGAGACTGGCGGCCGGTGCTGGCAAAATCACCAAGGTAGTCATCCCACTCGGCGTTTTTGAGCAGCTCCTTCTCCATGGCTGCGTCCGTGGAATTGCCGGTCGGCCCGAGGTTGTCTTCGGCCATGACCCGTTCAGTTGGCCGGTCGTCCTCGACGGTCTCCTCCAGCATTGGATTTTCCAACAGCTCCTGCTGCACGCTCTCAAGCAGCTCCAACCGGGAAAGTTGAAGGAGTTTGATGGCTTGTTGCAGCTGGGGGGTCATCACCAGCTGTTGGGAAAGCTTGAGCTGCTGCCGCAGTTCCAGGGCCATGCTTACCGCCGTGCGCGTGAGTCGTTTGCGTCCAAGGGTTCTACTCGGTTTGGACGGCGGCCCACAGCCAGCCCGCCCAACAAAAACCATGCCACAATTGCGACCTCGTGGCAATCGGCACAAGCGGCCCTAGTCGAGGAACCACTCATAGGCAGCCCCGAGTTGCCCCTTGGCTGCCAGGATAAACCGCACAGCCTCGCGGACCGCCCCGTGCCCCCCACCCCGGCGCGAGACCCACAGGGCCAGCTCCAGGATCTCCGGTTGGGCATCGGCCACGGTCATGGGCAACCCGACCAGCCCCATGGGGCCGGCGTCCACCCAATCATCGCCCAGATAGGCGGTCTGTTCTGGCGAAACACCCTGGCGTTCCAGAATACCCCGCAGCACGCCCATCTTGCGGTGATGGCCCGGGTGGTACTCGGCAATGCCCAGATCGGCCATGCGCGCGGCCACGGCCGGACTGTCCAGGCCGCTTATGACCGCAACAGCCAGTCCGACAGCCTGGGCCGCCATGAGGCCCAGGCTGTCATGGACATGAAACCGTTTGGTCACCTCGCCACGAGCATCGACATAGATGCCGCCGTCGGTCATGACGCCGTCGACATCAAGAACCAGCAACGCCACTTCCCTGGCCCGGCTGGCGGCCAGATTCGCATCCTCAGGCATACAAAACCTCCAACGGCCGGAGCACACTTCCTCCCCGACCCAAACGCCGCTCCTGACAGACAAGACCCCAATGCCCAGACGCAGCCGGCATGTCCCGCCCAACGGGGCGATCATAGCCAAAAAACACCGAAATGACCAGCAGATAGAGGTGTTTTTCCTGCTCTCATGGCAACGGGACAAGGAGCACGCCTTGGGCCTTGGCCGCCCTGGTCTCTTCCCTGGCCCCAGGACACCGCGCATAGCCAACGAGCCCGGCAGGCCAGACGGGCCCCAGTTACAACGAAGCCGTCCGGGAGAAAGTCGCTTCCCCCGGACGGCCGTCAGACGTGCCTCGCGTGAGCAGGCTAGGCTTTCTTGCAGCGTTTGGCCGCAGTCACAAATTCCCGGAACAGCGGATGCGGGCGCATGGGGCTGCTCTTGAATTCCGGATGGAACTGGCAGCCCAAAAACCAGGGATGTTCCGGCAACTCGACCATTTCCACCAGTTCGCCGTCAGGCGACAGTCCGCTCAGGACCAGTCCACCCTCCTCGAAGGCGGCGGCGTAGGCCTTGTTGAATTCGAAACGATGGCGATGGCGTTCGGAAATTTCGCCGGTTCCGTAGGCAGCGGCGGCCCGGGTGTCCGGGGCAACGACGCAGGGATAGGCACCCAGGCGCATGGTGCCGCCCTTGTCGCTGGAGGGATCGCGATGTTCGATGGTCTGGGTGCGGAAGTCATACCACTCGCGCATGAGGTAGATGACCGGGTGCGGCGTGGTCAGGTCGAACTCCTCGGAGTTGGCCCCGGCCAGCCCGAGCACGTTTCTGGCATATTCGATGACCGCGCACTGCATCCCCAGGCAAATGCCGAAGAACGGCACGCCCTTGGTGCGGGCATATTCGATGGCCGCGATCTTGCCCTCAACCCCGCGCGACCCGAAGCCGCCCGGGACCAGGATGCCGTCGATGCCAGCCAGGGTGGCGGCCACGTTTTCCCGGGTCAGTTCTTCGGAATTGACATAGACAAAGCGGACCGACACCCCGGCGTGGATGCCGCCGTGGACCAGGGATTCGTGCAGGCTCTTGTAAGCTTCCTTGAGATCGACATACTTGCCGACAATGGCAATCGACACCGTGCCGGAGGGATGCTCCAGACGGTCCATGAGGTCGTGCCACGGCTCCAGTTCGGCGTTTTTGGCCGGCAGGCGCAGCAAAATGGCGATTTTCTGGTCTACGCCCTCGCCATACAGACGAAGGGGCAGCTCATAAATGTTTTTGACGTCCACGGCCGTGAACACGGCATCGGCGTCCACATCGCAAAAAAGCGCGATCTTCTGTTTGATGTCCTTGGCCAGGTCCACTTCGCTGCGGCAGATGATGATGTCGGGCTGGATGCCGATGGAGCGCAGTTCTTTGACGCTGTGCTGGGTGGGCTTGGTTTTGACCTCGCCGGCCATGCGCAGATAGGGAACCAGGGTCAGGTGGATATAAAGGGCGTTTTCCTTGCCAAGCTCCATGCGCAACTGGCGGATGGCCTCCAGAAACGGCTGGCCCTCAATATCGCCGACTGTGCCGCCAATCTCGATAATGGCCACGTCCTCATCCCGGGCCACGCCCAGGATGGAGCGCTTGATCTCGTCGGTAATGTGGGGGATCACCTGGACCGTGCCGCCCAGATAATCGCCCCGGCGCTCTTTCTGGATGACGCTGAAATAGATGCGTCCGGAGGTAAAATTGTTGTTCTGGCTCATGGGAACGCCGAGATAGCGTTCGTAATGGCCAAGGTCGAGGTCGGTTTCGGCCCCGTCGTCGGTCACGTACACCTCGCCGTGCTGGAACGGATTCATGGTGCCGGGATCGACGTTGATGTAGGGATCGAGTTTCTGGATGGTGACCTTGAGTCCCCGGGCCTGGAGCAGCGCACCGATGGAAGCGGCGGCGAGTCCTTTGCCCAGAGAGGACAGCACCCCTCCCGTCACGAAAATAAACTTGGTCTTCATTGCTGATGCCGTCCTTGTTGTACTGGGGGCCGCCCCGGCGACCCCGGCGGTTTGCGGCCGGAAACCACACCTTTGGCACGGCTCCGGTTGACGCGGCCGGGGCGGCCCCGTATGTTCCGCTGCGCAAGGTACGCTTTCGATCCTAATTTTTCAAGGAACCCTTTGGGAGGATTTCCCCATATGCCCCAGGTGCGCACCCTCGTGATCACCGGCTTTGGCACCAACTGCGAGGTGGAATCGGCCCATGCCGCCCGCATGGCCGGCTCCGACGTCACGGATATTGTGTTTTTTTCCGACATCGTGGCCGGGCGGACAAGAATTGACGCCTACAATTTTCTTGTCTTTCCCGGCGGCTTTCTCGATGGGGATGATCTTGGCGCGGCCCAGGCCGCGGCCGTTCGCTGGAAACATGCCGCAACTGCGGCCGGCGAACCGCTTTTAACCCAGTTGCGGACTTTTTTTGATGCCGGCGGACTGGTGCTTGGCATTTGCAACGGCTTCCAGCTGCTGGTCAAACTCGGCCTCCTGCCGGCCCTTGGCGGCAACTATTTCTCCCGGCAGGTGAGCCTGGCCAACAATGATTCGGCCCGGTTTGAAGACCGCTGGGTGACCCTGACCGCCAATCCCGAAAGCCCCTGCGTCTTCACCAAGGGCCTTGGCCGCCTGGACCTTCCGGTGCGCCACGGCGAGGGCAAGCTCGTGCCCATGGAGCAAAGCGTCCTGGACGAACTGCTGGCCAGCGGGGCCGTCGCCCTGCAATACGCCGACCCGGCCACCGGGCAGATCACCATGGACTACCCAGCCAATCCCAACGGCTCGCCCCACGCCATCGCGGGCCTCACCGATCCGAGCGGCCGCATTCTCGGACTCATGCCGCACCCCGAGGCCTTCAATCATCCGACCAACCACCCCGGCTACACCCGGGGCGAACGTCCGACGCTTGGCACGGTGCTGTTTGAAAACGCCGTGGCCTATCTGCGCGCCCAGGCGTAGCGGCCCATCCGACTTCCCGGCAAGGCAGGGCTGACGCCGCTGCCTTGCCAACCGCAACTGTTTCTCTTCCGCCTCAGGCCCGCGTGTTGCCCAGGCAGGCCAGACAAATCATGGTAGGCCCCGCAGCCCAAATGCTCCCTGCCGGACGCGGCGGGCGCTGCCTCCTGTGTTGCGCTGCAACAGTGCGGTCCGATAGAACAGCGCTCAAACGTAGCCCATCCCATTTTGCCTCCCAAGGATGCCTCTATGGCTTTGAAGCCAGCCAAACGGTTTGACGCCGGAACAGACGCCCTGCCCCCCCCACCTCCGGGGTGGGCGAGTTACGAAGCGCTCATGGAACTCGCCCTGGAAGATGCCCGGCAGGCTGCGGCGATCGGCGAGTCGCCGGTCGGCGCGGTCATCGTGTCGGTCCACGGCGAGGTGTTGGCCCGGGCCGGCAACGCACCCATCTCCAGCACCGACCCGACTGCCCACGCCGAGGTGCTGGCCATTCGCCGGGCTGCAACCCAAATGAACAACTACCGGCTCCTCAACACCACTCTGGTGGTGACCCTGGAGCCGTGCCTCATGTGCCTGGGGGCCATTGTCCACGCCCGGGTGGACCGGCTCGTCTACGGCGCGTCAGACCCGCGCACCGGAGCGGTGACGTCCCGACTACCCGGCCCGGACCTGCCCTTTCTCAACCACCGCTTCGACGTCGTGGCCGGCGTCATGGCCGAAGAGTGCGGGACGCTGTTACGGGACTTTTTCCGCAGCCGTCGCAGCCGGACAGGGGCTGAACCGGCCAGACCGGGACGGGTCTAAAAAAAAGCTTGCCAAGCCGTCGATTGCTGGATAGCTTTCCAAATTCCTTCTGGTTCTCAGAGCGGAGAGGTACCGAAGTGGTCGTAACGGGCCCGACTCGAAATCGGGTTGCGGGTTAATAGCCTGCACGTGGGTTCGAATCCCACCCTCTCCGCCAATAACTCATCCAGCCAAGTCCAAGAAAGTCCTAAAGACCAGCAAAAGAAGCGCTTAATCGGCCAGGGATGGTCCGAGGGCGTCTTGATTGCGTCCGTTGACATCCACTTTCCCCTTGCGTAGCTTTTTACGATACAGGCTTTGGATTGCGTTGCGAGCGCTCGCGAAACAGAACCTCAACGGCTCAAAGGGTCCCCAATATCCCAAAGAAAGGCACGGGGACACCCAAAGCCCACAGCCTAGCGCGCGCCCTGCCCGGAGGCAGCTCGATCCGTTTCGCCCGGGACTCTCTCCTTAAATACTGCACCGACCTGGACGCAGCCGCAAAAGTCCTCTTACAGAAAACATGAATACGGAGGGACACGTCGTGGATATCCTGTCGCCCCATGCTCTCGACCTGGAATCACTCCTGCTCTCTCTTTTTATGTTCACCATGTACAATGTTTTCATCTGGTTAAAACTCAAAAACGATCCTATATATACCATCCAAGGGGCTACAAACCTGGCTCGCATTGCCTGGGTTGTCAGTATCATGGAAGATAAAAACGAAATTCTTGCGGTACAGACGCTTCGCAATTCCACGATGGCGGCCACATTCCTTGCCTCAACGGCAATACTTCTTTCCGTTGGCGTTTTGTCATTGACCGGACAGGCAGAAAATATTGGCAATACGTGGCACGCGTTAAACATCTTCGGATCTACAGAAAAAAGTACTTTGGCACTGAAAATTCTTGTTCTTTTGATAAATCTCTTCATTGCCTTTTTCAGCTTCTCTTCCTCTATCAGGCTGTACAATCACGTTGGCTTCATGATAAACACACCATGCACAGACGGAAACTACAGCTCGTCCATGACATTTGTAGCCATGCAATTAAATCGCGCCGCCAGTCATTTTCATTTTGGCATGCGGGCTTTTTACTTTCTAATTCCTCTGGTTTTTTGGATTTTTGGCCCATTATTATTAGTCCTATCAACAATTGCCATTATTCTCGTCGTGTATTTTCTAGACAGGACTCCCCGTCTTTACAGTGATTACATGACGCCATTCGGCATCAAAGCCTGCAAGCTCTGAGTTTATTACAAGCGTTTGTTTTACCAAGGTATATTCTCAGGACATGAAAGACGAGATACTGCCCCGAACCCAAATGGTCGCCTGCAAGGACGTATTGTGCCCGGTTTTCTCTGCGATTTCTTAAACGAAGTGGTTCTCTTGGCAGACGGTCACGTCACTACATGCTGCCTTGACCCCTTGGCAATGAATGTTTTCGGAAATATTTACGAAGAGACTTTTTTGGAAATTGAGGAAAAGTACCGACACAAAGTTGCTGCAATTACGCAGGATGTTCTTTCGATGCCCCGATGCCGCATCTGCTATGACAAGATTTCCAGCGCAGGATTTCCAAACACTGGCACGTACAAAGTCGACTTTACACATGGCGAGCAAGAATTTTTTTTGGAGAACAAGACCAGAATACGACAACTGGTTATAGAGCCGACATGTATCTGCAACCTTCAATGCAATGGTTGCATGCAAAGTCGTCATGACATCTCTGAATCCCGGGACAGCAACTTCCTGGACCTTGATTTTGTCGACAAATGGCTAAGCGCAAGCCCCCATTCCGTCGAGGCCATACGACTTTACAACTATGGCGAGACTTTTTTGCATACTGGTGCAATTGACTTTATACGAAAGACTAAACAAAAAAAACCATCACTAACCATCGACGTCGCCACCAATGGCCTCAAACTCGACACTCCACAAAAGAGAATAAATCTCGTTCGTTCCGGGGTCGATATTTTGTATTTTTCAATCCATGGAGGGCGAGAGGCGTCTATTCAAAACTACATGACAAACGCATTTTCATACTCAAAAATTCTTGAAATAATAGCTGACTTGACACGCCTCAAAGCAATATACAAGACAAACAACCCGAAACTCGTCTGGAAGTATTTGTTGTTCTCTTGGAATGATTCTGCCGACGAGATCAAAGAAGCGATGGATCAGGCGTGGAGGGTCGGGATAAACGACATGGTTTTTGTCGTCCCGGGCTACCCCTCTCCGTCGCCCATTTTCCAGGGGAAAAAACAGCTTGTCGCGGCGCTTAACAAACAATACCGTCGTATGGCACGAGGCGATTCATGAGACAGACGGATGAGTAGGCACTGCAGCGTTCCAGACTTGCAGTCCCACGGTCACCCCATTTTCTTGAACCCCAACAGCACGCGATAGGGACCGGGCACGCCCCGGGGCGCCAAGGCAACCCTATCTCCGCCCTTCACGATTGCCAGTTCCGGCGTGAAGGCCTTTCCGTTGACAAAAAAGACCTCGACCGCGTCCTCAGCAAGGTCGAGCATGGCCAGAAATTCCAACCCTGTCATCGCGCCTTGGACAGCAACGTCCTTGGGATTGCTCCAGTTTCTTTCCCGAAACGTATCGGCCAGTCCCATGAATGCGCGAAGTTCGATCATTGACGACACGTCGGGAGCCTCCTCGAATGCACACCGTGACGGCGGGCAGCGTCCGTTTAACCGTTGGGAGGTGCAGTGGCGCATAGGGTGAAAAGCAGGTTAACGATCTTCTGTCGTCCACACTCATTTGTCAATCATTGCACCTCACTTGCTGCAGAGCTGGCTTGGTTGTGGCCCGGCGTTTCGCGCTAGTCGAAACGCCGGGCCGCGAACGGAACTCACCGCGAACGCCGCGCCCTGGCCAAGCTGTTGGGCGCGGCGTTATACATACAACCGGCTAGAAGTTGAACACCTCGTCGATTTCAGCGTCCGTGAAGTCCCAGGTCACATCGTGCGGGGCGCACTTTTCCTCGAAGAATTCCGGCAAACGGTCATGGGCGTTGGTAAAGCCGGCCTGCTGGTTGAAGCCACGTTCAGCCTTGAGGATGGTCTTGCCGAGCGCGACGACGTCGTCTCCGGTCAGGGCGAGGTTGTAACGCGCGTTGATCATTTCAACCAGGGCGTTGAAACCGTCGGCAATGTCCAGAATGGCAAAGGCGATAAACAGGCACATGCCCGTGCTGTCGACCGCGGCGGTGGCGATTTGCAGGTTGCGGGACAGTTCCACCTGGCCTTCCTTGCCCAGCGGATCAACAAAGCCGCCGACTTTGAGGATGTTGGTGGCGACCGCATAACCCGCAGTGTGGTCCGCGCCCATGGGGGTCGTGGCGTAGGTCAGGCCGACGCCCTTGACCGCGCGAGGATCGTAGGCCGGGATGGCCTGGTTTTTGACCACAGGCACCCGGGTCAGGCCATACATCTGGCCCAGGGCCCCGGCGCCGCTGCCGACGATACGGCCCAGCGGGGTTCCTTTGCGGATTTCCTGGATCAGTTCCAGCATCGCCGTGGCGTCGCCCCAGGGTATGATGCCGGCTTCCATGGCCACGCCGACAGTTACGGAGACTTCGATGGAATCCACGCCGACGTCGTCGAATTCCCGGTCGGCGTAGGCGATGGCGTCCAGGTCGTCAACGCAGGCATTGGCGCCGAGAGCCCAGATGGTCTCGTACTCGAAGCCGCTGGTGAGGTATTTGTCGTCCTTGTCGTTATAGTGCTGGGAGCAGCGGATGATGCAGCCGGCATGGCAGCCGTGGGTCGTCTTGCCGTGGCGGGCTTCGATGGTGGCGGCCATGGTTTCGCCGCCGATGTTGTTGGCCCATTCGTTGCGGCCGGTGCGGAAGTTCTTGGTGGGCAGGCCGCCGGCCTCGTTGAGGATGTTGACCAGGATGTTGGTGCCGTACTTGGGCAGTCCCTGGCCGGTGACCGGATGGGTGGTTAGCGCGTTGGTGAAACGCTTGGAAGCAGCCTTAAACGCCTCGGGATTGGCGATGGCGACCGGGCCGGAGCCGGTTTCGTCGATGACCACCGCCTTGATCTTTTTGGAGCCCATAACGGCGCCCAGGCCGCCGCGTCCGGCGCTGCGGATATTGCTCTGGGGATCGGCAAAGGAGATATTGGCTGCCGTCAGACGCATTTCACCAGCCGGTCCGACGATGGCCACGCCGACTTTGGGACCGTATTGGGCCTGCAGGACTTTGATGGCTTCGTAGTTGCCCATGCCGATGATTGCAGCCGGAGCTTCGTCGATGGTCACGCCGTCCATGGCCACTTTAACGACGTAAAACTTGTCTTCCTCGGGCAAGCCCTCGAAGACAATGGCCTTGATGTCCATCTTGGACATCTTCTGCGCGAAGGTGCCGCCAGTGTTGCTTTCCTTGATGCCGCCGGTCAGCGGGCTTTTGGCGCCGCAGGACAGCCGGCCGGAGTTGGCCGCACTGGTGCCGGTCAGGAAGCCGGGAGCAAAAACCAGCTTATTGTATTTACCCAACGGGTGGCAGGTCGGTTTGACTTCATTGGCGACGAAAATGGATGTGAGCGCCCGACCGGCCAAACCGGCGTACTGTTCCGGGCACTCGTCGATCTTCACAGCCTTGGTTCCCATGTCGATACGGATAAATTTAGGCATATAATCCCCTGTTATTATTTGAACAACCTGGCCACAGCGACCTTACAATCCACCGAGCATTGTCCCTACGTGTGGACCTCGTCCCGCACTGCCCCGCTCTCGTCGCCCCGGTTCAGGGGCGGCCACCCTGCCAACGTCGGTAGGCGCGGCTTGGGTCGGTTCGGGTGTCGGACGGAAGTCTCGTGTTAGGTTAAAATAAGCAAGTATTGCTCCAGACGAATAATATCCTATAAAACCAGATAGTTGTTTGTTTTCGTCGAGGCTGTGCAGTGGAACAAAATGGCGTATCGTGACCGGCAATGGGGCAAAATGGGTGGGAGAGGAGTGCCAGATGTTATGTTATATTAAATATTATAGTTAGTTGAAGACGGGGAGGCGAAAAGAAACACGCAGCTTTCTTTTTGGGTCAAAATGCGCCACATGTGATTGTATTCACGTCTTTACAGGCAGATTATTGATCAGTTTGCCCGTACGTTGGGCAGCAAAAAAATCTGCGCCCCAAAACAGGCCCGCATTGAGAGAGGCGCTCACGAAAAAAAACGCCCGGAGCCAAAGGCAAGACCATTTCTTGACAGATTGCGCCCTTAAGACCAACAAGCTGGTGATAATGCCGCCAAAGCCAATGCCATCGCTCTTTGTTTCCCATGGAGCGCCGACACTCTACCTGGAACCGCAACCAACCAGAGCGTTCCTCATGGAGCTTGGCAAGGCCCTGCCCCGGCCCAAAGCGGTGGTCTGCGTCTCTGCCCATTGGACCACGGCCAAGCCCATGCTGACCACGGCTGCCAGCCCCGGAACCATGCACGATTTTGGTGGGTTCCCGGA
Organism: Desulfovibrio sp. TomC; assembly: GCF_000801335.2. Taxonomy (NCBI): domain Bacteria; kingdom Pseudomonadati; phylum Thermodesulfobacteriota; class Desulfovibrionia; order Desulfovibrionales; family Desulfovibrionaceae; genus Desulfovibrio; species Desulfovibrio sp. TomC. The sequence continues at coordinate 306,061 of NZ_JSEH01000001.1, forward strand.
GGCGCTCTTTGCGGTGCGCTACCCTGCCTCGGGCCATCCCGCCCTGGCCGGGCACCTGGGCGAACTGTTGGCCAAGAAAGGAATTACAGCCACGTACGATCCCCAAAGGGGCCTTGACCACGGCGCCTGGGTGCCACTTGGCCTGATGTATCCCGAGGCGGACATCCCGGTGGTGCAGCTCTCGGTACAACCGGAGAGGAACGCAGCCCACCATCTGGCCATGGGCGAGGCGCTTGCCTCCTTGCGGCAGGACGGCGTACTGGTCGTGGCGAGCGGGTCAGCCACGCACAACCTGCGCGGCGTCCGCTGGGATGCGCCGGCAACCCCGCCTCCGGACTATGTCGTCGCCTTTGACGCCTGGCTCAAGGAAGGGGTTCTGGGCGCCCGGACGGATATCCTCGTCGATTATCCACACCAAGCGCCGTTTGCCTTTGACAATCACCCGACACCCGAACATTTACTGCCCTTGTTCGTCCCCCTGGGGATGGGCGGCAAGGCCCGGTTGCTCCATGACCACTTCACGCTGGGCGTGCTGTCCATGGCCGCTTTCGCCTGGGAATAAAACTGACTGCGAGGCGGGGCCGATTTGCAACGCAACCATAGGACCTTCGCCTTGATCCCCGACCAGCAACCAGGCCCAGACAGCCCGCTTGGAAGCACTCCTGACCATACCCGATAGCGGATCGTTGCACCTGCTACGCAAAGACACAGCCGCACGCCGAAACACCCGCTGCATGAAAAGTCCATCTTCGATCAAACACCCGAGGAACAATGTGGCCAAACCACACACAACCAGGCTGCAATCCGTGGATGTCCTGCGTGGACTGGCCATTGCCGGCATGATTGTCGTCAACAATCCCGGCGATGCCCTGTACGCCTACCCGCTGCTGCATCATGCCACCTGGAACGGCTGCACCGTGGCGGATTTCGTATTTCCCCTCTTCCTCTTTCTCGTTGGCGTGTGCGTTGCTTTGGCTGTCAACCGGGAGGCTGTCCTGTCCGGCCAAGCACCCGGCTTCTGGCCAAAGGTTCTCAGACGGGCCGTCATCCTGTTTCTACTTGGCCTGCTCGAAAACGCCTATCTGCATCTGAGCTTTGACAAGCTGCGCATCCCCGGCGTGTTGCAGCGTATTGCCGTGGTCTATCTGGCCGTGGTCTGGCTGCATGTCCGTCTGGGCCGCCGGGGTATTGCCTCGGTCATCGTGAGCATCCTGGTCGGCTCCTGGCTGCTTCTGGCCTTTGTGCCGGTGCCGGGACTGGGGCATCCGAGCCTCGGCATGGACGTCAATTGGCAGGGCTGGCTGGATCAACTGCTGCTTGGCGACCACATCTGGAAATTCAACACCGCCTGGGACCCTGAAGGCGTCCTCTCCACCTTCCCGGCCATTGCCCTGGGACTGATCGGCCTGCTCGCCGGAAGCTGGCTGCGCTCTGGCGGCCAGGGAACGGGCCGGGCTATGGCCTGGGGAGTGGCCACGTTGCTGCTGGGCTTTGGCTGGAGCGTCTGGTTCCCCATCAACAAATCGCTTTGCACCAGTTCGTTTGTGCTTGTGACCGGTGGAGCCGGGGTCTTGCTGCTGGCTGTGTGCCATTGGCTGCTCGATGGCGGCCGGCAGGGGCTCGGAACCAAGCCGCTGTTAGTCCTGGGGCAAAATCCCCTGACCATCTACGTGACCGCCTCGTTTATTGCATCGACCCTGCGCCAATTCAAACTGCCGGACGCCACTTCCGGGATCATCTCCCTGCAGGCGTTTCTGTTTCGCTGGCTCTTTTCCGGCTGGACCGACAAACCAGCGGCCTCGCTGGCCTGGGGAGTGCTGTTCCTGCTCCCTCTGCTCCTGGGGGCCTGGGTGCTCCACGCCAGGCGCATCGTCTTGCGGGTTTGACCGCCACGCAGACCAGCCAGACCACGCATCGCCCCAAACACATGAAAAGGCCATGCCGACCCAAGCCGGCATGGCCTTTTCATGTGTTCTGTCCCAGGGCCGCAGCCCGGAAACTCAATCAGAAAGCGATGTTCATGCCGAGCTCGCCGCCGTAGGTGACCACCTGGTTATTGCCCAGCATGGCCGAACCGGCGCCGCGAAGCATGACGCGCTCGCTCAGTTTATAGGAGGCCCCGACAGTTCCCGTAGTCCAATCCGTGGGCACAGGCGCGGCATCGACCTTGTAGTTGCCGGCGGTAGCCGTGGTCAGCGCCGCCTTGACCATCCGGTCCTGATCGATCAGCTCATGGTTCCACTTGGCCTCGGCAAAGGGCTGCCAGCTGCCCACATCGACCATGATGCGCCAGCCGAGCTGGCTTATGGCCGAGTCGCGCACCTGCTCTCCATAAGAAAGAGCCGTGATGCCATTTGGGCTGCTTGCTCCGGCGGTCGTGCCGGACTCGGTAAAACTCTTAATACGTATCCGTTGCAGAACCAAGCCTGCCACCGGGCCGGTGGTGAGCGGTCCCAGGCTGATGTCGCCGCCGGCCCGGAGGGCCAGGGCCAGGGACTGGCCGGTGGTGTCGGAACTATTGTTGTCAGTCAAAAGGCCAAGCTTCACCGGACGCTCGATGGTATCCTGATACAGGCCATAGCTGGCCACCGCATTGCCCCAGACCGGGCCGGCCTTGTAGGCGGCGTAGAGGCTCAGCGCCTCGTCGGTCTGGTCAAAATGGCCGGTTCCCATGGAAAACTCCTGGGTCTGGCGGCCCAGGGTAAAGGCTGCGCCAAGAATGAGGCCTATGGGCGTCTGGTAATCCGCTCCCAGCGACCCGACAAACGGCGTCCCGGAATCGTTGGGGAAACCGGATGCATTGTTGATTTGCAATGCGCTGACCCCACCACTGGCCCAGACATTGAGGCCATTTGAACCGCGCTGTTTCCCGGACAGGTCGATCTGTCCCTGGATGGTGGCTGCCCGGGCCAGACCGCCCTGCACCGCCCCCTCGGCCAGAAGCGACATCTGGCTGGGCCCGGAGAGCAGGCTGGCTTCGTAATCGGCCTCGATGGTCTGGCCGGCCGTGGTGAAGTGGACGCCGTTGGCCCCGATAAACAGAGAGGTTTGCAACTCGACCGGGGTGACGTCGGCCCAGCTGACATAGAGTGGACTGAGCGAAGAGGACACGGCATTGGCCGAGAGCACGGAGGACGGGGTAAAGCCGAAGAGTGTGGGATTCTGCGCCACATACCGAAAAATACTGTCAATATCGGCAGGGATATAGCGCACGCCCACCCCGGAAAGGCTCGACCAGCGCATCATGCCATAGGACAGGGAGCGCACGTACAAATCGGTGTTATCCGAGGAAATGGAGCCGCCGGTTCCGGCAAAGACAGCAGAGTTGTAGGAATTGGGCACCATGATGGTGCGGGCTCCGGCTGCCTGCAACAGGGCCACGTTGGCCGCCTGGCTGTAAGCCAGTTCGGCCAGAAAGGTGGGGTTGGCGGCCATCCAGGAGGCGCTCATGGCCCGGACGAACTGCAGGTCGTTGTCGCCGGTTTTGACCACATACAGGGCATTGGGATTGGCCGCCCCGCCGACGGATATGAGATAGTTCTGAATCTGCTGGTTGGTGGCCACGTTGGTGAGCGCCGAAACGCCGGACAGATAGGTTCCGGTTGAAGGGACAAGGAGCGGTGCGGAAAAAGCGCCGCCATTGGCGAAATTCATTCCGCCACTACCGACCGCACCGCCATACTGGCCAAAGCGCGCTGCGAGCTGCAAGGAATTCATCACCCCGGGACCGACAAAAGCGCCGCTGGCCCCTTGGGAAACGGCTGCGGCGATACTGGCATCTTGCGACGCTGTGCCAGTCGTATTATAGCGAAAATATCCACTATCAAAGGTGCTATCACCAAAACCAACAAATTGATTGAAACCAGACGCCCAAGAACTGAATGTCGAGCAAAGAGAAATACAGACACAAACTACCATTCCAACAACACGCTTTTTCATTTCAATTATACCTTTCAACAAAACACTGTAGGCCAACTGAATTGATTGACCTTGGAAAAATCTAAAAAGCGACAGTTCTAAGGCCATTACCAGAGTTCAATATTTCCGTAAAGCCTTTTATTCTTGCATGTTAAGGACAAATGAGCAACGCTGAAACAGACATCGCCATCAACAACGCTTCGTTGTTTCGAAAGTGCACGACACACGACATGGCCTCATTCCTGGGCAGCCACGCAGTGATGGTGGTGCGCATTGCCTCCTCGGCTGCAAAGCATCCCCTGGAAACGCCAAAACGCCCCGCCGCCGCCAAAACCAGGCGACGCCGGGGCGCTTTGTAAAGCACCGGCCAAACAATCAGTAGGCCGCTATGGGGAAATCCTCCACCGTGCCGGGAACGCCAGTGGTCGGCGTTTGCTCGCCGCCGGTAAGCTCCTTGACCCGCTCGGAGATATAGAGGTCGAGCATTTTAAAGGTCACCCGGCCGGTATGGCGGTTGTCCGCCTTGCCAAGCACCCCTTCCACCAGGGCCTTGGTGAAGGCCCCGTTTTGCCATTCCGGCTTTTCCAGGGAATACTGCCGGCCGGTGGAGGCGGCAAAGACAATGGCCCCGTTGCCCGAGCTGGAGAGCTCGTTAATGACGCCGTTCAAGTCGCCCATGCCCCGCCGGCCGGCCCCCATGATGGAACCGCTGTGGCAGGTGTCGACGAAAAAGAGCGTCTTGCCGGCGATATTACGGATGGTCTTTTGCACTTCCATAAACGGCAGCCCCGAGGCCCGCAGCTTTTCCAGATCAACCGTGGTCGGCAGGAAGTAGTAGTCGCCGTTTTTATCGTTAACCCCATGCCCTGCCAGGAAAATCATGGCCACGTCATGCTGGGTGGTCTGCCGTTCAATCCAGTCCAGACCCTCCAGCACGGCATCCTTGGTGGCGGCCTCATCGGTGAGTACGCGGGTCACCACATCGCCGTAGAGCCGGCCCTTTTGCAGGGACATGGCCTGGGCAAAGTCCTTGGCGTCCTTGGCCGGATAGGCCAGGGACAGAGCCTTGTCGCTATACGCTCCGGCTCCGACAGCCAGCACGTAGAGCTTGGCCGCCGGAGCGGCCGGAGCCGCCGCCTTGCCGGCCCACTTGAGCCGCACCGTGGCCGGGGCCGAAGGGCCGTTCTTGTTTTCCGCCACCACCGAAAGCACCACGTCGTGCTCAGGCAGCGTCACCTTGGCCGCCAGCACACTCGGCTCAAAGCCGCGGCCGGCCAGAGCAGGCCGCTCCTCGCCGACGCGCGCCCCGTCCACCAGCACACGCACGGTAGTGATGTCCTCGCCGCCAGGACTGCGCACAGCGTATTTGACGGTCATGTCCGGCGCGGTGAAGCCAGCCCCGGCCGCCGGAGTCAGGATTTCCACCACTGGCGGGCGGGCGGTCAGCACCGAAGGCACGCGGACATCGCCCCCACGGGCCACGTTGGCTGCGGCGAGGGCCTTGTTTTCATCCAGAGTGCGCAGGGCCAAATCAATGACATCCGGCCGGTGAAAGGCCTCGCGGAACCGCGAGGCCGGGAAAAAGTCGGCGGCATGGTCCGGGCCGTTGTTGACGTTCCAGCCGATCATGTCCTCGCCGCCGGACGAGGCGTCGTAATAGCCGGTCTGGGTCCACAGCACCCAGCGTTTGCCGTCGGCATGGGGGAAAAACGACAGGATTTCCCGACCGTCCTCCATGCGATACCAGCGAATGGAACCGTCGCCGATGGCCGCCGCCGCCACCCGGCCGTCGCCGCTGACATTGACGGCCCAGACCGTATCCGGGGCCGGCGTCTGCCATAAGGCCGCGCCGTCCGCCCCATACGCGCGTACGTTCCAGGAGGTGCCCAGAACAAACCGGCGGTTGTCCGGGGACAGGGCCAGGGAATACGAGGTTTCAAAATCCTTGAGCTTGAGCGGCTGGCCATTGAGCGTCGGGGTTCGGCTGCCCTCCCAACCGGTGACGGCCAAACCCGACGCCTGCAGGTGCGGGGCGGTCAGGTCCGGGGTCGGCACGCCGAGCTGGCGCAGGTCGCGTCCCGGCAAGGCAAACCGGAAAACACCCTTTCGCCCGCCCACGGCATAGGCCACTGTTTCGCCAGTGCGGTCGAGGTAAAAGGCCCGCACCGAGGAGCGGAAATCCAAAATGGCCGGGGAGCGCGTCATGCCGAAACTGCCGTCCGGGCGCAGCACGCCCCAGCGCGGAGCCACCGTGCCGTAGGCCAGCCCGCCGTCCGGCAGGGGGCACAAGGTCACAACAGCCGACTTGCCGGTATCAAGGTCGCGGTAGGCAACGAAATCCGAGGGTTTAAAGCTGCGTATGGGACAACCTCGGTCCGTGACCCAGCGGCCGGAAGCCAAAAGCGACCCATCGGCGGCAAAGGCCACGCTGGACAGATTGCCGTTGTCCACCCCGGTCAGATTGGGCGCGCCCAGAAGGCCGAGGGTTTCGCCGTCAAGGACCGTGACGGCCGTGGTATCGGTAAAGCCCACGGCGAGTTGGCTGCTGTCTGGAGAAAAAGCCAGGGAAAACGGCCGGCTGCCGCCTTGCGACTGGTGTTTGGCCAAAAGGGTCAGACCGGTATCGGCCACACGGTACAGCCGAATCTGGCCATCGTAGCAGGTGGTGGCCAGATGGCCTTTGCCGTCGAAAGCCGCGCCGTAGCTCTCGCCCTTGTAATCCCGGTCCTGGCCGACCAGGGCCAGATCGGACAACCGCCAGACCCGCAGGCCGTCCTCGCCCAGGGCCGCAGCCAGATACAGGCCGTCGCGCGAAACCGCCAGATGGTTGACCACGCTCGGCAGCCCGGTCAGCCGTCGCACCAACTGGCCGGATTCGCGCTCGAACACGTAGACGCTGTGCGCCTTGTCCCAGGCATAGCCGGACCAGCCGCCGCAAAAAACGTAGCGGCCGTCCGGGCTCATGGCCACGCTGTAGAGCCTGCCTTCGTAGTCGTGCCCAATCGGCGGACGCAGGACGCGCAACTGCTCGCCGGTCTTGATGTCCCAGACCCGGCAGGTTTTGTCGTCGGAGGCCGTGGCCAGATAGCGGCCCAGGCCATCCACAGCGATGCGCTTTATAAGCGCGGTGTGCATCCCGGTTTCGATGCGTAAAATCGGTTCGCCGGGCGGCGTTCCGCCAACGGCATGGTTGGACGCCAACAGCAAAAAAAAGACCGCTATACACAATACGCGCGTGCGCATGGACATACTCCTCGCCCACTCCGGGGCGGCGCGCATTCTTGTCCCGACGCACTGCCGCGTCAAGTGCCCTGCTTCCCCAGCCGGCCCGGCAAGGTCCTCGGCACAAGACTTTCCGGGTTTCTAAATAGTTGATGAAAAAAAAGTGAGCGTTGCACCTAAAAAGGAGAAATGCAGGGCAGATGCCTCCGGCGGCCAAAGGGGTGATCCCTTTGGAATCCCGTATGGGGTTCGTTTGCTATGACTGGGGGCGCTGCCACGTCGATAGGCGGAAGTAAGCAAGAAAAGACGGGAAGCAGCCAGGGGAATGATCTGATCTCCCTGGCCACGGAACGGTTTCCAGTGGATTCCTGGCGCTGGCGTACCATACGGTCGCGTGTGGCCCATGGCAGCAGTGAGGCGTCTATGTTTTCCCCCAGGCCTGTCGACGACCTCGGGAGCAGGCCTGGGGGAAAAAACAGAACGCGTTACGCCTTGGGCTGCGCCGCCCGGTCCACCAGATAGACGATGGACTGGTAGGGCACGCCGCCGTGGTAGGACAGCCCGATTTCGCAGGTACGGCTGTTGGAATAGCCCGACGTCGTCGTGGCCGGCAGTTGGCCGGGCAGATCGGCCAGGGCCGAGGCATTGAGTTCGGGATAGAAAAAGCCCCGGTCGCCGGCAAAGCCGCAACAATGGATGCCGCGCGGCACCACGACCCGGCCGGCGCAGCGCTCGGCCAGGGCGGCAAACTTGGCGGTCAGGCCCATTTTCACCGAAGAACAGGACACGTGGACGGCCACGGTGTCCGGCACGGGCGTGATGTCGAGATGCGGCAGGCAGTAGTCGTGGATGAATTCCACCGGCTCATGGAGTTTGAGTCCCGGCTCCATCTTGCAGCGCATGGTGTAGAGGCAGGGACTGGCGTCGCACAGGATGGGGATGGCTCCGTTGTCGCTGACCTTGCGCAGCACCGCTTCAAGCTCCCTGGACTTTCGGGCCGCATCCTCGTGCATCCCCTTGGATTCAAGCGTCAGGCCGCAGCACAGGTTGTTCATGGCTTCCGGAAAAATCACGTCATAGCCGGCCTTGGCCAAGACCGACATGGTGGCCTCGAACAAGCCGCGCTGGTCCGGGTCGAGGGCCGAGGGTCCCATGGCCCGGGTGGTGCAGCTTGGGAAATAGACCACCTTGCGCCCGTGTCCCCGGCAGGTGTTGCGCAGTTCCACTTTCGGGCCGGCCTTGGGCGCATAGGGCGTCCAAAACGGGACCAGTCCGCCGGAGAGCTTTCGCAGCCCATAGGTCATGGACGTCATGGCCGGGGTGCCAATCAGGCCGTGGACGACGTTTGACAGCCACAGCCCCCGCCCGGCGATCCAAGTGACCAGCCCGTAGTGGTCGGCCACGAAACGGCCGATCTTTTTGCCGCGCGGGCTGGCTTCCTGGCGGCGGTAGTCCTTGGTGAACATTCCCGTATCGACCGAAACCGGGCAGACCGTGGCGCACAGGCCGTCGGCGGCGCAGGTGGCGCTGCCGAAATAGTCGTAGGCGTCGTGAAACTCGGTGAATTCGCCCAGATCCCCGGCTTTTTTGGCCAGGGCCATATGGCGCTGCAGGGTGATGCGCTGGCGCGGGGTGGTGGTGACGTTGCGCGAGGGGCAGACCGATTCGCAGTAGCCGCACTCGATGCAGCGGTCGATCAGCGGATTGACCTCGGGCAGGGGTTTCAAGTTCTTGAGGTAGACGTTGGGGTCGTCGTTTAAAATGACGCCGGGGTTGAGGATGCCGTCCGGGTCAAAGGCGCGCTTTAAGCGGTGCATGAAGCCGTAGGCCGTCTTGCCCCACTCCATCTCGACAAACGGGGCCATGTTGCGGCCGGTGCCGTGCTCGCCCTTGAGCGACCCTTCATAGCGGCCGACCACCATGGCCGCCACCTCGTCCATGAGCTTCTGGTAATTGGCCACGGCGGCCGGATCACCAAAGTCCGGACAAAAAACGAAGTGCAGGTTGCCCTCCAGGGCGTGGCCGAAAATGATGCCTTCCGGGAACCCGTGGACGTGCATCAGGCGCTGGAGCTCGACCGTGCCTTCAGCCAGGTTCTCGATGGGGAAGACCACGTCTTCGATAATGACCGCGCTGCCGGGCTGGCGCGCCCCGCCAACCGAGGTGAAAAGCCCGCGCCGGATGTTCCAGAGCTTTTCGTAATCATCCTTGGCGTCCATAAAGAGCAGCGGAAAGACCGGCTCGATGCCGGCCACCCGGGAAAGCGCCCCGTCGATGGCGGCGAGCAAGCCCGGTTTATCGGCGGCCCGCACCTCGACCAGGATGGCAGCTGCCGCCTCGGAAAGCTCCTTCAAATAGGCCGGCATACCGGGTTTGTCCTCAACAGAGCGCAGCGAGGCCCGGTCCATGAGTTCGACCGCCGCCACGGGACCGGCTTTGAGGGCGATGGTCGCCCGGCAGGCAGCGTCAATGTCGGGATAAATCATGAGCGAGGAGGCCTTGAACGGATGCTCGACCACGGTGCGGTAAGTGACTTCGCTGATAAAGGCCAGCGTCCCTTCGGAACCAATGATGAGGTGGAGCAGGATGTCGAAGGGGTCATCGAAATCGACAAAGGCGTTTATGCCGTAGCCGGTGGTGTTTTTGATCTTGAATTTGCGCCGGATGCGTTCGGCCAGCTCGGCATCGGCCAGGATTTCGGCCCGCATGGCGGCCAGTTCGTCCAAAAGTGGCTTGCGCACGGCGGCAAAGCGGGCCTTGGAGACCGGATCGGCCGTGTCGAGCATCTCGCCGTCGGCAAAGACGAGGCGCATGGACTCAACGGTCTTGTAGCTGTTTTCCGCCGTGCCGCAGCACATGCCCGAAGAGTTGTTGGCGGCGATGCCGCCGATCATGCAGGCGCTGATCGAAGCCGGGTCCGGGCCGATCTTGCGGCCATAGGGGGCGAGCTGGAAATTGGCCTCGGCCCCGATGACGCCGGGTTCAAGGCTAATGTGCCCGGCCCCGGGATGGACGCGAAACCCCTTCCAGTGGCCGGCCAGATAGATGAGTACGGAATCGGTCAGGGCCTGCCCGGACAGGCTCGTGCCGGCGGTGCGGAAGGTGACGGCCACGCCCTCGACCGAGGCAGCGCGCAACAACTTTGCCACCTCGTCCTGGGTCACGGCCTTGACCACGATCTTGGGGACCAGCCGGTAAAAGCTGGCGTCGTCGCCAAGGGCCAGATTGCGAAATGGGCCAAGGATGACGCGCTCGGCCGGAAGAAAGGCGCGGACTCGGTCGTAAAAGGCTTTATGGGCAGCGGGCAGGGTATCAGTATGGTTGGTCTGGGTCATGGCAGGCTCCTGGCGCGACGGGGAATGTTGCGGGGACGAGGATTGTCGCAGTGTTATGCCATGTGTTTGAAGGATTGGGAACGGCACTGGCACGCAAAAAGGGCGTCCGCCAGCGAACGCCCTTTCAGAATCTTTTGCAGCAGCCGGCCAGCCGGCCGCGTCGCTACATCTTCCCTACCACCTCGATCAGCACGCTGGTCACTTTCTCGGCGTTTTCCTTGAAAATCGTCACGATCTCATCCCAGGAAACCGGCGGCTCGTCGGTCTTCCAGCAATCATAATCCGTGCTCATGGCCACGGCGGCATAGGGAAGACCGGCTTCGACGGCCAGGGCGCATTCCGTGGCCACGCTCATGTTGATCACATCCGCGCCCCAGGCCCGGAACATGTTCGACTCGGCCCGGGTGGAAAAACGCGGGCCTTCGATGGTCACCACCGTGCCCTTGTCGTGGTGGCGGTAGCCGAACTTGCGGCAGGCGGCCACGAGCAGCTCGCGCAGCGGCTCGGAAAACGGGTCGGCCATGGGCGTATGGGCCGGGTTATGCGGCTCGAAACGGTCGTGAAAGGTCAGGTTGCGACGCCGGGTGAAGTCAATGAACTGGTCGAGAATGACCAGATCACCGCGCCCGATCTCGGCCCGAAGCGACCCGACCGCCGTGGTGGACAGGATGGCGGCGCAACCGACGGTGCGCAGGGCATGGATGTTGGCCCGATAATTGACATTGGTGGGCGTGGCCGTGTGGGAGCGGCCATGGCGGGCCAAGAGGACCACGTCCTTGCCGCCGATCTTGCCCTGGCGCAGGGTGGAATTGGGTGCGCCGTAAGGCGTGTCCACCTCGATGTCGCTGGGATTCTCCAAGATATTGGGGTCGTCCAGGCCGCTGCCGCCGATGATGCCGATTTTCATGCTGTCCGTCTCCAACCAGGGCCGCCGCTGCCAGGGCTGCGACCTGGGCGTGATAAAGAGAAGCTAGGCGATTTGCAGGATGCTCTCGCAACCATAGGAACGCAGCTGTTCCTTGCCGTTTAAGAACTCCAGCTCAATGACCACGCCGATGCCGACGATATCGGCCCCGAAATGCTCGACCAGATCAATGACGCCGGAGAGTGTGCCGCCGGTGGCCAGCAAGTCGTCGATGACCAGCACTTTCTCGCCCTTGAGCAGGGCGTCTTCGTGCATGCAAAGCGTATCGGACCCGTATTCCAGGTCGTAGGAAATGGACACGGTCTTATACGGCAGCTTGCCCGGCTTTCGCACCGGCACAAAACCGAGACCCATCTTGTAGGCCAGGGCAGCGCCGAAAATAAAGCCCCGGGCCTCGGCCGCCACGATCTTGGTCGCCCCGGAGTCGGCGAACCGCTCGGCCAAAAGATCAATGGCCCGGCGGAACCCGGAAGGATCGCCCAGAAGGGGCGTGATGTCGAAAAAAAGGATGCCTTCCTTGGGATAATCCGGGATGTCGCGAATGAGTGTGCGCAGATCCATGGCCATCTCCTTGAAAATTCGGTCTGGTAACCGAAGTCGGATAGGGATTTTAAGCCCGCCGGTCAAGCCGGGCTTGGCGGTTAGCCGGGTCTGCGCTAGAAATCCGGCATGACAAACGCTGCAAACAATTCCATTCCCTGCGACACCCTGGTCACGGCCGCGGTCGTGGTCAGTCAAAATGACGCCCGCGACGTGCTGCGCGATGCCGCCCTGGCCATCACCGATGGCCGCATTACGGCCATCGGACCGCGCGCGGAACTGACGGCCTGCTACGCCCCGGCCGAAACCATCGCTCTGCCCGAGGCCATGGTCCTGCCCGGGTTGGTCAATACCCACACCCACGCGGCCATGACCCTTTTCAGGGGTCTGTGCGACGACGCGCCCCTTTCCGTGTGGCTTTCGGAGCATATCTGGCCGGCCGAAGCCAAACTGACTCCCGAGGCCGTGCGATTGGGCACACAGCTTGCCTGCGCCGAAATGCTGGCCTCGGGAACTACGTGCTTTCTCGACGCCTATCTTTTTGTTGACGCCGTGGCCGACGCCGTGCAGGCGGCCGGCCTGCGGGCCGTGTTGTGCCAGGGCGTCTTTGATATTGAGAACGCGGGGTTTAAGACCTCAGACGCGGCCCTGGCTGCGGCCGCAGCCCTGGCCGACCGGCTGGCTGGAGAGCCGCTCCTGCGTCCGGCCATTTTCCCCCACGCCGTCTACACCTGCCGGGAAAAAACCCTGGAGCGGTGCGCCGCCTTTGCCCGGGAGCGCGGCGTCCTGCTCTCCACCCACGCCGCCGAGACGGCCCGGGAAAACGACGATTGCCGCAAGGCCAACGGCGCACGGGTCATCCCCTACCTGCACCAGCTCGGGATGCTTACCCCGCACACCCTCATCGCCCACGGCGTGGCCCTGGATGACGCAGACATGGCCCTTTTGGCCGCAACAGGGACCACCGTGGCCCACTGTCCCAAAAGCAATATGAAGCTTGGCAGCGGCATTGCCCCGGTCCACGCCTTGCGTGCCGCCGGAGTCACGGTCGGGCTTGGCACCGACGGCGCGGCCAGCAACAACGCGCTCAACCTCTTTTCCGAGATGACCACAGCCGCCCTGCTCCAGAAAGTCGCAACCAGCGACCCCACGGCCTTGCACGCCGGAGCGGCTCTGGACATGGCCAGTCGCGACGGTGCGCGGGCCATTGGCTGGCCCGAACTGGGCCGGCTGGAACCCGGCTGTCCGGCCGATCTGTGCGCCCTGGACCTGACCCGGCCACAGCTGCAGCCAAACATTGACCCCGTGTCCGACGCGGTCTATGCGGCCAGCGGCGGCGAGGTCGTGCTGACCATGGTGGCCGGACGCTCTCTTTTCCGTGACGGGGAATTTTTGACAATGGATTACGACAGGTTGCGCAGCGAGTTTGGGAAAACGGCACTGCGGCTCAGCGGACGCTGAGGCGAGGATCCGCGCCCCAGCCCCCTTGACAAGACGGCCATCCTCCATAATAAAGGCTGGCTTTCCGCTGAAAACATTCCCGCGCCCCATCCGCGCGGCCCGGAGGTTATCCCATGTCCCAGGTTATCACCGTCAATGGCGTCGAATGCCATCCCATTGTTGAAAAATGCGAAGGCTGCGAACGCACCATGGAGCAGGATGGGGTCAAGTACTGCAAGAGCTATCCCCTGCCCGAGCGTAAATGGGCCCAGAAGGTCTGCAACTTTGCCACCCACATGAAGCTCGAAGTCGACAAGGGCGGCAAGGTCAACATCAACCCCTTGAAGGCCTCCAAGCGCGCTGCCCGCGGCCGCTAGCTCCCAGGCCGTTTTTTTCGTCGCATCCCTGCCGGGAGGTTTCTGCCTCCCGGCTTTTTGCGTTGCGGCGCATGTTTGCCAAGCCCCGGGCGAACGGCTATGTTCCGGCGATTGGCGATCTCTCAACAAAACTGCCTGGAGCCTGTATGCTTGACGATCTGCTGGCCTTCCTCGACACCGAGCGCGATGCCGTTATCGACCTGCAACGCGAACTGACCGCCATCCCGGCCCTTGGCCCGGATAACGGCGGCCCAGGCGAACGCGAAAAAGCCGACCGCCTGAAAACGCTGCTCGCCGCCATGGGCCTGCCCGAAGTCCGCGAAATAAACGCCCCTGACCCCCGCGTCCCCTGCGGCCACCGGCCCAATCTGGCCGTGGTCATGCCCGGGGCCGACACCTCGCGCACCTTCTGGGTCATCTCCCACCTCGACGTCGTTCCCCCGGGCGACCGGACCCTGTGGCGCACCGATCCCTACGCCCTCGCCGTCGATGGCGACCTTGTCTACGGACGCGGCGTGGAGGACAACCAGCAGGCCGTGGTCAGCTCCATCCTGGTGGCCCGGGCCATTGCCGCCAAAAAACTCCTGCCGCCCATCAATTATGGCATGCTGTTCGTGGCCGACGAGGAAACCGGCAGCAAATACGGCCTGGATTACGTGGCCTCCCACGCCGACGGCCTTTTTACCAGGGACGACCTGTTCCTGGTGCCGGATTTCGGCCTGCCCACCAGCGAAATGGTGGAAGTGGCCGAAAAAAGCATGTTGTGGCTCAAAATCATCATCGAAGGCCGGCAGTGCCATGCATCGACCCCGGAGCAGGGCATCAACACCCTGTCCGCCGCCGCCCTTTTTATCATCAAGATTCCCAAGCTCTACGACAAATTCAGTGACAAAAATCTGCTGTTCCAGCCGTCCAATTCCACCTTCGAGCCGACCAAAAAAGAAGCTAACGTCGAAAACGTCAATACCATCCCCGGCCGCGACGTGTTCTACGTCGATTGCCGGGTGTTGCCCCACTACAGTCTCGACGAGGTGTTGGCCGCCATTCGCGCGTTTGGCAACGAGGTTGAAGCGGCCTGCGGCGTGACCATCAGCTACGAAATCATCCAGCAGGAACAGGCTGCGCCGGCCACCGACATCGAAGCCCCCATCGTGCGCCGGGTCATGGACGGCATCCGGGCCGTCTACAACGCCTCGCCCAAACCCATGGGCATCGGCGGCGGCACCGTCGCCGCCTACCTGCGCCGCCACGGCTACCCGGCCGTGGTCTGGGCCACCCTGGAACACAACGCCCACCAGCCCAACGAACGCTCCAGCATCGCCAAAACCATCGGCGACGCCAAGGTCATGACCCGGGTGCTTTTTACGTAGCATTTGTGAACAGAAATGGGAAAGGGGGCAGGAAGAGTGCTCCGGCGCCAAAGGGCAGTGCCCTTTGGAAACCCACCTGGGATGAGTCGGATTTTACCCGGCGCGCTCCCAAGCCGACGAGTGAAGTTGCGCAAGAAAAGACGGCAAGAAGCCAAGGCCTTGGCGATTGGTATGAAGCTGGACGGGAACCAACATTGCTCCGACGCCGGGGGAAGGGAAGCCCCCGGCAACAGGACAAGTGTCAAGGGGTCGCAATGAATGTGAAGCGCGCCTGGAAAAAGCTCTTGATGGAGCAGTGCCGCCGGCCCGGGGGCATCCTTGGCGAATATATCGGCCGGCGCATGAACCGCAGCCATTTCGAGCTGACCGGCTGGGGCCTGTCCCATGTGGACATCGCCCCGGACAGCGATGTGCTCGACATCGGCTGCGGCGGCGGACGCACCCTGGCCCGTCTGGCCCAGCTCGCCCCCAAGGGACGCATCTGCGGCATCGACGCCTCGGAAAAAAGCGTGGCCCTGTCCCGGCGCTACAATGCGGAAACCATCGCCCAGGGACGCATGGAGGTGCGCCAGGCCTCGGTTTCGGCCCTGCCCTATCCGGACGCCACCTTCCATCTGGCCACAGCCGTGGAAACGCACTATTTCTGGCCCGACCTTGCCTCGGATCTGCGCGAAGTGCGGCGCGTGCTGCGTCCCGGCAGCCGTTTCCTGCTCCTGGCCGAGGTCTACAACACCCCGAAATTCGATGCCCGCAACCGAAAATGGCTGGAACTCGTGCCCATGACCTACTTAAGCGCGGCCCAATTCCGGGAGCTCTTTACCGCCGCCGGCTTCAACGACGTCGCCGTCCATGAAGAGAACGACCAGGGCTGGCTGTGCTGCCTTGGACAAAAACCCTCTTTCGTTGCCTGACGCTTTGTTCATGTAATACGTCGCACATGCGCCAACTGCTTTCCCGACTCCATCCCAGCAAGGGGTCCGGGGGGATTATCCCCCCGGCGGGGTGCAGGGGCAGCGCCCCTGATGCTCTTCCGTTTTTTTCTTTTGGAGGCTCCAGTTCATGACTTTCGACCTCATCGTCATCGGGGCCGGCCATGCCGGGTGCGAGGCGGCCATGGCTGCGGCCCGGTTGGGCCTGGCCACTTTGCTCCTCACGCAAAATGTGGACCGTATCGGCCATCTGTCCTGCAACCCGGCCATTGGCGGCCTGGCCAAGGGACACATGGTCCGCGAGATCGACGCCCTGGGCGGCCGGATGGGCCTGTGGGCCGACGAAGCCGGCATTCAGTTCCGTACGCTCAATACCAGCAAGGGACCGGCCGTGCAGGCCACCCGGGCGCAGATCGACCGCGACGCCTACATGCGGGTGGTCAAACGCGACGTCTTCGCCCAGGACAATCTGGCCGTGCGCCAGGACAGCGCGGAAGACATCCTGGCCAAGGACGGGCGGGTGTGCGGCGTGCGGGTCGCCTCGGGCGAGGTCTTTGCCGGCCGGGCCGTGTTGGTCACCACCGGCACGTTCCTCGGTGGCCTCATTCACATTGGGCTCACCCAACTGCGCGGCGGCCGGCTCGGCGATCCGCCCGCAGACGGCCTCTCGGCCAGTCTGGCCCGCCATGGACTGACCCTTGGGCGGCTGAAAACCGGCACCACCCCGCGCCTTTTGGCCAAGAGCATCGACTTTTCCCAAACCGTGCCCCAGCCGGGCGATACCCCGCCTCCGGGCTTCAGCTTCCACGGCCCAGGCCCGGTTCTGCCGCAGGTTCCCTGCTACCTGACCCACACCAATGCGGCCACCCACGCCGCCATCCGGGCCGGGTTTGACCGTTCGCCGCTCTTTACCGGCGTCATCGAGGGCACTGGAGCGCGCTACTGCCCGTCGGTGGAAGACAAGGTGGCCCGGTTTCCCGAACGCGACCGGCACCATGTTTTTCTGGAACCGGAGGGGCTCGACAATCCCGAGATCTATCCCAACGGCATTTCCACGAGCCTGCCCATTGAAACCCAAAAGGCCATGATCGCCACTATCCCGGGCCTGGAAAAAGCCCGGATCGTACGGCCGGGCTATGCCATCGAATACGACTACATCGATCCGGTCCAACTGCGGCCGACCCTGGAGACCAAGGCCCTGGCCGGACTGTATCTGGCCGGACAGATCAACGGTACCTCCGGGTATGAAGAAGCGGCGGCCCAGGGCCTGTGGGCGGCGCTCAACGTGTACTGCGCCCTGACCAGCCGGCCGCCCTTTCTCCTGCGTCGCGACCAGGCCTACATGGCCGTTTTGGTCGACGACCTGGTCACCAAGGGAACGACCGAGCCCTACCGCATGTTCACCTCCCGGGCCGAGCACCGGCTGCTGTTGCGTGAAGGCAACGCCGACGCCCGCCTGACCGGCCTGGGTCGGGATCTCGGTCTGGTCGGCGATGCCCAATGGGCTCTCTTTTGTCGCAAGGAAGCGGCCATTGCCGCTGCCATGGCCGGATTGGCCGAGCGTCGGGTGCGCCCCGGGGACTGTGACGACGCGGCCTGGGCCGTTTTGGGCGGGCGGCCGGCGGATCGCAGTCTGCGTCTGGACGAGCTTTTGCGCCGCCCAGACGTCGCCCTGCCTGATCTGGCCCGATTCTGGCCCGAGCTGGCCCAACTGGATCGGCTGGCCGCGGTGGAGACCGAAACGCGCATCAAATATGAAGGGTATCTCAAACGCCAGGAAGAGCTGGCCGGGCGCACGGGGCGCCATGAGACCGTAAACCTGCCCCCGGACCTGGATTATGCCGCTGTGGCCGGCCTGTCCCGGGAGGTGGTGGAGAAGCTTGCCCGGATAGCCCCCCACACCCTGGGGCAGGCCGGGCGCATTTCCGGGGTGACGCCGGCGGCTGTGGCCTGTCTGGAAATTCATCTCAAAAAACGCCACCGAGAGGGATAGCCCCCTTGTGTCCGCCGGGGTGATGGCTTATGACTTATTCATGGCGTATTTCAGGGGTTTCGACCATCTTCCGGCCTTTATGAGCCTCTTCGATCCCGGCTGGTGGAACAGGATGCTTGACGCCACCAATAGCGGACACGCCTCCCCGGAAGCGCTCATCCTCATGGCGGCCATGTTCGGCACGTTTTTCAGCCTCATTGCCGTCGGACTGATGGTCAAAAGTCGCGCCCGTCCAGGCGAGATCAAACCCACCACCTGGATCACCCAGCCAGGCGAGATTCGCGCCCTGGTGGAAACAGCGCTGACCCAGCGCAGCAAGGTCCGGGTAAGCTTCGTGCGCGACGACCCCGGAGCCCGCTCCACCGATGCCACCATCCTGGCCGCCTCGGCCGGGCGCGGCATCGAATTGGAAATGACCTCGCTCGTGCGGGCCAACCCGACCTGGGTGGGCAAGCTCGTGGCCTGCGACTTCCGACTGCGCCTCGATCCCCACAAGGACCTGCACAGTTTCTATAATTTCGTTTCGCCTATCATTGCCGTCAACAAGGCCGGCGACAACTTCATCCACATGACCGTGGACTGGCCGCATCGGCTCGAACTGGAACAGAAACGCGCTTTTTTGCGGGTGGAACCACCTCGCTCCTGCATCCTGGAGCTGGAATTGTGGCATGAGAGCACTATTAAAAATATCCGGGGCCGCTTCGGCGATCCAACCACCTGGGGACGCCCGCTTCTGCGGCTTGACCACA
Source organism: Desulfovibrio sp. TomC (assembly GCF_000801335.2). Lineage (NCBI taxonomy): Bacteria > Pseudomonadati > Thermodesulfobacteriota > Desulfovibrionia > Desulfovibrionales > Desulfovibrionaceae > Desulfovibrio > Desulfovibrio sp. TomC. The sequence goes on from NZ_JSEH01000001.1 coordinate 324,859, forward strand.
AGCTCGAAACCCCGGACATTGAAATGCGCAACATCTCCGGCGGCGGTCTTCGTCTGGAACTCCAGCACGAGGCTTATCGCATCAACCATCGCCTGCTCGAACCCGGTTCCCGATTCATTACCCGGATGCTTTTGGCCGAACCCGAAGCCGACCAGCCCTTGGAGTTTCATCTGGCCCTGCGACTGCAAAACACTTATGGCGACCCGCAGGCCATGGGGCTTGTGGCCATGGGATTTCGCATCATGAGTTTTGCCGTCCCCGGCGACACCCCCGGTGAAGTGTTATCCTGGAAACCCGCAGCTTCTGGCGTACCGGCCCTGGATGACTGGGCCTTTCGCCGGCATCTGGCCATCTACCGCCAGCGCGGCGAGTAGCCTCCCCCGGGCATGGACGCGCTGGCGGTTCTTTGCTAGCCTCCTGTCGTTTTTTCAGGAATTGTCACGGAAACGACGCAGAACACAGACTATTGCGCGCCTGCCGCCACATGACGATACGGCCCGCCAAGGAGGACCAGGTTGGACGACGATTCCGATAGTCGGTTTTGGAATGCCCTGACCAAGTTTTTCCGCCAAAAAAGCATTTCCATCGAAGAATTGATTCTTGAAGCCAAGGCGGAAGGCTCCATCATCCCGGAAGACGCCTCCATGCTGCTCAACATTCTGCGGCTGGAAAGCAAGCAAGTGTCCGACGTCATGGTGCCTCGCCCAGACATCGTCTGCGCCGAGATCGACGACGGCCTTGAAGCCGTGTGCGCGCTGATTAAAACGCACGGGCATTCGCGCATTCCCGTCTATGAAGGCAACCGGGACAACATCCTCGGCGTGCTCTACGCCAAGGACATTCTGAGCCAAATGCTGCCGGCCTGCAGTGAGACACCCGACCCGCGCGCCGTCATGCGCGAGGCTCTTTTTGTTCCGGAGACCCTTGATCTCAAAAAAATGTTGCTGGAATTTCGCAGCCAGAAAAAGCACATGGCCGTGGCCCTGGACGAATACGGCGGCACCTCGGGACTGCTCACCCTGGAAGACGTGCTCGAAGAGATCGTCGGCGAGATCGAAGACGAACACGACCCGAGCAAACCCGAAGAAATCAAGGAACTGCGCCAGGATGTCTACCTCGTCTCCGGGCGCTACATGCTTGAGGATCTCAACACCTCTCTGGGTCTGACCCTGGAATCGGAGCAGGTGGAGACCATCGGCGGCTTTCTCACCGAACTGGCCGGCCGGGTGCCGCGCCAGGGCGATGCCTTCACCCTGGAAGGACGCCGCTTCACCATCCGCGAGGCCGACCGCCGACAAATCCGTTGGATTGTCATCGAGCCGACCGCCGACTGACCTTGGACGGTCCCAATACAGAATAATGGCGCACTGCCCGCAGCCAACCGCCTCTGCCACTGGCGGTCGACTGCGGACGGTGCGCCGGCCGTGTCGGGCAGGCTTGCAGTTGGCTGCGGCCTGGGACATATTCGGCCCCCGGTCCCAACCTGTTGTTGCCGGCCCCTATCCCGAATCTGCAACCCTCGATGCTTTCGAAAAGAAACACCGTGACCATAGCCGCCATACTGGCCGTTGCCGGAGCCTGGCTCGGGCTGGCCAATCCCGTCTTTCGCTTGCCCTTTTTGATTCTGCTGCTGCCTGCGGCCCTGGCCTACGTCGCCGTATACGCCCCAACGCCCCGGGGTGCGGCCAAGGCCGCCTACTGGATCGGGGCCTTGTCCGCCAGCGCCAGTCTCTACTGGACTTGCCTGCCCATCCACAATTTCGGCGGGATACCCTGGATTTTGGCCCTGCCCGTGCCCATCCTCATGGGACTGGTGCTGGGTCTGTATACGGCAGCCCTGGCCCTGGCCCTGCGCTTTGGGGCCAAGCGCCTGCCGCCCTGGCTTTTCGTGCCCTACTGCGCCGCGGCCTGGACCGTCATGGAAATGGCCCGGGGCGTACTTTTGACCGGTTTTCCCTGGCTCACCCTGGCCGCGGCCTTCTCACCCTGGCCCGTCGCCATCCAGGGAGCGGCCTTTATCGGAGCCTACGGCCTGTCGGGCCTCCTGGCCGGCCTGGCTGCGGCCCTGGCCGTCTACGGCCCGATTTCCCGGCCCGGCCTGACCGTCATGGTCCTGACCATGGCGCTTTTCTTCCTGGGCAACCGCCGCCTGGACGAACCGCTGGCCAAAGACGGCGCGACCCATGTGACCATTGTCCAGGGCAACGTGGATCAGAGCCGCAAATGGGCTCCCGAGGCCGAAGACGAGACCGTCACGAAGTATCTGGACCTGTCCCGGCAGGCCATTGCCCAAACGCCCACGGATCTGCTCATCTGGCCCGAGACGTCCATGCCCTTTTTTTACCAGGACAACGGCCCGCTGGCCAAGCGCATCCAGGACTTTGTCGCCAACGCGGGAGCCCCGCTTGTTTTCGGCGCACCGGCGTACGAGCGCACGATCGGCGGCCATATCCTCTATAACCGGGCCTATTTTCTCGCCCCCTCTGGCGAAACCGCCGCCTATGACAAGGAACATCTCGTTCCCTTTGGCGAATATGTTCCCCTGGGCGACTTTTTCCCTTTCATCGGCAAGCTCGTCGAAGGCGTGGGCAACTTCGGGCCGGGGCATACCGGCTCCCCCCTGGCCCATGGCAGCCTTGCTCTGGGCACGCTCATTTGTTATGAGGCAATCTTTCCGGAACTCGCGCAAAAACGGGTGGCGGCCGGGGCCAATCTCCTGGTCAACATCTCCAACGACGCCTGGTTCGGCGATTCAGCGGCCCCGCATCAGCACCTCGATCTAACGCTGTTGCGCGCCGTGGAACAGGGACGCTCGCTTATCCGAGGCACCAACACGGGCATTTCCGCCGTGATCGACCCCCGGGGACGCATCATAGCCCAGGGCGGCCTTTTTACGACGCTGACCCTGCCCTGTCCGGAGGTGCCCATCATGTCGGAAACGACTTGGTTTCACCGCCATTATACCCTTGTCACCTGGGGCATCCCCGTGCTGTTTACGATCCTTGGCTTGACGGCCCTGGTCCTGCCCGTGCGCCGGCCAGAAGAACGCGCCGGCAGCTTAACCCTTTAAAACCAAGCGATTACGTCATCATGTTGCAATATTCGGAACTGCGCACCCAAAGTACGGAGCTGTTGGATAAATTCGAGGAACTCTGGAGGCGTCTTTGACCTGGACAAAAGCCGCGTCCGTCTGGCCGACATTGAGGCCGAATTGTCCAAACCAGGGGCCTGGGACAATCCGGAAGGCCTGACCCCGATCCTGCGTGAAAAAAGCGTGCTGTCCGGCAAGGTCGGCGATGGCGAGCGGTTGCTGGCCGCCAAGGCCGATCTCGACGAATGGCTGGGCATGGCCAAGGACGACGGCAGCCCCGAGATACTCGACGCCCTGGCCGAGCAGATTGAGTCGCTGCGCGCCGAATTGGCCGATGCCGAACTGGCCGCCTTTTTCGGTCCCGAAGACAATGCCGACGCCATTATGGAAATCCACTCCGGGGCCGGCGGCACCGAGGCCCAGGACTGGGCGGAAATGCTCCTGCGCATGTACCGCCGTTGGTCTGAGCGCAAGCAGTTCGCCGTCAAACTGCTCGATTTCCTGCCCGGAGACGAGGCCGGCGTCAAAAGCGTCACCTTGCAGATTTCCGGTCCCTACGCCTATGGTCTGCTGGCTGCGGAAAAAGGCATTCACCGCCTGATCCGCATATCGCCTTTTGATTCCTCGGGACGCCGCCATACTTCCTTCGCTTCGGTGGACGTCTACCCCGATGTTGGCGTAGACATAGACATCGAGGTCAAAGACGACGACCTGCGCGTGGATGTGTTTCGGGCCTCGGGTCCTGGAGGACAGCACGTCAACAAGACCTCCTCGGCCATCCGCATCACGCACTTGCCCACCAATATCGTGGTGCAGTGCCAAAATGAGAAGTCGCAGCACCGCAACCGTGAATCGGCCATGAAGGTGTTAAAGGCCCGGCTCTACGACCTGGAACTGAAAAAAATCCAGGCCGAAAAGCAGGAAAGCTACGAGTCCAAAAACGCCATAGGCTTCGGTTCCCAGATAAGGACCTACACCATGCAGCCATACCGACTGGTCAAGGACCATCGCACCGGCGTCGAGGCCGGGGATGTCGAAGCGGTGCTGGACGGCGACCTGGATAAGTTCATTCGCGGCTTCCTCCTTTGCGTCGGCAATGAAACCCGCTGACGCCGGCTGTTCGTCGGATTTTCCGGACGAGGCCCTGCTGGCCGAACTCGACGCCCTGCGTCGGATGCTGGCTTCCGTGGACAAACCGGCTTGCGCCACCGATGGCGACGGCCTGGTCATCATGCGCCTGTGCTCGGGGCTGACCCTTCCCGAGTGGGAAACCCTGCGCAACCGACGGGATCTGCGCGACTGGCTGGCCCTGCCGCTTTCGGCCAATCCGTTTCCCTATCTGACCCGCATCCAGCAGACGCTTCAAGAGCTTGTTTTCCTTTCCGAGCACGACCCGTTGACCAAGCTCCACAACCGGGGTGCCTTCGAACGCATCCTGGCAGCCGAACTCATCCGGTCGGCCCGTTCCGGCCAGTCCCTGGCCCTGGTTTTGATCGACCTCGACGATTTCAAACAGGTCAACGACACCTATGGGCATCCTTGTGGCGACCGGGTGATCGCAACCCTTGGCGCGTTATTGGCGGCGGAAAAACGCACCTACGACTATGCCGCCCGCATTGGCGGCGAGGAATATGCCCTGATTTTACCCGGCATCGGATTGGTGCGGGCCGAAGGTGTCATCGAACGGCTCATCGAATCAGCCCGGTCGCTTCACATTGTCTGCGACGGCGTGGAAACGCCGCTTCGGGTCACCATATCGGCCGGTATTGCCTGCACCAAGGGCAAACTCGCCATTTCCTGGGAAAAGCTCTACGCCCTGGCCGACGAGGCGCTCTATACGGCCAAGGCCCTGGGCAAGGACCGGCTCCACTGCGCCCCCATCGCCGATCTGACCGCACCCCCGGAAAAAACCCTGGTGCGCGCCGACGAAAAACGCTTCCTCTTTACCGGCTCAACAAAAGGATGACACGGCGTATGTCCCAAGCCCCAAATCCCAACGCCACTCTGGCCGTGGCCATTTTAAGCGGCAAGGGCGGCGTGGGTAAAACAAATCTAGCCCTGAATTTGAGCTATGCCTTATTCCGGGCCGGCCATCGTGTCCTTTTGATGGACTTCGACGTCGGCCTGGCCAACGTGGACGTGCTGCTTGGCTTGTCCCCGGAAAAAAACCTTCAGGATCTCTTCCGTCCCGATGTGCAGGCCAAGGACGTAATGCTGGCCGTGGAACCGGGCGGCTTCGACTTTCTGCCGGCAGCCAGCGGCGTGCCTGAACTGCTTGAAATGGACGACGACATGCGCGAGGTGCTTTTTGACAAGCTCAACGCCGTGTTTGGCAGCTATGACTACCTCATGCTCGATCTCGGGGCCGGTATTTCCCAGACCGTCCTTTCGGTCGCCGCCATGAGCCAGGTGCGCGTCCTGGTCGTCACGCCCGAGCCGACCTCCCTGACCGACTCCTACGCCGTCATCAAGGTGCTTCACACCCAGTACGGGGTTTCCGACTTCCACGTACTCGTCAACCAAGTGGAAAGTCCGGCCGATGCCCAGGCCACCTTCAATCGCCTCTCGGCCGCCTGCAACCATTTCCTGGGGTTCACGCCCGTTCTGATCGGCGGAGTCCACTCCGATCCGGCCGTACCTGACGCCGTGCGCCGCCAGATTCCCCTGCTGCGCCATGCCCCCCGCTGCCAGGCCGCCCAGGACATTATTGGCGGCGCGGTCAAGCTCCACAGGGTCCGCCAACAGCGCAAAGACGCCATCATTGCCGGCCCCGTTCTTGGAAAAATACCGATAATCCGCAAGTAAGCCTTGACGGGGACCGGTTTTTTTCGGCAATGGTATGAAATAGATGGACGATTGCTCACCACCCGCCATCACGCGGGCATCGGCCAACCGTCAACAGCGCGAGGACCACGCGATGAACAAAAGCGAACTCATCAAGACTTTGGCCGAAACCAAAGGCCTGCACATCGACGAAGCCGCCGACATCGTCAACGCCTTTGTCGACTCCGTCAAACAGGCCCTGATCAACGAAGACCGCGTGGAAATACGGGGTTTTGGCAGCTTCAAGATCAAAGGCTACAAGGGCTACACCGGGCGCAATCCCAAGTCCGGCGACGTGGTCACCGTGGCTCCCAAGAAACTGCCGTTCTTCCGCCCGGGCAAAGAACTCAAGGAATATCTCAACAAGTGACCCTATGCCAACACTGACTGCTCTGCTTCTGGCCCTGGTTCTGACGACAGCGACCGGGGTTGCGGCCTTTGCCGCCGACCCGGTCCTGACCATTCTTTACGCCGGCAATACCTACGGCTATTTCGACCCCTGCCCCACTTGCGGCCCACAGAAACTCGGGGGCTTGGCTCGGCGGGCCACGGCGGTGGAGAATTTGCGCAAAACCGGCCCCACAGCTGGCAAGCTGCTGGCTGTGGCCGGTCCGTGGGAGTTTGCGCCCGAAGTCTCGGCCGCGCCGCCGGAACCCGATAAGTTGCCGGTGGTGGCCAAAGCCCATGAGCGTCTGGCTTACGATGCCATGGCGGTGACCCCGCAGGAAATGGCCATCCTGTCCGAACACAAGGCTGCACTGCCCAAGAACGCCCAGTTGCTTGGCGACGCGCCTGTGACCCGCGTCCTCAGTGTGGGCGGCCAGACGATCGGGCTGGTCTACTTCCCCATGCCCAAGGACGTCAGCGCCATGGTGCCGGACAAACTCATGGACGCCACAGCCAAAGCCGCTTCCGAACTGCGGGGCAAGGTCGCTCTGGTGATCGGCGTGAGCCCCTGGGGGGCCATTGACGAAGAAGCCTTTATCAACACCCGAAAAGGGGCTGTTGACGTGCTGCTCGGCAGCGGCGGCGGTTCGGGTTTTGCCTCCCGGCTCTCCAAAGATAGCCGCACCCTGTGGACCCGGGCTTACATCAAGGGCAAAACCATCAATCGTCTGGATTTGCTGGTTCTGCCCGGAAAGCCCGACTTCGTCTGGAAGATCGGCGAAAACTTCACGGCCAAGGTGGACCCCCTGGATGAGAATTTCCCCCAGGATGCGGCTGTCGGAGCTTTGCTCAAATAATCCGGCACCCGCGCCTGCCCGGCCGCCCCGGTTGTCGGATTGACCGGATTATATCCCAAGACTCCGGTCTCCGACTTCCTGCATCCGTTGTATCAAAACCGCCAACCCCTTTGAGGCGACACCGTGAATATGCTTTTCCGCCCTGTCCAGGCGGCCGCGCTGGCCCTTGCCCTGGCCCTTTGCGCCGCCTTGCCGGCTCGTGCCCAGGAACCCATCCTGACCATCGTCCTTTCCGGCAACACCTACGGCAACTACGAGCCCTGCCCTTCCTGAGGCGGCAAGCTCGTTGGCGGGTTGGCCCGGCGGGCCGCCTTCATCAAATCCCTTCGCGCCACTGATGCCGGTCGGGAACGCACCCTGGTTCTGGGCGCTCCCTTTGAAATTCTCCCCGATGGGCCGGACAGAAAACCCGACGCCCGCCGGTTGCCGGCCATCAGTCAGGCCCTGACGCAAATCGGCTATTCGGCCGGGACCCTGCTCCCGGACGAGGCCGCCTATCTTAAAAGCGCCGATGCCCCGATTCCGGCCGGGTTCACCGTGGTTGCCCCCACACCCCGCACCACCGTCATTGAAGCGGCCGGCAGGCCCATCGGCATTGTCTTTTTCCCGCCGCCGCCCGATCTGACCAAACCGGCCCCGCCAGCCATCGGCGACGCCGTGGCCGAGGCGGCCAAGGAGCTTCGTGCCAAGGCCCAGCTGGTCATCGGCCTAAGCGGTCTGGGCATGATGGACGAAGAGGCCTTTCTGGCCGCCCATCCCGACGCCCTGGACATCCTCCTTGGCAGCGGCATCAATGCCGGCAACGCCGGAAAGGTCGGCCCCGGAGGCAAGACCCTGTGGGCCAGGGCCTATACCCGGGGCAAGACCGTCAACCGCCTGGACTTGTTCGTCCTGCCTGGCGCAGCCGATTTCACCTGGACCCCCAACGGCGCCTTCAAGGCCGAAGTCATCAATCTGGACGAGGCCTACCCGGCTGACCCGGACATCAAAAAGCTTTTCGAATAGCCGGGCGCTGCCCCGGTTGCCGGCAAGCCCCAAAGTGCCTCATCAAATGAATTTGGCGGCCAAAGGGACACCCTTTGGCCGCCATCACCCGGTGATATCCGTCAGACTTGCATTGCAGCGGCATTGCCCGACCAACGTTTTTCCTGGCGTCCTTCCACCGACGAGGCCACGCCGTCCCCTTTACCCTTAGGGGGCCGGCCTCTTCCCGTCTTTTCTTGCTCAATTTCCGCCCGTCGACTTGGCAGCATACCCGGTCAAATCAAACTCCCCCCAGGTGGGATTCCAAAGGGCACTGCCCTTTGGCCGCCGGAGGCACTCTTCCCCTTCTCTCATTTTCCCCAGGCCGGCGGCAGGCCAAGGACGCGGGCATAGGCATCGGCCACGATGCGGGCGGTTTTTTCCCAGGAAAAAAGCCCGGCCCGGGTTAGCGCCCGTTGCCGCAGCCTATCGCGCAGGGTCGCATCGCTCCCGACAGCGGCCATAGCCCGGGCCAGACCGGGGACATCCAGGGGATCGACCAGGATGGCTGCATCCCCGGCCACTTCCGGCAGGGACGTGGCATCGGACGTGATGACGGCCGCGCCGAGGCTCATGGCCTCCAACACCGGCAGCCCGAAACCTTCAAACAGCGACGGATAAAGAAAGGCGTGACAGGAGGCATACAGCCAGGCCAGTTCGGCGTCGGTCACATACCCCGTGAAAACGAGATGTTCGGCAATGCCGAGTTCGGCCACGGTGCGGGCCACGTCGTCCATGAGCCAGCCTTTGCCGCCGGCCAGCACCAGCGGCATGGTCCCGCCAGTCTCGCGTCTCCAGGCGGCGTAGGCGGCAAAGAGGCGTTCGTGGTTCTTACGCGGTTCGATGGTCCCCACGCACAGCCAGAAGCCATCCGGTTGCAACTGCGCGACCGCCTTGGGGCGTTCTTGGGGGCTGTCCGGTCCGAACCGGCTGGCCAGCGGCGCGACAACCAGCCGCTCTTTCGGAAAGTGGGGGAAGACCCGCAGAAAATGGCCGCGGGAATACTCCGAGATGGCGATCACCGCATCCGCCTGGGTGGCAGCCCGAAACAGGCCGTCGAAACAGCCGGTGCGGTTGCCTTCGGTGGTCCAGGCCGGCTCGACCAGAAACGACAGGTCATAGAGCGTATAGACCAGTCGCGCCCGGGTGAGGCCGGCGGGACAATAAAAGTTGTTGGCATGGACGATGTCGGGCTGGCCTAAGCGGGCCTCAAAATCCTTTGGCGGCTGGCGGAAAAAGCGTTTCTGATCCCAGAAACGGCGAAACCTCGGTCCCTGCTGGAAGCGGTCGCCGGCCGGGCGCAGGCATTTCTCCGGGTGGGGTTCACGAAAAAAATCCCCAAAGGCCGGATAGAGCACGTACTGGCTCGTCGTATCGACCTCGGCCAGGGCCGACAACAAAGCGGCCGCGAAATAGCCGCAGCCGGCCTTGCCAGCTCCGGTCTGGGACACGTCAAAGCCGATCTTCATGCCGGGCCGCTCCCGGGACGGATAAGGCCGCGCGTCAGCCAGGAGGCCGTGGTGCGAAGAACCGTCGGCGACAGGCCGCGATTCCAACGCAGCGAGGCGTTCACCGAGGCCAGGGCCACGGCCGGGGTAAAAAGCGCGCTGCCGTCGGCCACCTGCCATTTCTCCCGCACCAGGGCGTGGGCGTAGTTATAGAGCCAACGCTCCGGCACCCGGCCGAAGGTGAAACGCATCATGTCGTTTATTTCGCTATGCACGGTGAGCTTGGCCCCGGACGTCTTGGTCTGGGGGTAGAACCGCGAGCCGGCCAGTTTTCGGGGCAGATAGCGGAACACGGCCCCGCCCTTGGCCAGACGCAGCCAGAACTCGTAATCGAGGGTATACTGCCAGCGCAAATCCAGGTTGCCGAAGCGCTCAACCACCCGCCGTCGAAAAAAAGCCGCCGGCTGGCAGATGATGCAGCGCTCCATGAGGCGCGTGAGATCAAAGGGCTCGGCCGGGTAGGGCTCGATAAAGGCGTCGTTGATGTCAATGTGATCGGCGTCGCCATAAACGACGTCTACATCTGGGCTTTTCTCAAAAACTTCAAGCACTGCTTGAAGTGCGCCGGTCGTGTAGACATCGTCGGAATTAAGCCAGGCGATGATCTCGCCCGTGGTCTCGGCCATGCCCTTGTTGACGGCGTCGGGTTGGCCCTTGTCCGGCTCGGAACGAAAGCGCAGTCGATCGCCGTAGCTCTCAAGGACCGACACGGTCTCATCGGTGCTGCCGCCGTCCATGATCACATATTCCAGGCCGTCCACGCCCTGGGACAGGACGCTGTCAATGGTGCGTCCGATAAAACGCCCCTGGTTATACGACGGCGTGACGGCGGAAACCGTAAGGCTAGCCATGTGTTGCCTCCGTATAGCGCAGATCGACGTCGCGCTCGCCATCGGTCAGGCGCAGTTCCTCGCAGTGGACCGACAAGCGCCGTCGGTCCGCCGCCGCACCCTGGCCGTTGCCGCGTCGCGCCCCGTCCAGGACAAACTCCACACAGCCTCCGGTCGGCGGCAGATCCGGGTCCAGGCTGACCGAACGGCCAGGGGTCAAGGTGACCGGCTGGCCAACGGCCCGGCCGTTGACCAGGGTCGTCACCACCACCCGCCCGCTCGGAGCCTTGGCCGGCAGGGAAAATCGCGTCCGCAGCCACTGGCGCTGGGCAGCCGGGCCAAAGGCCACAAAAAGTCGCCCGCCACACCAGCCGTCAGGGAAAAGCCCGCGCACCGCCGTGCTCTGGGACACCGGCCGGGCCAGCACCTCCTCAAAGACGGCCAGGTACTTCCGCGCCATGTCCGCTGGGCCGCCAATGGCGGCCAGACGTTCAAAGCCCCGGGCCACCAGGGCCTCGGCCAGCCCGGGTTCGTCCCAAAGCCGGGCCATGGCCGCAGCCATGTCGTCCGGGCGGCGCGGATCAAAATAGAGCGCCGCCTCGCCGCCGACCTCGGGCAGGCTGGTGACATTGGAACATAAAATGGGTGTCCCGACAGCCATGGCCTCAACCAGCGGCATGCCGAATCCCTCATAGAGCGATGGGAAAAGAAGCGCCCTGGCCCCGGTGAGCAGCGCCGACAGCTCGGCGTCCGAGACATACCCGGCAAAGACCACCCGGTCGGCCAGTCCCAGGCGCTGCGCAGCCTGCCCCAGTTCGGCCCGAAGTCCGGTGTCCGAGCCGGTCAGCACCAGCTTGCAGTCGTTTTCCGGCCGGGAGGCCGCAAACAGGCCAAAGGCGGTCAGGAGCATGCGATGGTTCTTGTGCGGCCAGTAGTTGGCCGGAAACAGCAGATAGTCGGCCTGGCCCAGGCCAAGGCGCGTCCGTGTGGCGTATACGGCCTCGGGAGCGGTGCGGACCAGCCGACGCGGCAGCGAGATGTGGACGGCGGCTGTCCGGCCCGGCGGCACCTGCCCCTGCGCCAGGACGCTTTGGCGAGTGAATTCCGAGATGCACACCAGCCGCTCGGCCACCCGGGCGGCGGTCAGAAAGGTCCGCTCCCGCCCGGCTTCGTCTTCCGGCGAAAAAAACTGCGGATAGGCGGCGTATTGCAGATCGTAGACGACCGAAACAACCGGCACGGCCGGATGGTGAAAATAGGGCATGGTAAAGGGGCAAAAAAGGAGGTCAACCGGCACGCCCTGCCAGTGGGACAGACCACGCAGCCGCCCCAGGCCTGAGGCCCGCGCCCGCGTCACATTGGGCGCGTCGAGATGGGCCAGTTCGTCATGGGCTGCGTCAGAGGTCAGGCAGACAAAGCGCCAATCCGGCCGCATCTGGCGCAGGGCGCCGAGCAGCAGGATGGTCATGAGCTTGGCCCCGCCATTGTCGCCGCCAGGAAGCACCGGGGTCAGATCGACCAGCACCAGGACCGGCCCGGCTTTGCCGCCGGCCGGGGCCACCCGCCGGCCACGCTCTTTAAGCACGTACTTGACGGCCTTATTCCATAACCAGGCCACCCGGCCGACCCGGGCGAGCGCCTTGTTGACCACAAGCGGCAACCGGCCTTCCGAGACCCAGCCCGAGGCCATCTCCCGGACAACGCCCTCCAGGCCGCCGATGATCGGCGCGTCCGCCCCGGCCAGCCTTGCCGCCTGCGCCTCGGCTGCTTCGGCCCGGGCAGCCAGATCGAGCATGGCCTGCACCATGCGGCCGTCCGGCGTGGCGCACAGGGCCGCCTCCACCGTTGCTGCATCGTGGTCGGCAAGGGCCGTGCGGCCGGCCAGAAAAAGCATGTCATAAGGGAAAAGGGCTTGGCCGAAACGGCATTGTCCAAGGCCGGCCGCCGCAAAAAGCGCCCGTACCGCCTTTTCGCTATACAGATAAAGATGTTCAGCCGGCAGCAACATGCGCAGAAATGGGTCAGCCTCGGTGGTCAAACGCTCATGGGTCGCGCCAGCCGGCAGACACGGCGTCTGCACCAGCACAACGCCTTCCGGGGCCAGCAACCGGCCCACCCGGCGCAGCAACTCCACCGGATCAGGCAGATGCTCCAGCACGTCCATGAGCACCACAGCCGACAGGCTGCCCGGGGCGATGTCCTGCTCCTCCAGCGGTCCGGCCAGGACTTCAATGCCAAACGTCCGGCCAGCCAGAGCAGCCACCGATGCGTCCAGCTCAAGCCCCCTGGCCCGGAAACCGGACCGGCCAAGCAAGGCCGTAAAGCCGCCATGGGCGCAGCCGAGTTCCAACACCTCGCCCGGCGGGAGGCAAGCCTTTAAAAAAAAACCCAACCAGGCCACGCACCGCTCCGGCATGTCCCGGCGTGCCCGGACCTCGATGGACGGCTGGCCGAGATCGGCCTCCTGATGGCCGTACCAGTAGTCCCGGCCGTAGCCCTCCCCGTCCTCCACCCGCGACACCAAGGTGCCGCAGGCCGGACAGAGCATGTACGCCTCGTTAAACGGCTCCAGCCCGCCCGTCCCGCACCAACATTGTCGCATATAGAAGGCTCCTTGGGGAGAGAGAGGCGAAGGACTGGGGGAGGAAACCCCTTTTTGAAAAAAGGGGTTTCCTCCCCCAGACCCCCACCTTCCCCAAAAACTTTTCATGGGGGGTTAGGTGCTCTTGTACGAACACCAGGTGTTGCTTGAAAGTGGAGCGTTGGAGGCATGCGGCGTTTGCATCAATACCGGGCGAATTGCCAGCCAGCCCCAAGAATCCCTTGAAAACCGTTGCCCATCAAGGGGGTCCGGGGGGGATTATCCCCCCCGGCCGCCGGAGGCTCTCTTCTCCCTCGCCTCCGCTGCCATACAGCCGCAGCGTCGCCTGTCCCGGCAGGTTGGCCACGCCGTGGTGGGTGAGCTGCACCGGGGTGGTGTCGCGGCTGCGGAAGGTCACCAGAAAATCACCGGCCCGGGTCAGGATGGAAATGACGGTGGTGCGGCTTTCCAGCTCCTGGTGGGACAGGCTGGCCCGGCGGTCGAAGTCTTCGCGGCTTATGGCGGAAAACCCAAGATTGAAGGTATATTCGCCCGGGGCCAGATCGAGTTTTACGTCAAAGCGCACCCGCAGGCTGCTGCCGGCCGGGGTCAGGGTCGGGTGGTCGCTGTCAAATTGCAGGGTGTTCTTGCCAAACACGATGACGCGCTTGTCGTTTATGAGTTCGACGCCGGCCACGGCCACTTCCAGGTCGTGGTACACGGCGTAGCGGCAAAAAATCGAAAGGGTTTCGCCCTGTTCGAAACTGCGGCAGGGCTGGCCCGAGGCGTCGCAGATGGCCACGTGGGTGCAGCCGGCCCAGTCGTTTTCAGCGGCGGCAACCTGGGAGAGATCGACAAAGGCTTCCGAGGCGGGCCAGGGATCATTGGCTTGGGCCTCGGGCGGCAGCTCGAGACTGCGCATGACCTCGCCAAGATTGGCCGGGTCATAGCCGCCGTCGCCCACCATGTAGCGTTTGACCGCAGCCGCCGCATCGCCCAGATAGGTCACCCGGCCGCGCTCGAGCATGAGGCCCCGGTGACAGAACTGGGCCACGTCGTTCATGGCATGGGAGACGAGCACCACCACCGTGCCGCGGGAAAGGAGTCCCTCCAGGCGCTTATAGCACTTCTGGCGAAAAAAAACGTCGCCAACGGCTAACGCCTCGTCGATGATGAGCACATCGGGGTTGAGGCTCGTGGTCACGGCAAAGGCCAGACGCAAAAACATGCCGCTGGAATAGGTCTTGACCGGCTGGTCGAAATGCGCCCCGATGTCGGCAAAGGCGGCGATCTCGTCCAAACACTCGGTGACTGTGGCCCGGGGGATGCCGAGCACGGCAGCGTTGACGAAGACGTTTTGGCGGCCGGTGAATTCCGGTTTGAAGCCCGACCCAAGCTCCAAAAGGGCTGTGGTCCGCTCGGGCAGGACCACCTCGCCGCTGGTCGGCTCCAGCACGCCGGCCAGAATTTGCAGCAACGTCGATTTGCCGGCCCCGTTCTTGCCGATAATGCCGAAGGCTTCGCCCGGGCCGACCTCGAAGGACACGTCGCGAAGCGCCCAATGCTCCCGGAAAAGCGGCTTGCCGCCCGGGAAGAGCATCTGGCGCAGCCGGTCCTGAGGCCGGGCGTACAATTCGTACATTTTGGACACGCCCCGGGCGGCGATGATCGGGGCGTCAGACGGCATCGGCGAACAGCCTCTTGATATTGATAAAAAACGTATAGCCGGCCAGCATCACCCCGGCGGAAACCAGGGTCACCCAACCGAAGGCCGGCCAGTCGGGCATCTGGCCGTAGATGATGGTGCGCCGCAGGTGGTCAACCACCGGATGGAGCGGATTCAGGGCCAACAGGGCCCGGTACGGCTCAGGCACGGCGGTGAGCGGATAGAGAATGGGGGTGGCGAAAAAGAGCAGCTGCACGGCCACGCCCACGATATTGCCGAGATCTTTGAGAAAAACGCCGACCGGGGCGAGCAGCCAGCACATGCCAAGGGTCAGCATGCCAAGGGGCAGATAGGCCAGTGGGGCAAAAAGCGCCGTGGCCGGCAGGCGGCCCGTGGTGACAAGCACCCCAAGGGCCACCAGGGCAAGACTGACCAGGGATTCGAGCACGGCGGCCAGAATGACGCCAACCGGCAGGATTTCCAAGGGGAAAAGAACTTTTTTGATAAAATTGACGTTTTCCGACAAAAGCCTTGGCGCACGGTTGAGACTCCCGGCAAAGACCTCGAAGGCCGCCAGCCCGGCAAAGAGAATCAGCGCATAACCGGCCACCCCGCCATCGCCGCCGCCGGCCCAGGTTGGCTTAAAAACGACCGAAAAGACAAACGTATAGACGGCCAGGGTGGCCAGCGGCGAGACCAGACTCCACAGTACGCCGAGCTGCGCCCCGTGGTAGCGGGAGGAGAACTCGATGCGGGCGAAGGTGGCCAGCACTTCCCGGCGCTGCCAGAAGGCGCGGACAAAGGCCATGGGGTTTAGGCCTGCCAGCAGACCGGACCATAACGATCCGGCCCGGGGCCGCCGCACGACCATGGCTTTGGGTGGTACATACATGGAGCCGGTTGCATATTCGATCGAATTGACGCATGTCAACGCATCCGCTCCACCCCCCGAACTTAGAAGCCGCTTTGGACGTCCCATGCGCATCACTATAGACGCCAGTTCCCTATCCTATCCCAAGCGCACCGGCATCGGCCGCTGTCTGGAATCCATCCTGCCCCATCTGGCGTCTTTGGCCGCCGGCCGCGACGACATCACCCTGGTTTCGGGCCAGCCCATCGTCAATGCCACGGCCCTGGCCCTGCTGGAATCCGGCAGTCTGCACGCCGCCACGGTCAACGTGCCCTCGCTCTATGGCTGGCAGCAGACCGGCATGGCCTGGCAGATCCGCCAAGCCCGGGCCGACGTCCACTACGCCCCGGACGGCCTGCTGCCGCTGGGCTTTATTGGCCGGTCGGTCGGGGTGGTCAACGATATTTTATGGAAACGCCTGCCTAAGACCCTGCCCTGGCATATCCGGCTGGTTTTTGCCCTGCGCCAAAAGGCCAGTCTGGCGCGACTGACCATCCCGCTTTCGCTTTCAGCCTTTACCCGGCGCGAACTGTTGCGCCTCTACGGCCCCATGGCCACCCGCACCCGGCCGACGGATCTTTGCGCCGTGGACCAGCACCGCTTCCGCCCGGCAACGGCTGACGACGCCCCGGCCCTGGCCGATTTTCGCGTCCGGCACGGTCTGCCCGAGAATTATATCGTGTGCGTCGGCAATCTCCTGCCGCACAAGAATCTGGCCGTGGCCTTGCAGGCCATGGCCCGGCTGCCGGACGCTATTGCGCCAGTCCTGGCCGTGGTCGGCTACGGCGACGCGGCAACCCTGGCCGCTGCCGCGCCCCCGGAACTGGCTCCCGGGCGCGTGCGCTGCCTGGGCTACCTGTCCGACGAAGACGTGGCCCTGGCCTACCGGGCGGCATCGGTGTTTGTCTTCCCGTCGCGCTACGAAGGCTTTGGCCTGCCTATGCTCGAAGCCATGGCCAGCGGCACGCCGGTAGTCTACGCCGACGCCGCCTCGCTGCCGGAAGCGGCCGGCGTGGCCGGACTGATGTTTGCCCCGGACGACGCCGACGCCCTGGCTGTGTGCCTCACCCGGCTGGCCGGTGATGCTGCCTTGCGCTGCCGCCAGATTGCCCTGGGCCTGGACCGGGCCGCAGCCTTTTCCTGGGAGGCCTGCGCAGTGAGCGTCTACGAGGCCCTTATCGAGGCCTCGGGCCACAGCCCCAAACGGCCCAAGGTCAGCATCGTCACCCCGTCGTATAACCAGGCCGGTTATCTGCCCCAGACCCTTCAGAGCGTGGCGGATCAGAAAGACGTTTGCGTCGAGCACATTGTTCTCGACGGCGGTTCCACTGACGCCACCCCCGACATCCTGCGCCGCTGGAACGACCGGCTGGCCTTCTGGCGCTCGGCCCCGGACGCCGGGCAGACCGCAGCCCTGGCCGAAGGCTTTGCCCGGGCCACAGGCGAGGTCATGGGCTGGCTCAATTCCGATGATCATCTTTGGTCCGATGACGTCCTGGCGGCCGTGGCCGAAGCGTTTGCCCGTCATCCCGATGCGGTTATGGTCACTGGCGATACCGTCCTGACCGACGCCGACGGCCGTCCGGTCATGATCGACATGGTGCTGGCCCCCTCGGCCCGGCAGATGCGCCACACCATGGCCGTGGCCCAACAGTCCACCTTTTTCCGCAAGGACGCCTATCTGGCTGCCGGCGGTATGGACACGGCCTTTTCCTACTGCATGGATTTCGATCTGTTCGAGCGCATAAGCCGCCAGGGACGGATCGTACGCATCCCCAAGGTCCTGGCGAGCTTCCGGCTCCACGAATCGGCCAAGACCGCCACCTGGCAGGACGTCTTTCGCCGCGATGTCCACACCTGTCAGCACCGCTACGGCCAGGGGCCGCTCCATGAACTGACCATCAAGCTCGTGACCATGGAGGTGCGCCTGGGTTCGGTCCTGGCCCAGCTCGGAGCCGTCATTACGGGGCGCAAGCTTCCGAGCCACGTCAACTGCCGCCTGGAACCCCTGCGCGCCTATGCCCGCAACAAGCACCGTCTGGCCGGATAAAGCATGCGCATCGCCATAAACGCCCGCACCCTGGCCTATCCGTCCGGCGGCCCCAAAGAATATCTCATCAGTCTGGTCCATGCCCTGCTGGCCCTGGATTCCGGCCACGAACTGGTGCTCTATTACCCCGACGCCCGCCACCTGGGCACATTTCCCGGGACCACGGAACTCGTGCTGCCGGTGGGCAACCGTCTGGCCTATGACTGGCTGGCCCTGCCGTTGGCCCTTCGCCGCCGGCCGTGCGACGTGGCCCTTTTCCCCTCGTCCAACATGCCGCCCGGCATCCCCTGCCCGGCTGTGGTCACCATGCTGGACCTCGGTTATTTCCACCCCACGCTTCGCATGTACCGGTCGGCGGATACCGCCTACATGCGTCTGGCCATCCGCTACAGCGCCCGGCGCGCCAAGCGGCTGCTGGCCATCTCCGAGTACACCCGCCGCGACGTGCTGCGCCTGACCAAGGCCCGGCCCGAACAGGTGCTCACCACCCATCTGGCCTGCGACCCCCTCTACAAAACGCCGGTGGACGCCGCTGCTCTGGCTGCCTTTCGCCGCAGCCGGGGGCTTGAACGCGAGTTCATTCTCTACAGCGGCAACATCTCGCCGCGCAAAAATCTGCCCACCCTGCTCGCCGCCTACGCCCGCATGGCCGATCTCGTCCCCTGCGATCTGGTCCTGACCGGCGGTCTGGCCTGGAGCGAGGATTTCGACGTCCTGGTGCGCGAGGCCGGCCTGACCGAGCGGGTGCGCCGGCTGGGCCATGTGCCCAGGCACGAAATGCCGCTTTTATATCGCAGCGCCAGCGCCCTGGCCTTCCCCTCGCTCTTTGAGGGCTTTGGCCTGCCCATCCTGGAGGCTCAGGCCTGCGGCCTGCCCGTGGCCTGCGCCGATGCCGCCTCCCTGCCGGAAGTGGCCGGCCAAGGGGCGCTGTTGGTCGATCCGACGTCTGTGGACGCCTGGATCGTGGCGCTCACCCGCATCGTTACGGACGATGCACTGCGCCGGGCGCTTGTCCAAGCAGGCAGGGCCAACGAAGCCCGCTTCACCTGGGAGCGCACTGCCCGTCAGACCCTCGACGCCCTGGTCGCCGCCGCCGGTTGAGGCGACCGGGTTGCAAGTGTCCGGGTACCGGTTGCGGGCCTTTTTGGTTTACGGTATGAACAGTATCGAAATACGTCCGTTTTCCAGGCCGCAGCGTCGGTCACGTTCCATAGTCGACTTGAGAAAAAGGAGAAATAGCCATGAGCAAGAAACGCATTGTCGTCATCGGCGGCACGGCTGCCGGTCCCAAAGCTGCGGCCCGGGCCAAACGCCTGGACCAGTCGGCCGAGGTCACGCTGCTGCAAAAGGCCCCGGAACTGTCCATGGCCTCTTGCGGTTATCCCTATTACGTGGCCGGCAGCGTCGGGCAACGCGACATGCTCCTCGCCACCCCGGCCGGCGTTGTCCGCGATCCGGCCTTTTTCGCCGGGGCCAAGGGCGTAGCCGCCCTGGTCGGCACGGAAGTCACCGCCATCGATCGCGCTGCCCGCACCGTCGCCTGGAAGCGCGCCGCCACCGGCGAGACCGGACATCTGCCCTATGACAAGCTTATCCTGACCACCGGGTCGGTGCCCAAAGTACCGCCTATTCCTGGCCGGGAGTTGGCCGGGGTGACCACTCTGTCGAGTCTGGCCGACGCTGACGGACTGCGGGCCATTGCAGCTGCCTCCAAGGGCGGGCAGGCCGTGATTGTCGGCGGCGGGTTGATCGGCATGGAAACCTGCGAAGCATTGGTTGCGGCCGGCATGGCTGTCACCGTGGTCGAGGCCCTGCCCCATATCTTGAGCTTTCTCGATCCCGAACTGGCGCTGTTGGTGGAAAAGCACGCCCGGGCCAAAGGTGCCACCATTGTCACCGGCGTTGGCATAAGCGGAATCCTCGGCCAAGACGGCAAGGTCACGGGCGTGCGCCTGGCCGATGGCCGGGAGCTGCCGTGCTCGCTGGTGGTCATGGCCATTGGCGTCGCCCCCAACGTGGCCTTGGCCAAGGCGGCCGGCCTGACCATTGGCGCAACCGGCGGCATTGCCGTCGACGTCCACATGCGCACCTCCGACCCGGACATCTACGCTGCCGGCGACTGCGTGGAAGTCCAAAATCGCCTCACCGGCAAGCCCATGCTGGCTCCTTATGGCGATCTGGCCAACCTCGAAGGCCGGGTGGCCGGGGAAAACGCGGTGCTTGGCGACAAGGCGACCTTTCCCGGAACCATCGGCAGCGGCATCTGCAAGGTATTTGATTTTGCCGCCGCCTCGACCGGCCTGTCCGAACGCCGGGCCAAAGAAGCCGGATTTGAAGTGGTGACGGCCGTCAATGCCAGCCCGGATATTCCGGGTTTCATGGGAGCTAAGCCCATTGTTTCCAAAATCGTGGCCGAGGCCGGCACCGGGCGCATTCTCGGTTTTGCCTGCGTCGGGGCTGGCAACGTCAACCGGCAGGCGGCGGAAATGGCCATGGCCATCCTGGGCGGCCTCACCGTCGATGCCGTGGCCATGGCCGATCTGCCCTATGCCCCGCCCTATTCCCTGGCCATTGACCACGCCATCGCCACGGCGCACATCGTCCAGAACAAGATGCGGGGGCTCATGCAGGGGCAGTCGAGCGTTGCGGTCAAGGCCCGGCTCGACGCCGGCGAGACGCCGTTTTTGCTCGACGTTCGCGGCCCCAAGGAATTCGAGGAGATGCGTCTGGGCCTGGGCGAGACGCTTTTGCCGCTGGGGCAACTGCGAAAGCGCCTGGGAGAGCTGCCGGCCGACAAGAACACACCCATTGTGACTTACTGCAAGGTGTCCATGCGCGGCTACGAGGCCGAAAGCGTCCTGGAAGCGGCCGGTTACACCAACGTAACGGTCATGGAAGGCGGGCTGGTGGCCTGGCCGTTTGGCCTGGAGAAGTAACAGCTATATTTTTTATCAAGCGCGGTTGCCTATGGTACGTCGGCAACCGCGTTTGAAATTGACCAAAAATGAAGCAAAGTTATACGCCACAACACAGGGACAGAAATGCAACAGTGTAAAACCATTAACTTATTAACCACGAAAACCAGACACAAACATCCAACTATTATTAAAATGCTCTACTAGGTATTTTGCTGAACCTTGTCTCTAATTTTCAAAGCAAAAGTTGCAGTATCATCATTTTTGCACCGCTTATTCTCTGCCGTTTTTTTGATTACACATTCTATCTTCGCTCTTTGAACATCAGTTAATATGGTATTATTCTCTCTCAGATCAAGCATAACGATTTGATTGATCGCCATCAGCAGTCTATAAACAGTCTTTAACCGAAAATTACGCAAATCGTCTTGCGATACAATATTATCGAGTAAATTTAGTACACCGTCAACTGCATGAATCTGGGGTCTAACATGCAAAGCACATGCGGCTCCAAATGCCAGAGCCTGATCATCTGTGTTTTCTAAGCCAGAAAAAAGAAAGTCAATCGAGGCAAGCCCTTTTGCTTTACTTTTCAATAAGGATGCTAACTTATCTAGCTCTTTTGTTTCGGCATTTGGGTTAAACCGTGAACATGTCTTCAAATAATCATCTTCCATGCCAATATATATTGATTTAAACTTATCAAGTTCTTGTTTTGTTGCATCGACAGTCTCCTTTAACTCTCGAAATTTCGCTTCAAAATCGCCAAATTTTATACTTTCAAAACATTTTTGGACCCAAGGGGATATCCACCGAGAGACCCAAGGCAAGATAGCAACACACAATAAAACAAGACTTATCATGTCTAGCTTGAATAAATTATAGACATGCAATGTTACTAAAACCATACAAGCCAGAGAGAAAAATATTTTTATTTCCTTTGACATTCCATGAACCCCTTTTCAAAATCGACTATGCAATCATTGTATTCGATATCAATACTAATCCAACAAATAAATAGCATCAACATTCAAATCAATATATATAGAAAACAATTTTTATACTACCACAATACATTTTCAATAATCTCAACACTAGGACCGAGTAATCATGCTATGCAAAACACGGGCAGCCAAAACGATTTCTTCAAATATTTCATACCTATTAAAACATCACATTAGATTACGAGAAGCGACGCAAATCCATTGCGACCGCTACTGAGGCGTAAGGAACTTTTTCCCTGTGACCTGATGAGAAAATCTATCACAAACTTCCAAACAACTACAATCGGAAACATCACTTTTCCGGAGCCGCGCCATGAAAAGCTATCGCAAGGAACTGTGGTTCAATGTCCCGTCGCGTCGCGGGTTTGTGAACATCACCCAGGAGGTGCAGGACGCAATTGACGCTTCCGGCATCGCGGAAGGCCTGTGTCTGGTCAACGCCATGCACATCACCGCCTCGGTGTTTATAAACGACGACGAATCCGGCCTGCACCACGACTACGAGGTCTGGCTGGAAAAGCTCGCCCCCCACGAGCCGGTCTCCGGCTATCGCCACAACGTCGGCGAGGATAATGCCGACGCCCACATGAAGCGCCAGATCATGGGCCGGGAAGTCGTCGTAGCCGTGACCGAAGGCCGCCTCGACTTCGGTACCTGGGAACGCATTTTTTACGGCGAGTTCGACGGCCGACGCAAAAAACGGGTACTGGTCAAGATCATCGGCGAGTAGTTGTCTGATGTGGTCTGCCCGGCGACGGCCGGCAAGTGACGCTGCGCCGGCTTGTCCAATGCGGCAACAGGCAGTATGGTCAGGAAACATCGTTTACTCTCTGACCTGGGCTGCGGCAGCGCTGAAGCCTGCCTCGACCAAGACGCCGCACCGCCCGAAGGAACAGGCAAATGCCCTTTTCCGATATCCCCACGGAACGCTTGCTCCGCTTTCGCGAACTGCTTGGCCTCTCGGATCTGTCGGAAAACCCGCTGGCCCGCTGGGCCGAGGTCCTGGGGGCGACGCCTGACGACTTTGCCGACCGCATCCAGGGGTTCGTTAAGGAAGCGCCGCAGTTGCGCATCATCCAGGACAATCTGCCGGACCCGGCCAAGTTGCGGCGCAACTGGGCCGAATGGTTTGCCGGGCTTTTCCGCCAGGGCCTTGGCGAGGAACTCCTCACCCGGCTGTGGCGCAGCGGCCAGGCCCATGTGGCCTACAACGTGGACCACCGGCTGATCAGCATGGCCTATGCCCTGGCTCGGGCCTACCTGCACGAAAGGGTCGCGGCCAGCCTGCCTGCAGCCGACGCGCCCGGGGCGCTGCGCTCCATTGACGCCTTGATCGATTTCAGCCTGCTGGTCGAAACCGACGCCTATGTGACCTTCGCCACCCGGTGCGAACTGGATGTCATCCAGGGCATCGCCCATCAGGTGCGAAACCCCATCGCAGTCATCGGCGGCCAGGCCAGACGGCTTCTCCGTCTGCGCGGCCAGGACGCCGACGTGGCCGAAGCGGCGCAAATCGTGCTGGAGGAAGCCGGCCGGCTGGACGCCCTGGCCCGCTCCGTGACCCGGTACATGGACGTGACCGACCGCGAGCCGGTCACCGAGGCCACGATGCTGACGCCGATCCTGCACACGGTCCTGGCCCGGATTGCCGCCCTGCCCGACCGGCCCAAGGCCGTTCTTAACGTGGCCGTCGCGCCCGAGGCCGACCGGCTGGCCGTGGCCCCGGCCGACCTCGACGCCCTGCTCACCGCCCTGCTCGACAACGCGGTGCGCTACGCCGCGCCCGGCGACCCGCGCGTGACCGTTCGCTGCCAGCCAAGCGAAGGTCGCCCGGGATTTGCCAAACTGACCATCGACAACACCGGCCAGACGCTCAGCGCCGAAGAACTGACCCGGATTTTCAGCCCCTTTCACTCCACCGATCCCATGGCCACGGGCATGGGACTGGCCATGGCCAAGGCCATCACCCGCAAGTATTCCGGCGGCATCGCCATGGGACTGCTGTCCGGGGGAACGCGGTGCGTCGTGACCCTGCCCCAGGCCCCGGCCGCCACGGCCTGAGGCCGACCACCGGGCCTGATCGTCTTCGCCGGTCTTGCTCTCGCCCCGGGCCAAGCGGCGTTTTGCCCGGGGCGCTCCAGCTTATTTGGCGCTGGCGTAGAGCGTCTTGATCGATTCCCCGAGCTTTTGGGCCAGGGGCGAAGCGGCCATGCGGTCCATGACCACCTCGATGTAGGCTCCCGTGCCGCAGGTCTCGGCCTTGGCCAGGGCCTGCTCCAGTTCGGCATTGGTGGTCACCTTGGCGCAGTACCAATCGGTCAGGCCAAAGGCCGCCGGCAATTGGGCGTAGTTCCAGGGAGCCAGATCGTTGTAGGAACTCAGGGGATTTTTGCACAACAACCGTTCGATCAGATACCCGTCGTTGTTGAGGCAAAAGACGATGGGCTTCAAGCCGTGCATGCCGAACTGGCCCAGTTCCTGGGCCGTCATCTGGTGCGAACCTTCGCCGGTAAAAAGCAGCGTGCGGCGCTCGGGCGCGGCCAGGGCGGCCCCAAACGAAGCCGGCGTGGCCCAGCCTATGGCTCCCCACAGGGTCTGGTTGAAAAACTCCGCCCCCTGAGGCATCAGCGCAAACCCAAGCCCCATGGACACCGTGCCGGTCTCGGCCATGACCACGTCGCCCGGTCGCAAGAACTGCTCCCAGCGCGGATAGAGATAATCCGGAGTGATGGGATCGCCGGGCGCGCCCTTGGGCTGGCCCAGTCCCTTGGCCCGGGGGCCGGAGGCCGGCTTGTGGGGCAACACCCGGGCCAGACCGGCCAAAACGTCGCGCATCTCCACATGGGCAAAAACGGCATGGCCCACCCGCACCTCGTGCTGCATGACCGCAATCATGCGGCTGGGATCGATGTGGGCGGTAAAGGCCCCGGTGTTGAAATCGCTCCACTGCGCCCCGAGGTTGAGCACGCAGTCGCAGCCTTCCACGAAGTCGCGCACCTCGGGATTCATGATGCGGCCGTCATAGAGCCCGATGTAGCTGGGATGCGTCTCATCCAGGGCGGTCTTGTCCATGAACATGGTGGCATAGGGCAGACCGGTGCGGGTAAGCAGTTCATGGGCCGCGCTGCGAAGGCCAAGTCGGGCGATGAGATAGCCGGCCAGGACCACGGTCGAGCCGGCGGCGGTGATTTTTTCAACAATGGCCTCTATGGCCGCAGCCAGAACCGGCGGATTGCTGACCGGAGCCTCAGGGGCGCAGACGTACTGTCCGGGCAGAGGCTTGTCGGCCTGATCCTGGGGCAGGGCCATGTAGACCGGCCGGTTGCGGGCAATGGCCGCCTCGATGCAGCGCTCGATCTGGCAGGCGGCGTTTTCGGCGGTCAAAATGGCGCTGGCGCAGACCACAGGCTTGGTCATGGTGGAAAAGGCGTCGAACAGACCGTCGCCCAGGGTGTGGTGGACGATGCGCCGGGATTGCTGGGTGGAAATAGACGGCATCCCGACCAAATGAAAGACCGGCAAATGCTCGGTATAGGAGCCGGCCACGCCGCACAGGGCGGAGAGCTCGCCCACGCCGTAGGTGGTGCACAGGGCGGCGCGTCCTTTGATGCGGGCATAGCCGTCGGCGGCATAGGCCGCGTTGAGTTCATTGGTGCAGCCGATCCAGCGCATGTCGGGATCGTTGTCAATGGCGTCGTTTAAGGCGAAGGCAAAATCGCCCGGCACCCCGAATACGTCGGTGATGCCGATTTCCTTGAGCCGGGCGATGAGCAGTTCGATGACGGTTTGTTGCATGGGGAAGCCTCCGAAGCAGTCTCTCTGGCGTTTTTGATGCAAAATCGGATTTGGAAGCGCGACAGGCAAAAACCAAATCAAACTCTTCGCCAGCTTACACGCAGCCAACCGATTAGGCAACGCTGCGGGCGCGCAATCACGACAGCTGCACCGTGGACAGACAGGGGAAAATATGTTGGCATAAACACAACGCTGACCACAATGCCGGCCCCGGGAGGATGCCATGCCCATCGATCTCAAATGCTACGCCACCCTGGCCCCGCTGACTCCCGGCAATGCCGGCGAGTTTCCCATCGTTGACGGCGAAACCGTCCTTGAACTGGCCGCGCGCCTGGCCATTCCCCACGAGGAAATCAAGATCGTGTTCGTCAACGGCGTGACCGTCGAGCTGGACCACGTTCTGCACGACGGCGACCGGGTGGGCATCTTTCCGCCGGTTGGCGGCGGTTGATCCGTCTCCCAGCGCAATCAGTAGCGGGGCTGGTCGTCCAGCCACAGCGCATAGGCGTCAAGGCCGGAGTCGGCCATACGCTGGTTGTTGGCCCGCCACCGTTCGGCCAGTCCCGGCGGCAGACCCGGGTCGCAGGCCGCAAATTCCGGGCATTCAAAGCAAAACGAAACGCCCCTGGCCACTACGCAATCCTTGACCCGGCACTCGGCCAGCAGACAGTGCCCGGTCCGACAGCCTGAGCACCCGCCCTGGCCCAGTCTGACCAGGATACGGTCAAAGTCCGGGTAGGCGGCAAAGACCGGATCGAGTTCGGCGAAAAACGCCGCCCGTCGGCCAAAACCGCCAAGTTCCCGGGCCAGTTCCCGGGCCTGCCGACCGATGGGACTGGCAGGATTGTCCAGACAACGGCCACAGTCCAGGCCGCAGGGAGCGATGCGCTGCAGAAACTCTTCGCGGGGCATGTCGGTTCTCCTTGACCATCTGCCGCAATTCCCGGCGGCCTCAACGCCACACCACCAGACAAACCAAAAAGACGACACCGGCAACCACCGGCATGGTCAGACGCCGCCGCCGGCCAAAAAGCCGGCCAACCCCCAGACACGCCGCCGTCGGAACCAGGAAACACAGGCCGACCTTGGCGATGATCGGCAGTCCCGTTGTAACCAGGGCATATTGCAAAACGATGAGCAGCGGGAAATGCAGGAGATAAAGGTCAAAGGAGGCCGCGTCCAGTCCGGGCCGTTGCCACAGCGACTGCGGCCCGGTTCGAGCCAGGGCTGCGGCCAGCAGGCCCATGACGGCCAGAGCGAATCCGGTGCGGGCCAGCCCATGGGCGACAAGGAACCCGCCGGCCAGGAGACCGCCGGCCAGGGCCGCCACCCGACTGGCCACCATGGCCACAAGCAGAACCACAGTGCCCAGGCTCCAGACCCAAAGGCATCCCGGAAGAGCATGCTTCACGAACCAGCCATGCTTCCAGGCCACCAGGCCAAGCAGGAAAAAGCCGATATATTGGGGAACGCGGGCGGGCTGAAAAGCCAGGAACGGTCCCAGTCTGACCCAGGCTGCGTCCGACCAAAAAAACTGGCCCAGCCCGGCGGCCACACCAACCACGAGGGCCAGGACAGCAAACCGCCCCCAGCCCGCCCCGCTTCCCTCAATGCGTCGGGCCAACACCGACCCGGCAACGCACCCCACTGCGGCCAGCCCCAGGCAGAAAAGAAACAGCAAGGCCAGATACCACAGATGGTACGGCCAGACCAAATCCCTGGCGGCCGCCGGAGCCTGCATCCCGGAGAAGTACAGCCAGCGCCAGTCGGCAAGCGAAGGCAACATGGCCAGCCAATGCGCGAAAAAGCCCTCTGTTCCGCCTTTGTCCCGGTAATCGACGTAGGCAATGACCGGGCAGTAAAACAGCGTCAGGCCGATGAGCGGCACAAGCAGCCGCCAAGCCTTGCCGACCACAAAGCCGGCCACGCCGCGACGCCGAAGCGACGGCAGGGCGAAATACCCGGACACGGCAAAGAGCAGCGGCATGGCGAACCCGTCGGCGACGGACAACAGAATATCAATCAGCCGACTCCTGGCCGGATCGCTCACATACCACCAGGGGACCACGGTGCTGTAGGCTACGCCGGCATGGAGAGCCACCACGGCCAACACGCCGACCAAGCGCAGGCCATCCAGAGTTGCGATACGTCCGTGAAAGGCTGTCTGTGTCTTCATATGCTGCCTCCATCCAGGGACGCACGCACCGCAGCCAGTCCGGCCAGGGAAAAGCGGCAGCAGTGCTCGGCCAGCTCGACCCAGTGTTCGGTCATGGGTGGATGCGCAGGCACAATGTGTTGCAGTGTCGGCCACAGCAGCGCCTGATACAGGGCTGGACCAAGGACACTTGCCATGCAGGCCACCAGGACCGACACAGGAACGCCCTGGCCGAGGAAATCAGCCATAAGCTGTAGCATGGCCAAAGTCTGGGGCCGACTATGACGCTCCAGCATCTCACCGAAAAAGGGGGTCGGATTGGCCAGCTCCATCACCCAGAGATGTAAAAAGGCGTCACTGGCCTCACCGTGGGCAAAAAGCGTCTGGCAATAGACCTTGAGCAGCAGTCGCAGCCGATCCTCGGCCGAGGTTGCGGCGCCCTCCGCCAGTCTCTGGCGCAACCGGCGGTCGCCTTCAGTAAAGAGCACCGCCAGGACGGCCTGGTACAGCTTATCCTTGCCGCCGTAATAGTACTGCACGGCATTGAGGTTGGCCCCACCAGCCGCCTGGCAGATGTCGCGCACGGTCGCGCCTTTGTAGCCCTTGGCGGCAAAAGTTCGCAGCGCCGCCCAGAACAGCCGTTCCTTGACTCCGCTTGGTTCTTCGGCCATAGCGCCTCCTAAACATTTGTATTAAACATTTGTTTAGAGGAAGGTGTCAACAATCCCGGGCGGCGTCAAGTCCACTTGCCCGAACCACCCTGACTGGCCCAGATTTTCCGGAAGAAAAAAAGCAGACCTTGCAAGCCACCCTTTGGGACTTAATTATTGACTGGACAAGGATGATTTTATCCAGAACAATAATAGCAATGAGACTTCTCGCATCCAGGCTGAAACTGACGAAAAAACAAAGAGATATAACTTTCACTACGGTTTTGCCGACACGTCAAGCTATTATCCTAAAAAATAATTATTCTCTTATGGCAATTACAAGATTCACGACCGGGGAGAATACGATGGACACCAAAGGCGTTACGCTTATTTATGCCATAGCGGCCCTGGTTTTGCTCGCCGGCGTTTCCGCAGCAATCCACTCTCAGTACGCAACGACGCTTGGAACGATGCTTGAGGACAATCGGGCGGATCTGGCCACGTATGCCGCCTATTCGGGTTTGAATTATGCTCGGTCACAAAATGATGCCGCCCTGGCGACTCTCCATACCGCCGGAAGTACCGACTTCTCCATGACCAATGGCGTGAGCTTTCGCCTCAACGTAGGCGTCAAGGATACCGGTGCCGGCACCTATCCCGTCACCGTGCTCGGCATGGCCAACCCAGGCACCTCGTATGTATCCAACGCGCTCATGACGGCCAATATTACGCCGGCCTCTTCCGGCGGGACGAACAACTCCTCTGGGAAAAACGTCAACACCGCAAAAAATATCAAAGTTGCCGGGTATGTGGAAGGCGATGTGCTGTCTGAAACCCTGAGCATTCAGGGCGGTTCGACCATTGCCGGCTCCATCACCACAACCTCGCCCACGGCCACCCTCACCATTAGCGGCGGCGTCAAAGTGGGCGGCACAGGCGAATTCGTCTGCTCCAACGCCAACATCACGGTCAGCGGCGGCTCGGATGTGGTTAACGGCGATCTCTACGCCCAGGGCGACGTACTCATCGACGGTGGTGCAACCATCAACGGCAATATCTACGCCAAAGGCAGCGTGACCATAAACGGCGGTTCCAAGGTCTGGGGCAACATCCACAGTCTCTCCACCGTTAATTTTATGAACGGCAGCATGGGAACGGCCTCGACCAAGCAGTACATCTACGCCGCTGACACCGTCACCGTCACTGGCGGTTCGACCATCTATGTCGATATCCACAGCCAAGCCAACATCGACCTGCAAAATATCACGATTTACGGAAACATGTACGCCAAGAGCGGCGTCACAGAGACGCAGTGGAATACCCATCTGTATGGCAACATCTACACGAATCCAACAGCCCCGACGCCCCCGGTGGCCTGCGCCACCTATACACCGCCGACTGCGCCGACATTTACCGCCACAACCCCCATCACTATCAACAGCCAAAAAACATTTACTGCTGGAAACTACTACTACACCACATTCAGTACGGCCTGGACTGACATTTGCTTCGATGTGTCTGCCGGAGATATCAACATCTTCGTTTCAGGAGATGCCTCAAGCAATGCAACGATCTACGTTAAGACGTCTACAAACGGAAATTGCTTCAATAATAGCAACAAAATGGATAGCATTGACGAAACATTCTATACTTCCGCCGCCAAAATATTCCTTTATACCGGGGGTAAATTTACACTTGGCGGCGGAGTTGACTGGTTTGGAACAGTACTCGCTTCAGGAAGTATCTATCCTGCCGGCGGATCGTCTATTATTGGTTCGCTGCACAGCATAAACGGAACAGTCAATCCGGATGGGTCATGGTACGAAATAAAATACGTCGAATCAAACTACCTCAGCAACCATTAACCCCCCCTGCCGCGCACCATCCATAAAAAAAGGCCGGATCACTCCGGCCTTTTGGCGTTTTACAAGCAGGCAGGGCGCGTATCACACACCCATGATGTTGTAGCCGGAATCGACGAAGATCACTTCACCGGTGGTGCCCGACGACAGGTCGGACGCCAGATACAGGGCGCAGCGGCCGATGTCTTCCAGGGTGATGTTGCGCCCCAGCGGCGAACGGTTTTCGATGGTCTCCAAAATGGTGCGGAACCCATGGATGGCCGAGGCGGCCATGGTCTTGACCGGGCCGGCGCTGATGGCGTTGATGCGTACGCCGCGCTTGCCAAGATCC
This sequence comes from Desulfovibrio sp. TomC, assembly GCF_000801335.2. Classification (NCBI taxonomy): domain Bacteria; kingdom Pseudomonadati; phylum Thermodesulfobacteriota; class Desulfovibrionia; order Desulfovibrionales; family Desulfovibrionaceae; genus Desulfovibrio; species Desulfovibrio sp. TomC. The sequence continues at coordinate 355,297 of NZ_JSEH01000001.1, forward strand.
ACGGCCAGATAGCGCACGCTGGCCTCCAGTGCGGACTTGGCCACGCCCATGGCGTTGTAGTTGGCGACAACCCGCCCGGCGCCGTAGTAGCTCAGCGTCATAACCGACGCGCCAGGGGACAACAGCGGCTCAAAGGCCCGGCACAGGGCCACCAGCGAATAGGCCGACACGTCCAGGGCCACGCGGAACCCCTCCCGGCTGGTGTCGATAAACCGGCCGGTCAGATCCTCGCGGTTGGCATAGGCAATGGAGTGGACCAGCGCGTCCACGCTGCCCCACTGCTCCTGGACGACGCCGGCCGCAGCTGCGATCTCCTCGTCGCTGGAGACGTTGCATTGAAAGATGAAGTCAGCTCCAAGCGCGGCGGCAATGGGCTCAATGCGCTTGCGGATGGGTTCTGCGGCGTAGCCCAGGGCCAGCTTCGCCCCTTGTTCGGTCAGAGACTTGGCAATGCCGTAGGCAATGCTGCGTTCGTTGACCACACCAAAGACCACGGCTTTTTTATCCTGCATCAACATAGGAAAGTCTCCTCCCCGGCCCAACAGGCTGCCGGTCGCACGGCTTTGTTACAGACGGACTTCGGCCTCGCGCATGATGCCGGACAGGAGCAGATCCAGTACGCGGTCCACGCGTTCGCGGTCGGTATCGTCATAGAGATTGAGGCCGCCAAACACCCCGCTTTGCCGGGAGCGTACCGCCAGGAAGATGCCGGCGCCGCCAAGCACGGCCACCACCGCCGTCAGATCCAGGGATTCGGGCACCTCGCCGGTGACGGTTTCGAAAAATTCCAGGGCCGCGCGGACACGCGGGTATTCGAGCAGGCGGGTGTAGCGGTTGCGGGTCATAAGCTCCCAGGCCAGGATGTCCAAGGTGCGCGGCCGGGCGAGCAGGCCCCGGATGGTCGCCTTGAAATAATGGGCCAGTTGGGCCCGGGGCGGCATGGCGGCAAACCGGTCGGCCACATCCTCGCGCAGCTCGGCAACCGTCGGCCAGAAAGCCGCAGACTGGCCAAAGGCTGTGACGATATCGTCAAGATCCTGGAAATGGCGCAGGACAACCGCCCGCTCCAGTCCGGCCGCCTTGGCCACGACGTCCAGCGACAAGCCATCAAACCCCTGCCGGGCCAGCAAATCGCCGAGGGATTCCAGGATCCGTTGCCGCACAGTGCGCGGCTTGCCTATGGGTATGACTTTGACCCCGGACATACGGTTTCCTAGGCGCGTCGTGCCCGGACAAAGACATCCACAGAGACGAGCAAGGCCAGGACCATGATCGAACCGTCGCGGATAAACGTGACCGTGGAGATGGCGTCATCGGCCTTGGTGGTAAAACAGCCGCACTGGGTGGCAATGCCCTTGTGCTGGGCCCAGGCCATGGCCGACAGGAACACGGCCATCATGAGACAACCGGACAGGGCCGCCCCCCGAGCGGCAAACCCGGTCAGCAGACAGACCCCCACCACCACCTCGATCCAGGGCAGGGTGAGCGCCACACCGGCGACCGCCATGTCCGGCAAGATCTGATAATTGCGAATGATCTTGGCAAAGGCCATGGGATCGACGATCTTGTCCCAGGCCGCTGCCAGAAAAATAAGACCCAGAGCCATGCGGGCCAGGATGCCAAACACTCTCATGCGCCGCCCTCCGTAGGCCCGCCAACGAGCAGCCAGCCTTCAAAACCATCCGGCATGACCGTGACATACGAGAATCCGGCAGTGCGCAATGCTTCGCCCAGTTCCTTGCTTTTATCACACAGCAAATTCCCGCAATAGACCACGATGCGATCCTCGGGGGCAAGCCCAAGGGATTTGGCCGCCGCGTCCAGGTCGCCGTACATGGTTTCCTGCGGCAGGTTCTTGGCCCCGGCCACCCGGTGCATGGCAAATTCATCCGCTGTGCGGGCGTCCACAAAGACCACCCCGGGCTTGCCGAGCATGGTCAGGGCTGCGTGGGGATCAATGGTTTCAAGCCCGCGCCGCAGCGCATCACGCTTGTCCAGGGCAGCGAAATCCACCACCCAGGGCACCGGTTCCGCCCGGGCCATGTTCATGGCCACGGACAAGCCTGCTCCCAACACAAGGATGACTGCCAACTCCAGCCACAGCGGCGCCAGCCACCGCGTCGTACCCTGACCCATACGTTCCCGCCTTGACAATATTTCCCGCCCACGAGCATATGCTTGAGGCGCACGGCCCTTGCTATCCTACCCACCGACTAAAACGCAACCCGCAACCCCGGAGACGTCATGCCCCAAGCTGCTGCTCAGGCCCCGATTGAAAACGCCTCGGCTGAGTCCGTTCGCGCCCTGCTGGACGCCACGCGCCCCGGCGGCCTGACCCTGCTCGATGTCCGCATGGAGCCGGAATACGAGGAGTTTCACCTGCCCGGGGCAACCCTTGTGCCTTTGCCCGACCTGCCGGACCGTTTGGGGGAAATCGACAAAGAGAAGCCTGTTGTGGTTTACTGCCGGGGCGGGATGCGCAGCGCCGCTGCCGCCCGTCTCTTGGCCGGAGCCGGATTTCCCCACATCGTCAACATGCTCGGCGGGGCCATGGCCTGGCAGGGAGCGGCCGCAACCGGAACGCCGGATGCCGGCCTGACGCTGCTTTCCGGCAACGAAACCCCGCGCCAGATATTGCGTGCGGCGCTTGGTATGGAAGCGGCCCTGGGCGCTTTTTACAAAAAGCTGGCCGCAGCGGCACAGGACGGCGACACCGCCGCCACGTTCACGCGGCTGGCCCTTTTTGAAGAACGCCATCTGCACCATGTCCACAGCCTGTATGACAAGGAAACCGGCGAAACATCCGATCTGGACACCCTGCTCGCCACGGCCGCGCCTGATTTGGAAGGCGGACTTCCCGCCGCCGACTTTCTGGCCCTGCTCGGCGGCGAACCGACCTCGGCCCGGGAAACCCTGGAACTGGCCGCTTCTGTCGAGGCCCAGGCCCTGGACCTCTATTCCCGGCTGGCCGGGCGCACGAACAATGCGCAGTCAAAAGAGCTGTTCACCACCCTGGCTCTGGAGGAGAAAGCCCACTTGCGCGCCGTAGCTTCCCTTCTGACCCGCCTCCCCAACGCCTGACGACAAGGAGTATCTCATGCAGCCCGTTAATTTTCTGATGAACATCCTGTGGCTTCTCCTCGGCGGCTTCTGGCTGGCCATCGGCTGGTATCTGGCCGGGGTGGTCATGGCCATCACCATCATCGGCCTGCCCTGGACCCGGGCCTGCTTTGTGCTGGGCAACCTGTCCCTGTGGCCGTTTGGCAAGGAAGTCGTGGACCGCCGCGACGTGACCGGCCACGACATCGGCACCGGCACCTTGGGCTTTATCGGCAATGTCATCTGGTTCGTTCTGGCCGGCGTGTGGCTGGCCATCGGCCATCTGCTGGCTGCCGTGGCCAACTTCGTGACCATCATCGGTATTCCCTTTGCCCTGCAGCACCTCAAACTGGCCGGTCTGGCCCTGGCCCCCATTGGCAAGACCGTCATCGACAAACGCTACTAAGCCCCGGGACCCCCATGCAGTATATCCTCCTGGCCCTGGCCCTGACCGCCGGTATGTTCATGCCCGTCCAGGCCGGCATCAACTCCAAGTTGGCCGGCGTGCTGGACGGGGCGATCCCGGCTGCCTTCGTGTCGTTCCTGGTCGGCACCCTGGCCCTGGCCGCCATTTTGGCCGTCATGGGCCAGGGCGTGCCGTTCGCCTCGGCCTATAAAGCCTCACCCTGGTGGTACTGGGTTGGCGGCACCATGGGAGCCTTTTTCGTCACAGCCACCGTGATTCTGGCCCCACGCATCGGCGGCGGGGCCATGATTGCCCTGACCCTGGCCGGGCAGGTGGCGGCCTCCATGGCGCTCGATCACTTCGGCCTGCTCGGCTTTCCGCACATCGCCTTTGACGGCAAACGCCTGGCCGGCTCCATCCTGCTTTTGGCCGGCGTCTACCTGATCCGTTTTTAAACGAACCCGGCACTCCGACCTCCCCTTTCGGTCCCGCTTCGGGACCGATGGCCAGTCGGTGGGCGTTTTTTCGGGGCGAGGCCGGCGCGCAAGCGTCAGCCTCGCCCCGAAAAAAAAGCGTCCCGTCTGCACAAGCCACCACAACCTCCCCATCTCCCGTCCACCCGACCGTCCTCCAGCCTCCACCGTTGGGGGGGCCGGGGGCTTGACGCCCCCGGCGGGGCGTGGGGCAGCGCCCCACTCTTGTCTCTTCGTTCTTCTCCCCCCTCTGGCATCACCCCCGCGCCCGGCGCACGGTGACGGATTCGCCGCCGATGCCCCAGTTATCGCACTCGACTTCCTCGATGATCACCACCGTGGTCTGGGGATTTTTACCCATAACGTCGCGCAGCAGGTTGGTGACGCCCTCGATGAGTCTGGCTTTCTGTTCGGTGGTGGCTCCGTCGCGGGTGATCTTGATATTGACGAACGGCATGGGATGCTCCTTTTATGCGGCCGGGCCGAAGGTTTGGGCGACCAGGGCAGCCGCTTCATTGAGCCAGTCCTGGCGCAGGGCCGGGGTGCTGGTGACCATGGTTTCAAACATGCGGCGCCGCACGTCGGACACGCCGCACAGATCAAAAATGCAGTCTTTCCAGATACGCTCCAAGGGGTCGCCGAAAACGCGCGTTTCGCGCTCGGCAGCGGTATTGGAGGTGTTGAGGATGACGGCGGCCTTGGCGGCCAGCAGTCCTCGCGGCACACCCTCGCCGCCGTCGCCGTCAATAAACTCGTAGGCCACGCCCGGGCGCAGCACCCGGTCCACCCAGCCGGTCAGCACGGCCGGCGGCATCCCCCACCAGTTGGGGTGGACGATGACAAAGCCGTGGGCGGCGGCGGCCTCATCGCAGTGCCGGGCCAGGACGGGGTCCAGGCGCGCGTTGCGGCCAAGTTCCGCGGCCGGGAGCCTGGGATCGAAGCCTTCGCCGTAGAGGTCGTGGAAGCACACGGTGCAGCCAAGGCCGGCCAGGGCGTCGCAGGCGGCCCGGGCCAGGGCATGGTTGAAGCTCCCGGGGTCGGGATGAGCCAGGATGACGCTTATAGCCACGTCAGTCTCCTTGGGTTGCCGGCGAATCGCCGTCCGGGCGATATTCCAGGATGTCGCCGGGCTGACAGGCCAGAAAGGCGCAAATGGCTTCCAGGGTGGTGAAGCGGATGGCCTTGGCCTTGCCGGTTTTGAGGATGGACAGATTCTGGGCGGTGATGCCGACGGCCTCGGCCAGCTCCTTGGAGCTGACCTTGCGCCGGGCCAACATGACGTCGAGATTGACAATGATCGCCATAGCCGGCCTATACTGTCAAAGCCGCGTCTTCGTCCAGACGTCTGGCTTCGTCCATGACCCGGCCGATAACCAGAGCGAGGATCGCCAAAAAGACCAGTACCACTTCGGTACTCCCAACACCCAGGCTGATCATGTGGCGGCCCGGCGGATTGGCTGCCGTGACGGCCAGGGAGAAAAGCGGCGTAAACAGGATTGAACACACAGCCCAGGCCAAAAGCGCCCGGGCGACGCTGCGAAAGGCCAGCACGTTGGCCAGGGAAAAGATGCTGCCCTCTTTGTAAAGGGCGAAAAGCCGGCGTAGGCGCAAGAGCACGACCAGAAGCGCTGCGCCCGGGACCATGGCGGCGACAAAGCACAGCAGGCGCACCCACCCCGGCAACTCGGGCTGAACGGCCAGGGCCGCGGCCTGCCGGGTCATGTCGTCGGGCAGACTGTTGAAGAAGGCCCAGTACAGGGCGGTCAGCGGCACGACGGACAGGGCGGCGGCGAGGGAAGCGGTTTCAAGCAGCCAGCCCTGACGACGGATGTTGTCAAGATTATTCACGGTTTCCATGCAAAGCTCCGTCATTCGACGTTTCCACGCCTCGGTTTCGGGGGAAAGGCCGGCCGATGGTCCCCCGGGTTTCTGCAAGCGTCCAGACCCGAACTTGATAAACGAACTTTTATTATTGTTCAACAATAATTTTTAGCTGTTTATCAGATCCATTTATAAAAAATTCCATCGCTCGTGGAAAAAGCAAAAAATATCAGGCAGGGAGCCCGTAAGCGAGGTATCACCCTGGGCACGGAGGACACATGACCACGCAGACGCAAAAGGACTGGGAACGGCGGGTACTCGCCGCCATGCGGGTGATGGAGGCGGATCTGGACGGCGAGTTGTCGTTGGCCGCCATTGCCGCCGCAGCCAATTTCTCGCCCTATCACTTCCACCGCGTCTTTGCCGGCATCACCGGCGAAACCGTGGGCGCGTGCCTGCGCCGGCTGCGGCTGGAACGGGCGGCCCAGCGCTTGTGCTACGGCGACCAGCCCATTACCAATGTGGCCCTGGAAGCAGGATTTGACGCCCCCGAAGCCTTTGGCCGGGCCTTTCGCAGCGCCTATTCGATGACGCCCACGGCTTGGCGGCGCGCCTGCCGGGAACGCAAAGGTCCCCCTGTTATCGTACAACGCCCACCTATCGTCCAAGAGGAGTTCATGACCATGGAATTGACCGTGACGATCAAGAAATTGCCGCCTACCAAGGTGGCCTGCGTGCGCCACGTCGGACCCTATGACCAGTGCGAAGCGGCCTGGGCAACGTTGTGTGCCCTGGCCGGACCGCTCGGATTGTTCGGCCCGACGACCCAATTCATCGGCATCGGCCACGACTGCCCGCAAATCACGCCGCCGGAGAAAATCCGCTACGACGCCTGCCTGACCGTGCCCGAGAGTTTTGCCGGCACGCCGGACCTGCCGGTGGCTGTCACCGGCGACCGGGAATACGCCAGCGCCGTGGTCAAGGGACCATACACCAAGCTGGCTCCGGCCTATGCCTGGTTGGCCGGGGTCTGGGGACCGCAGTCGGGCCGGAAATTCACCGCCGAGCCGAGCCTGGAAATCTACCTCAATGATCCCAAGACCACGCCGCCCGAAGAATACCTGACGGAAATCCTCCTCGCTCTGGCCCCGGTCAGCTAGTATGCTGTGACGAGGGAACTGGAGGCGAAGAGGCCATCGGCGGCCAAAGGGACTGAGTCCCTTTGGAATCCCCTCCTGGGGTTTGTCTGATTTGACCGGGTACGCTGCCAAGTCGACGGACGGACGTTGCGCAGGAAAAGACGGGAAGAGGCTGGGACCGGGACAACCGATGATTGACTTTGATGGGATTGGTCGTGTCGCCAGCACAATGTCCCGAAATGAAACCGGCCCGGGATGCGTCAACGCGCACCCCGGGCCGGTTTTTGACTTGTCAATGCGGGCGGGCGTTCTCAGCCGCCCCCGACAGCAGCCGTGGCGATGTCCGTATTGGGCAGAATTTTCTCGCCCTTGCCCATTTGGGAAAAAACAGCCCGGGTAAGCCTGCCTGTCGAATCGAGATAGGCAGTCAGGGTAAACGGCACCATAGTCCCTCGCACCATGGCCACCAGCGGGTTGACGGCCATAAATCGCAGATCCTGAAAGGTGACGGTCGTGCCTTCCGGGGTGGCGGCGGCGGATTTGACGGGAAAATCCGTGAACCAGACATACTGGGAAAAAACCGGAGCCGTGCGGCCCAGGGCGTCAAGCTCCGCCCGCCCGGCCCGCTCGAAACGCCGCTCGGGCAGGAGCGTATCCGGCGCGGCAAGGCTCAGGCCTGTCAGCACATACCCGTCCCCTTCCTCGGCAATGATTTTCCACCACAGCGGCGCAAAGGCGTCAGGTTGGGCGATAACGGTCGTCGGCTGCTGTCCCGTGGCCACCAGCAGCGTACGGGCATGGGCGGCCACGGCCTTGCCCATGCCAAAGCCCACAGCGGGCCAGACGAGCATCACGGCCAACCCGGCCACGGCCAGTTTCTTGCGGGCCGCCGGGCGAAACGAGGCCGCCACGGCCAGGGCAATCATGGCCAGGGTGTAGATCGGATCAATGATGAACACCGAGGGGACCGACACCCGGACATCGGAAAACGGCAGAAATATCCCCGTGCCATAGGAAGTAATGCAGTCGAGAAAGAGATGGGACAGCACGCCAAAATAAAAAAGAATAAAGAGTTTGGAGGTCTTTGCCCCTCCGCAAAACCGGGCTGCAACGATGGCCAGGAGCCAGGCGAGCAGCGCTCCGCCAAGCAGGGAATGGGTGTAGCCACGATGGTGGCGCATGTACGCTTCCGCACCAAAAAACGTAACGATATTATCAACATCCGGCATCCAAGCAGCCAGAGCAGACAAGGGAACAAGGGCCTTGGTTTCAGGGAAACGATCCCGGGCGGCCTGGCCGATAAGTACCCCGGCAACGACGTGGGTGACTGGGTCCATGTGACGACTTCCTTGCACTTCAGAGACGGTTTTGTGGAGGATAGGGCTTCTTTCGCATTTGACAAGGATAGCCGCTGCGCTACATTGCCCCCCGGCGCTCTCGCGCCAAAAAATCACCCCCATCTTTTCGGAGCGATCATGGCAGACCATTCGCCGGACACCAAGGAAATGCCGGCCGAGGGCGAATTCGCCGCACTCATGGAGGCCTCTTTGGCCGAACGCGGCGGCGAAATCCACGTTGGAGACCGCATCACCGGACCCGTCATCGCGGTTACCGAGACCACTCTTGTGGTGGACACCGGCACCAAGCTCGATGGCGTGGCCGATAAAGCCGAATTTCTCGACGAAACCGGACAACTTGCCGTAAGCGAAGGCGACGAGGTTACCCTCTACGTCGTCTCTGTCCGCGGCGACGAAGTTGCCCTGTCCAAGGCGCTCACCGGCCAAGGCGGCGCGGAGGCCCTTCGGGAGGCATTCGAGAACGGCATCCCGGTCGAGGGCAAGGTAATCGCCTCGCGCAAGGGCGGATTTGATGTGGAGATCGTCCACCGCCGCGCCTTTTGTCCGGTCAGCCAGATCGATCTGGCCTTTACCGACAATCCCGAGGCCCATGTGGGCCAAATGTACCAATTCGCCATCATCACCTTTGAGCGTGACGGCAAAAACATCGTCGTGTCCCGACGCAAACTGTTGGAACAGGAACGCGTCGAGTCCGAACTGCGCTTTCTGGAGACGGTTGCCCCGGGCGACGTGGTCCCGGCCGTCATCAGCCGCATTGTGGCCTTTGGCGCTTTTGCCGAAGTGGCTCCGGGTCTTGAAGGCCTCATCCACCTCTCCGAGCTGTCCTGGTCCCGGGCCGAAAAGGCCGAGGACGTCGTGGCCATCGGCGAAGCCGTGACCGTCAAGGTCCTGGCCTTTGACCGCGACAAGAAGGGCCGTCCCCGCATCTCGTTGTCCATCAAGCAGGCCGGGGCCGATCCCTGGGACAGCGTTGACGGACAGTTCACGGTTGGGGACAAGGTCGAGGGCAAAGTGGTTCGGCTGGCCGATTTCGGTGCCTTTGTCGAGATCGCCCCGGGCATCGAGGGCCTCATCCATGTCAGTGAAATGAGCCATGTGCGCCGGGTGGCCAAGCCCTCGGACGTGGTTTCCCCGGGCGATTCCGTGACCGTGTCGGTCAAAGACATCGACCTGGCCAAGCGCCGTATCGCGCTTTCCCTCAAGGAAGCCTCGGGCGACCCCTGGCTGGCCGTGGCCGAGACCTTCCCCATCGGATCGACGGTTTCCGGCGTGGTGGAAAACCGCCAGCAGTTCGGCATCTTCGTCAATCTGGCTCCTGGCGTCACCGGGCTTTTGCCGGCTTCCAAGCTGCGCGACGCCCTGGAACCCGGGACCTATGAGAAGCTCAAGATCGGCGACACGGCCTCGGTCGTGGTGTCCGAGATTGATACCGAAAAGCGCAAGTTGACCCTCTCGCCGGTTGGCGGCCAGAAGGAAAAAGAAAACGACGACTGGAAGCGCTTCGTCAAAAAGGAAAAGGCGGCAGCTCCGAGCGGCGGCCTGAACCTCTTGGGCGACATGCTCCAGGAAGCCATGGCTAAGAAGAAAAAGTAAGCCTTTCCCTGTGCTTGGATACTCCGGGCACTGTTGCGGCGGCCCTCTCCCCGACCATTTGGCCGGGGCGTGGGCCGCTTGCGTTGTGGTCGGTTCTTTTGCAATACACCCTCGATACGACGCCGTCCCCCGGACGGACGACGCCCCCCTGGAGGTTTCATGGCTGCCGAGCCGAATAAAATCATTTACTCGATGATCCGCGTCAGCAAGTTCCACGATAAAAAGCCCATCATCAAGGACATCTCCCTGTCCTATTTTTACGGTGCCAAGATCGGCGTGCTGGGCCTCAACGGCTCGGGCAAATCCACGCTGCTCAAAATCCTGGCCGGCGTGGACAAGGATTTCCAGGGCGAGACCGTGCTCACCCCGGGCCATACCATCGGCTACCTGGAGCAGGACCCGCTGGTGGACGTCACCAAGACCGTGCGCGAAGTGGTCGAGGAAGGCGTGGCCGAGACGGTCGCGTTGCTCAAGGAATTTGAAGACATCAACGCCGCCTTTGCCGAGCCCATGGACGACGACGCCATGAATGCGCTGATCGAACGCCAGGGCGAGGTCCAGGAAAAGCTCGACGCCTGCGACGCCTGGGATCTCGACAGCCGCCTCGATCAGGCCATGGACGCCCTGCGCTGCCCGCCGGCGGACACGCCCTGCAACGTCCTGTCCGGTGGTGAGCGCCGCCGAGTGGCCCTGTGCCGGCTCTTTCTGCAAAAGCCGGACATCATGCTCCTTGACGAACCCACCAACCACCTCGACGCCGAGTCCGTGGCCTGGATGGAGCATTTTCTCCACAGCTACCCGGGCACCGTCATCGCCGTCACCCACGACCGCTACTTCCTGGACAACGTGGCCGGCTGGATTCTCGAACTCGACCGGGGCCGGGGCATCCCCTGGAAGGGCAACTATACCTCCTGGCTGGAGCAGAAGCAGGAACGCCTGCGCCAGGAAGAGAAATCCGAGAGCGAACGGTCCAAGACCCTGGCCCGGGAACTGGAGTGGGTGCGCATGTCGCCGCACGGGCGCCACGCCAAGTCCAAGGCCCGCATCGCCGCCTATGAATCGCTGGCCTCCCAGGAAGGCGAACGCATGGCCAAGGACCTGGAGATCTACATTCCGCCCGGACAGCGCCTGGGCAAGAACGTCATTGAAGCTGTTGGCGTGGCCAAGGGCTTTGACGACCGGCTGCTGTTTGAGAATCTGACCTTCACCGTGCCGCGTGGGGCCATTGTCGGCATCATCGGTCCCAACGGCGCGGGTAAGACGACCATGTTCCGGCTCATCACCGGCCAGGAAACACCCGACGTCGGCACCTTCACCCTGGGTGAAACCGTCCAGCTGGCCCACGTTGACCAGAGCCGCGAGGCGCTTGATCCGGAAAAGACCGTGTTTGAGGTGGTGGGCGAAGGCTACGACACCATTCGCCTGGGCACCAAGGACGTCAACGCCCGGGCCTATGTGGCCCGGTTCAACTTCACCGGCCAGGATCAGCAGAAAAAGGTCAAGGTGCTCTCCGGCGGCGAGAAAAACCGCCTGCATCTGGCCCTTATCCTCAAGAGCGGGGCCAACGTGCTGCTCCTTGACGAACCGACCAACGATCTGGACGTCAACACCCTGCGCGCCCTGGAAGAGGCGCTCCTGGCCTTTGCCGGCTCAGCCCTGGTCATCAGCCATGACCGCTGGTTTCTCGACCGCGTGGCCACCCACATCCTGGCCTTTGAGGGTGAAAGCCAGGCCGTGTTCTTCGACGGCAACTTCACCGAGTACGAGGCCGACCGCAAAGCCCGCCTGGGCGCTGCCGCCGACATTCCCCACCGCATCAAGTACCGCCAGTTCAGCCGGGCCTAAACGCCCGGCTGCTCCTGCGGCCAAAGGCCGTCCGCCTCTTTCGAGGCGGGCGGCCTTACTATTGACTCCCCCATTAGCCAAATGGTCGAAAAACATCGTTCGCAAGTCGCCAATCCGTCACGCAAACATCTCCCTAACACGGCCTGTACTGGGCCTTTTCGGCGACGGCCGGACCCAGTGACCTCAGGATGCAAAACAGCCGACCCGGTCCCGTCCTTCCCCGAACAGCGTCGCCTGTCGCCCAGTTGCAAACAAAAAAGGCCGCCCGACGGACGGCCTTTTCGAGGCAAAAAAACGCGCTCCTGAGCAGCGCGGCCGCTCAGCGGTTTTTCACCCGCTGCACCGCCACCATGGATTCGAGATTGAACTTTTTGACCCGATAGCCCATCTGCCGGGGGGTTATGCCCAGCTCCCGGGCCGCCTTGTGCTGGATGCCGCCATGGCGGCGCAGGGCGTCGATAACGACCGATTTTTCCAGGCTTTTAAGCGATGGCGCACCTTCGCCGTCCTCGCCCCGGTCGGACTCGTAGGCATCCTCCCGGCTGGGGATGGTAAGATAAGGCCGGATCAGATCGGCGTCGATACGCTCGTTTTCCGCCAGGATCACCAGCCGCTCGACAAGATTTTCCATCTCGCGCACGTTGCCCGGCCAGTCGTATTCCTTGAGAACGGCCAGGGCCTCGGTGGAAAAGGTCAACTTGCGGCCGTATTCCTTGGAAACCTTGGTGAGAAAATGGATGATGAGGCTTTGGATGTCTTCCTTGCGGTCCCGCAAAGGCGGGGTTTGCAGCGGGAAGACATTGAGGCGGTAGTAAAGGTCCGGTCGAAACGCCCCGGTCTCGGCCAGGGTGGCCAGATCCTTGTTGGTGGCGGCCAGGATGCGTACGTCCACCTGCCGGGTCTTGTTGCTGCCCAGGCGCTCGAATTCCTTGTCCTGGAGCACGCGCAACAGCTTGGCCTGCAGGCCCAGCGGCAACTCGCCGATTTCGTCAAGAAAGATGGTGCCCTTGTTGGCTTCTTCAAAACGGCCGGGTTTGGTCTGGTCCGCGCCGGTAAAGGCCCCTTTTTCGTAGCCGAAAAGCTCGGATTCCAGCAGATTCTCCGGGATCGAGGCGCAGTTGACCTTGATGAACGGATAGTCCTTGCGCTCGGACAGGTCATGGATGATGCGGCCGATGAGCGTCTTGCCGGTACCGGATTCGCCAAGGAGCAGAACCGTGGCCCGGGTCGGGGCGACCTTCTCGATCTGGCGCTGCACATCCTGCATGGCCAGGCTCTTGCCCACGATGTAAAGCCCCCGCGACTCCTGGGAAAGCTTGTATTTGAGCGAGACGTTTTCGCGCTTTAAGACCTCGACCTTGGCCTCATACTTCTGGTTTAAGCTCATGAACTGGGCAATGAGCGTGGCCACGACGGTCAAAAAGGCCTCGTCTTCCTCGAAATCGACCTCATCGCCAAAGAGTCTGTCCACATTAAGCACGCCAAGGGGCTGGCCGTGGAGAACAATCGGCACGCCGATAAACGATATGCGGTCGCGCTCGATCGTACGCGACTGGGTCTTGTCCAGAAAGAGCGGTTCGTTGCGGATATCCGGCACCACGTAGGGTTTGGCGGTCTGAAAAATCAGGCCTGTCACCCCTTCGTTTAAGCCGTACACGCCCCGCCGCTTTTCCTCTGGGGACAGCCCCTGGGAAACGCTGATGACGAGCTTGCCCGTGGAACGGTCAATCAAGGTGATGGTGGCCCGTTTCATGGACAAGGTCTCGGCCAGGATGCGCAAAATGTCCTGTAATGACTGCTCTAAATCAAGAGCCTTGTCGATGATGCCACTTATGGCCTGCAGGCAGCGGAGCTGCAGATTTAACGTCTTTGAAGCCATCGGGTGAGTTCCGCCATCTGGTTGGTCACGGATTGGGGACCGGCCCCGCCGGGTCCATTGCGTCTGGCCACGGCGGTTTCATACCGCAGCGCCTCGAAAACATCCTCGTGTATAAGCGGGGAAAATACACGCAATTGGTCCAGGGTCAATTGCTCCAGGGCAATCCCCAGAGACTCGGCCTGAGCCACGGCCCGGCCCGTGATATGATGGGCCTCCCGAAAGGGTACGCCCTTGGCCGCCAGATAGTCGGCCAGCTCAGTGGCGTTTAAAAAGCCCTGGGTCAGCGCCTCGCGCATCCGCTCTGGCCGAAAGACCAGCTCGGACAGCATGCCGGCCATGACCCGCAGCGAGGCCCGTACCGTGTCGTCGGCGTCGAAAAACGGCTCCTTGTCTTCCTGAAGATCCCGGTTGTACGTCAGGGGCAGCCCTTTGACCACCGTCAAAAGCCCCATAAGCGAACCGTAGACCCGCCCCACCCGGCCGCGCATCAGTTCTGCGGCATCGGGATTTTTTTTCTGGGGCATGATGCTCGACCCGGTGGCATAGGCATCGGGCAGGGAGACATAGCCAAAACGCGGGTTGGCCCACAGGATGATCTCTTCGCAAAAGCGACTCAGATGGGCCATGATGACCGAGGCGTCAAAAAGGGCTTCAAGGGCGAAATCCCGGTCGGACACCGCGTCCATGCTGTTGCCGAAGGCATGGGAAAAGCCCACGCTCCGGGCCACCATGGCCGGGTCGAGCGGATAGGTGGTGCCGGCCAGGGCCGCCGCGCCCAGGGGCGAGACCCGCACGCGCTTGAGTGCGTCTTCGGCACGCTCACAGTCGCGTTTGAACATCCAGGCATAGGCCAGTAGGTGATGGGCCAAGGAAACCGGCTGGGCCGGCTGCAAATGGGTGCAGCCCGGCAGCAAGGTGTTCTGGTGTTCGGCGGCGCGCTCGATAAAGACCCCGGCCAGTTCGCGCAGAAGCCGCGTCCAGACCTCCAGGCTCTCGGCCACATACAGCCGGAAATCCAGGCAGACCTGATCATTGCGGCTGCGGCCGGTGTGCAGCTTGCCCCCAAGCGGTCCGATCAGTTCGGTGAGCCGCTGTTCCACGTTCATGTGGACGTCTTCCAGCTCCACCCGCCAGGGGAAAGCTCCAGACTCGATTTCATCAAGCACCATATCCAGACCGGCCACAATACGCTCGGCTTCCTCGCCAGCAAGCACGCCGCGCTTGGCCAGCATCCGGGCATGGGCCTTGGAGCCGGCAATATCCTGCTTATACATGCGCCGGTCATAGGACACGGATTCGCTGTAGGCCTCCATCAAGGCCCCAGTCCCCTCGCCAAACCGACCGCCCCACATTTTCGTGGACATAGGAATCCCTCCGGGGGTGAGAAGATGAGGGAAGAGGAACCGGGGGAGGGAACCCCTTTTTGCAAAAAGGGGTTCCCTCCCCCGGACCCCCACCCTCCCCAAAAACTCTTAACGGGGTATCTTTACTTTAAAAACAAACTGTTATTTAACCTGACCGTGGGGCTGTTTCGGGTACGGCGGTCCGCCGCCGTACCCGAAACAGCCCCACAGCC